>JALZAY010000239.1 GCA_030948025.1 Pseudomonadota bacterium
GGCGCTTCAACCGATCATCGACATCAAAAAAGCCGGGCTGCCCGCGCATCGAATCACCTCCAATCCATCCTCCAAGAGGGAATCAGAAATGCTCGAACTTGGCCAGGTTTTTAGAAGCGTCCAGCTTGCCGCGGCCCCGGCGCTCTCAATCACGATTAAATCGTTGTCCTGGCGCTTGAGGCCGGACGCGGAGAAATTCGCGGCGCCGGTCCGCACCAACCGCCCGTCTATTTGATAGCTCTTGAGGTGCATCAGGTCGCTATTCTTTCGCTTGATCCTTATCTCGACGCCCGGCGTCTCGGCGAGGTCATTGAAGGCCTTTGCGGGCTCGCGCTCGGCAAGCTGAGTGCCGTCAAGATAGATGCGGATAGCAACGCCGCGATCGGCGGCGCGCGTGAGCGCCTGCATGACCGGCCAATCCGTTAGGACATAAGCAGCCATGTCTATTTCACGCTCGGCGCGATCGATAAGTGCAACGTCGATGTGTTCCAGGTTTTCCGCCGGCGCATAGTGAATGATCGGCGCGGGATCGGCGCCGCATGGTGCCAGGGAAGTGAGGAAGAGGACTGCGTTCAGAGAAACGCGAAACTGGCTTAATGCAATCGCGTTTAATTTTTGGCTTGCGCGGGCAATCGAACCCAACGAGGCTGCTGCGCCATTATGGGCATTCGGGGAGCCGTAAAAGACTGTCAGGCTGATCGCCATCTACTTCAGCCTTTAAATATTTTATGCCGGAAGGGCTGACGGCTACAATAACGCTAACCGTTTTGCGATGGGCTTGAACAGAAAACGCCTGCTCACCGCGCTCTATTTTTCCAATCGCATCATTCAACGTAATTTTCCACTGAGAACTTTCATAGCCCCCAACGTGGCTAGTTCTTTCATGGGGGCTCATTCTTTCAGTTCTGCTAATGCACTTTATCTGCATGGTGGTCGCCATCCAAGCCTCCCAACCGGCGCTTTGACCCGCCGTTGCTCTTCTAACTAGTCGCCTTTCTTCGGGTTGGTAGCGGCACGCCGGAAGCCGCGAGCGCGATACCAGGGTGCAGGAAGCCGCACGGGCCGTTTCGCCAAAGATCGTGCTCTGCCGCTTATTTCGAACGATCGCGTCGTGTGATCCGCGTGCGGCGGTTTTTGAGCTTCGTCAGATCGTTCTTGGCGACAGCTTTCCTCATTATGTTCATGCCGGCTTCTGGGCTGGGCTTCGTTGGCGCCGGCATGGACGAAATTTTGTCTTCGAGCGCGTCGATTTGCCGTGAGATTTCCTCGGCGCCCTTTGCGCTCTTTCTGATCCGCACGCCCGAGCCGCCGTTATCCTCTCCGAGGAATTTGACATTGGCCGAATCGAAGGCGGCAATGATTGCCTCGACGGTGCGAGATTGTGCCGCCAGCGGTCCGGGCAATTGCTCAAGGCGCTTGATCGCCGGCAATGATATTCCCGACGCCGCGGCGAGGTCCTGCTGGTTCCACCGGACCAGGCCTCGCGCCGCCTTGACCTGTTCGCTCGTAATCATTGTATAGCCTTTCAGTATATATAAATACCCTTTAGGGCTTGACAACCCATAAGGACCGTCTTATTCTTTTGGTATCGCACAAAGCGATACGGAAAGCAAGGGAGCAAGCAATGACACGCCAAGTTTCCAAACCGAATATTTTTTGGGCGCCTTCGCTCGAAACCGCCCGGAAAATCGACGACGAAGATACGGTCAAGTCAATCGAGACCGCCAGGTATCGTTTCGCGGCAAGCATGGCCGATCTGGAACGCTGCTACGATGAAGAGGCAGGCAGGCTGCGCGCCGCGTTCGTCGCGGAAGTAGCCGCGCTTTACCAAAGCGAAGCCGCATAATCCCAAGCCCTTGCCGGGTTCCCGGCAGGGGTTTTTTTGCGAATAGGAGGAACAACGATGGAAAATGAAGCATGGGATTCAATGAACTGAGTGCGCAACCTTTTGACCGTGGCCAAATGCTTCGCGGCCAAGGGCGTCGAAAAGGATGATGTCCCCGCCTGGATCGCAGGGACATTCGCGACGCTGCTCGACCTTATCGAGAATGAGATTGGCATCGCGGTGGCGCAAATTGGCAAACCCGCCAATGGCCTCCCGGACGCATAGGAGGAATCAATCAGTAACAACGTTTTGTGGTTAAGACCACCCATAGGAGGAACAAATGACAACCAAACCGAAGACACGCAAAGCATCCGCGGCCAAACGCGCGACGCCCAAGGCCGCCGCGAAACAAGCGTCCGGCGAGCCGAAGCGGGAAGTGAGCGAGATTTGCCGGCTCGTTGCCCGCTTGCGCGTTCTGGAAGCCGAGAAAGCCTATCAGGCCGCGATCGCTGGAACCGATGAGGAAAACGAAACCCTCATTTGCCAGCATGATAATGAGCAAGACGAAATTGAAATGGAGCTTTCGAGATCGATCCCGCAAGATTTCGACGAGGTGAGAGAGCTTTTGGAGTTCGCGGTCGGTATGCGCGAGGCAGGCTTCCGGTCTGACGGGGCCGACCAGATGATATTGAGGAACATTTTAGAATCGCTGCACAATGTAACAGAGGCCGCACGCAACGCCGGCATGGAGGAGATGCGACGCACCATCAACTTTGTGACCGAAAACGCACACCGGCTCCTCGATGGGGAGCTAGATATAAGGAGAGCCATCGATCGCGCGCAGTTCAGCGAAGCGATCGGAATGCCGCGCGCCTAGCGGACGTTGTGCGATGCGCTGGAGCGCGGCGGGGCGACGCCGTAGTAGGAGGAACCATGAGCAAAAATCTTGATGTGCAAGGCATTCTCACCGAGGCGCGCTCTGACATCGAGTGCATCGTCATGGCCGCCAGACAGTTGCCGCCTGATGAGGAAGGCTCAATTGCGGCCATGGCCGATGAAGTGGGCAGGAAAATCGAGAAAGCGCTTCGTCAGCTGGGGGCCGAAGTCGCGGCGAGCTACGGCGCCGAAGAGGGATAGGAGTGCTGCGCATCCGCCTTCGCTATCACACCTTGAAGCTCCGCGCGTTGTGCTGGGTCTTGCGGCGGCTGCGCGCGGGGCGCTAACACTTAACAGGAATGGAAATGACGACGTATGCAAAATACAGAATTCTTTTGTTTTCCCTCGAATTGACGGAGGGGAAATTCCTGCGTGTGGATAATCTCGAAGATGGCTGCAGCGCCATTGAGGCGAAAGCGGTTTTCGACGAGATGCGGCGTACCGCCGATGTCGTCGATGTCGGAGAAGGTGCGGGTCATCGTCTGTCGCTCGTTCAAGAAATCGACTCGTTCGAATGCAGAGGAATCCCTCGCGAATGCCGAGGGATTCCCTTGTAAGGAGGCGTGGCGGCCATTGGCGCAGCGGGAGGGATAAGAGTGGAATACAAAAAAGCCCCTGACCTGGCCGCGCGAAGGGAGTTATGCGACCAGACCAGGGGCAGGAGTTACAAGCCTGGGAGGAAACCAAGCCAGAATGAACAAGCAATATTCAGGCCAATCTTGACGGCTGCTGCAGCCGAAGTGGGCGCGGCCGGAGCGAGCGTGATGGAGGATCAATTTCGCCCATCTATCGCAGGAATCAAGCGCGGAGCGTTCCCGTGGGACACCCCCTGATTAGGGGTTGTCCGTTTGTCCGATCCCTTGGTATTCATAGGCATTGCCCGTGGCTCCTTCGGGCAATGCCCAGCCGTGGGCATATTTATCGGCCTGGCCGCGATCCGCGTCTCCAGGCGTGTGATCGTGGCCAATTCGCAGCCACGGTAGGACGACGCATCTGCAAAAATGCGGCCGTGGCCGCATACCCCAAATGGGTTATAGACGCCGGGCAAGGCGGCTGGTGCGGCCGAATGATAAACCTCTAACGTAAGGTTAGGGTTTTCATGGCATCCCTGCGCGCCGCGTTTCTCGTGAAGTGTGGCGCGCGGGAGGCATCATGATCCACGCTTTCATCATTTGGCTTGCTGTCGTGGTCGCATGGGTTTGGTGCGTGCGGTGATAGGCGCGCAGGCCCGCGCCGCGGGGCGGGCCTGACCTAAAATCTAAACCAGTTTTAGATTTGGGTGAGTTCCGCCCTGCACGCGCGTGCGCCGCGCGGCTGGCGCGAATGCTCTCTTAATTTCCATAGTGCGCCCTGCATAGTGGTCCAGCGCGGCGCAAAATTCGGTGGCGCTCTCCCACAACCATTCGTCTGTCTCGCGGACAGGACGCGGCCTATGTGGATCGAGTTCAGGGTGAGCGTCAGCGATCATTGCCAACGCTTCGGCAATTGCCTTGGCCTTGCGATCCCGGTGCGATGAATGGATCATTGCTTTGTCCAATTGCCTGCAAAATTTCCAGTGCGCATCAAAGCGGACGTCGCCACGCTAGAGGCACTAAACACGGCATTTCGTCAAAACTTCGATAACATCTCGCCTTGGCATAACAATGAAAAGCTGGTGTGGGGCTGGTGCAACACGGCGGGGGCGACGCGGCGCTCGCCTTTGGGGCCTCTAGGCACCATCGTCCTCCATGCCTTATCCGTCCTTCGTCAGCGCCTATTGATAAGACGCATCCTCCAGGCTACCGCGCAGGCTACCGCGAGAACAATGAATACAACCCCAAAGATATCAACAATTGGGCTGCCTGTATCGGCATCGACGGGGCCGAACTTCGCCCATTCATCTGTGGAAACCAGAAATTCTATACGATTCCACATTACGCCCACCCATGCTTTGCGCCAAGCATAGCATGGTAAATTGGACGTGCGCGAGCCCCCGGCAAGGGCCTCAAATTTCAAACTGAGACACGCACCTCAAAAATAACGAAGCCCCGGCAAATGACCGGGGCTGTGTTGCGGATGCGAGCAATGCCTCTTGAACGTAGCTATGTGCTGTAGAGCTGCGCCACACCGCGACATGAACTATAGTTAATG
>JALZAY010000061.1 GCA_030948025.1 Pseudomonadota bacterium
TGAACTCCGTCGCGCTCCCTATTTCAATCCGCACTGTAATCATCCCTATTCCTCCAATCCGGTGGGTTTGGCTGTTCAATCAAAAACCCGGCTCAACGGCCGGGTTTGGGGTCTTCGATTTCCTAGCCCTCTGTGACGAATCAGGTGGCGGCACGGGCGGTCTCTTGGTCAGGGAACATCTCGAAAAGTTCGAAGGTTGAAATAGTTGACTTGCTCATTGATTTGTCTCTCACTTTCTGGGCAAAATATAGCATGAAAATGAGAGGGAGTCAAATATATAATTCCCCTATTTTGCATGGAAAGACCGGCCAGCCAGCCGGCGTCAGCGCGATGACATGGTGTTGCTGGCCCGCGTTCGATCTGCGTTCGCACTGTCGAACGGCACTTAATCGCAGTCCGCGGATGCCGCGCGAGCTGCAGGATAACGGCTTCGCCGCGGGACGGCGACGAACGGCGCAGCTGATGCGGGAAATGGCCTGAAGGCCCGGCGGAAGCGGCGGCTCAAAAGGACGGCTGACAGCGATCATGCCTGGCCGATCGCACCGAACATCATCGATCAGGATTTTGCCGCCACGGGACCGAACGAGAAATGGGGCGTGGACATCTCCTATGTCTGGACCCGCGAGGGGTGGCGGTACCTTGCTGTCATCATCGGCCTGTTCTCGCGAAAGATCGTTGGCTTTGCCGCCGGCGATCGTCTGCACCGCGATCTGGCTCTCGCCGCCCTGCGGAAGGCTCTCACGATGCGGCGTCCGCGCGAGGGGCTGATCGATCATTCCGATCGCGGCAGTCAATATTGCTCGATCGATTATCAGGCCGGGCTGCGCCGGCACGGTATCGCCATCTCGATGTCAGGCAACGGCAACGACAACGCGATGGCCGAGACGTTCTTCAAGACGTTGAAATCCGAGCTTGTCTGGCGGACCGTCTTCGCCACCCGCAACGAAGCCGGACGTGCCATTGCCCGCTCCATCGACGGGTTCTACAATCCCGTCAGGCGACACTCAGCGCTCGACTGCCTCCGCCCAACCCAGTTCGAAAAACTGGCGTCAGGCTGAGCAAATGCCTCTCCGCTTTTTCGAGGCAAGTCCACTCCGTCTCGTTTCCCTCAGCGGAATGACTTCTCCTAATGACTTACCCACAAAGGCCGCATGGACGGATTTGGAAATTTCATTGGCTGCATTTCGCACCGGATCATCGGCCAAATGCGCATAGCGGCTCGTGGTCTTCACGTCCGCATGTCCGAGAATAGCGCCGATGACTGCCCGCGCATCGCCCCGCGCCAAGCCAACGGACGCAAAGCTATGCCGCAAATCATGAAGCCGAAGCGCCGGAAAGCCCGCCGCCACCCTCCGCCATACCTTTTCAACACCCTGAAAATGACCTTCGCCGGAAGAGGCTGGAAAGATATAAGTCGCGCCCTCGATGCGCGCGACGCCTCATAGGACTTCGACGGCAGGCGCCCAGTGGAATGATCTTCGCTCCCGTCTTGGAATCGCCAAGCGCGAGATAGCCGCGTTGTAAATCCACCTCGCTCCATTTCAACGAAGCAATTTCGCTCTTACGCGCCCCGGTGAAAGCCAGAAGCCGGATGATGGCGATGGGCGCCGGGCTCGCGCCCTCGCTTTCACATTGCGCCACCGCCTGGCCAAGCTTCGCCAATTCGGCCGAGGACAGGAAGGTTTCGCCTTTCTTATCCTGATACCGCTTTACGCCGCGCACGGGATTTTCCGTCCGAAGCTGTCGCGCAACGGCGAATGAGAATATCCCGCCGAGCAAGCCTACGGTGCGGGTCGCGGTTCCTTTGGGCCTTCGACCATCGCGCGGCCAAACTTTTTCGTTTTTACGTCAATTGCTGTCTTTCCCGCAGCTACGCCGCGCATGAAGCGCTCGATATCGGCCCGCGTCATCTCGCTAATGCACTTGGCGCCAAGGAGCGGCTTGATTTGGCGCTCGATACGCCCGCGATCGGTCGCCAGCGTGCTCGGCTTCTTCGTCTCGCATCCTTCGGCGAGATAGACGTCGCACAAGGCCGCGACGCTCATTTCGGCGCGTGACCTTGCGAGGTCGCCGGCACGATCCTGCCCAAGCTCCGCACCGGCAAGAATGCGTCGCGCTTCAGCGCCACCTCAACGTCGATTTTGCCGACGGCTCCGACAGTCACTCGGCGCAGCGGCGAGTTGCGGCCGCCAGTCCGGTAGACGACGACGAATGATTTTCAACCGGGCGGGCGAACCCGCACGCCAAAGCCGGTCAATTCGCCATCCCACGCGACATAGTCCCGCCCGTCCGCCTGAAAAGCGTCAATGTGCGCTTCGTAATGCGATTTCGCGCCATCGGGTAGGCCTTCCTTTGTGCCGCTTTCCGTCGAGCGTGGGCCGGGGTAACACCGGGGTAACACGCCAGAAGGAATTCCGGGAAACCAATGGAAATAACAATAATCTCATATATTATAAAACTCAATGTGTTAGAGTGCTTCAACGATCGAAAGTTGCGGAGAGAAACATCAGGCCTTTGCCCTCCGAAGGCAGAGGCCAGGGGTTCGAATCCCTTCGGGTGCGCCAAATCGCTATCCTGGATGGTTGAAAGAAATCCACCGGCCGCACCGGGTTCGGGGCGGAAAATTTTTCGGGCATGGGGGCGAACGAGGGGTTTATTCGAAACGGCGCACCCGCAGCCGCTGTTTGACGAAACGTTCGTCCGATGACGCGGCCATGACGACACCTCCGCCCCCCATCTTCGACCGCCGCCTGGTAAGGCGGAGGCTTGCCCGCGCGGCCGCCGCCGGAGCGCAGGACTTTCTCCTAGTCCATGCCAGCGAAGAGTTCTGCGAGCGGCTTTCCTCAATCAAGCGGGAATTTTCCGCCGTCCTAGATGCCGGCACGCCGTCGCCTTGGCTTGCTGCGCGGCTCGCGGACCGGCTTCGGCCACGCCTTCTGGTCCGCATGACGCCGTTGGCGGAAACGGCCGGCGATGGCTCGCTCCTGCGGCTTTTGGGCGATGAGGAAAGCTTGCCGCTGGCGCCTGAATGCTTCGATTTGGCCGTATCGGCGCTCTGCCTGCAAAATCTCAACGATCTTCCCGGAGCGCTCGTTCAGCTTCGCCGCGTTTTGAAGCCCGATGGGCTTTTTCTCGGTTGCCTCCTTGGCGGCCAGAGTCTGCACGAGTTGCGGACCGCCCTGGCCGTGGCCGAGACGGAGATTTACGGCGGGATCAGCCCGCGCGTCGCGCCTTTCGCGGATGTGCGCGACATGGGCGGGCTTCTGCAAAGAGCCGGGTTCGCGTTGCCGGTTGCCGATAGAGAACCCGTAACCGTGCGCTACGCGACCATGTTTGGCCTGATGGCGGATCTGCGCGCGATGGGCGCGACCAATGCGCTTGCGGCGCGGCTGCGCAAACCCTCGACGAGGGGCTTTTTCTTGCGCGCCGCAAACATCTATGCGGAGCGTTTCGCCGATCCGGGCGGACGCGTGCGCGCGACTTTCGAGATGATCTTTCTTTCCGGCTGGGTGCCGCACGAGAGCCAGCAAAAGCCATTGCCGCCGGGCTCGGCCAAAATGCGGCTTGCTGACGCGCTCGGGAGCAAACCGGCTCCCGAAAGCTGATCCTGCGGTTACTGGGCGAGTTCCCAGGTGACCTGGACCTCGGTTCGCAGAATTTCGCTACCGGGCTCGACCGGAACGGCGGCGGCGGCTTCGCTCTTTGCCCGCAATCCCGCCGACGACTCAGTGGCGCCCCGGGACGGCGATTGCGTCGCAATTTCCAGGACCCGCCCCAGCTTGAGACCGAGCCCGTTTACGTAGCTATTGGCCTTGCGCAAAGCATCGCGAACGGCGTCGCCGCGCAGGGCGTCGTATTTCGCCTCTTTTTGGGCATAATCGAACGCGATGCCGTAAAAGCTGTTGGCACCCTTATCCATCAATTGCCCCGCCAGGACACCGGCCTTTGCGACCTCTCTGATCCGCACGCTCAAGGAATTACGCGCAATATAGCCGCGCAACGTCCGTTTGGTGACGTAGCCGCTGGCGTCGCGGACCTCGTCGTAAATCGGCGAGAGCGTGACAGATAGTGTCTTAATATCCCTTGCCTCGATGCCTTGCGCCTTGATCTCGCCGACGATCGCCTGCGCGGCGAGGGCGTTGTCGCGCGCGGCGGCGGCGGCGTTTGGCCGTTCGGTATCAACGCCGAGCGAGATCGTCGCGATATCGGGGACGACTTCCGTGCTTGCGACGCCATTCGTCGTGATGGACGGCACCGAGTCTTTCAGGGACAGCACTTGCGGTTGTGCTATTGTCAGTTCTGTCCCAACGACGAGCGGAAGCGTGGCGATGAAAGCGAGCCGGGCAAACGCGAGGGGAACACGGGTGATCGACATAAGAAATCTTTCAGCAGGAGGAATATAGGGTCAAATCGGCCGCCAATTCCCAAAGTGCCTTTCCTCGTTGGCACCGTCAGGGAGCGAGAGCTTTAATCGTTGAGCCATATCGAAAAGGCTTACAGCCTCTTGTAATCGCCGTTCAGTGAACGTGCGTTGCAAGCTATCGATCACAATTACAAACCCGTCCAGTCCACTCATCCCATAGGATGCTGCCGGCATACCAAAGGTCGCCAAGCAGACGCCCCCAAAAAGCTTTACCGTCGTCAGAATCAATGGACCAATGCGATAGCAAGCCACCAAGTGTTCATGAATTGCTATTGCCGGAAGAACCGGCAAATCAACCCCTAGGAACTTCCGTAAGTTGTAACCGTCAAAATCATCCCAATTGGCGGCCAGAATTGTATCACGGTAGGCTTTACCATCCAAAGATAGAGCGAATGAGTCGCCTAGGGTTCTGAATGTCATGAGGTAAGCTATTTTTGCCAACCCCTTACTGACGGAAAATGAGTCTGACTGGATGTCGACCTTAACGAGCGGATTATTAATTGTTCTATGGCCATGCTTTTGAATGCTTTTATTCTTTCTGGCCGTGCCCTCCGATAGCTGCTCTAGCGCTCGCTCAAACTGATCATCGAAACCTGTAAGGGTGATTGTCCCTGTCGGGGGATTCTTGCGATGGGAATTGACGATGAGACGATCACCCATTCCATTTTTATCGAACGTGATCGTCATGGCATCGCCGGTTTCAACGATCGTACCGGGCAGTTGAACGGTCACCTCACTACTGCGGGACCGCACTCCTTGCGTGGCAGCTACAAAACGCAGCCTCTTGTCATGTACAAGGTCGCTATCGACAGTCTCGCCAAACCTTGAATTTGACGATCTATCGGCACTCAAAACAAGCGCGTCCGGCCCCCCCAACGCCCGAGGAATGGTGTGCTCATCACTTACCTCTCCCGCCGGGAGATCAACGATGGGTTTCAGCGAATACGGGCAGAGAGTAATCACAAGACCTTCGAGGCTTGTCGCTGTGCGGTGTCGGGCGGGCCAAGATGGCGCATAATTTGGGACCGACGCAATCGGGATAGGTTCGCTGGGGAGAAGCCATCTGCTCCTGACGAGAGCGTCAGAACTACGCAAAGCTTGTTCGACGGCGGCAAACAATTTTCATAACAGCAGATACTTATACTTACCAGAGAACTTCTGGAGAAATCCAGGCCGCCATGCTAAAAGCGCACCCCAATCATGCCCACGCTCGCCGAACCTCTTGAACAGCTTGATGAGCAGGCCCATCGCGGCCGGGCTTCGCTTGCCGGTGCGACGCGGCGCGAGCTTGCCACGGCGCTTGCCGAGGCAGGTGTGCCGGAGCGCGAAATTCGCATGCGCGTGGCGCAGCTCTGGCATTGGATTTACCACGCTGGCGCAACTTCCTTCGATGCGATGGGCAATGTCAGCAAGGTTCTGCGCGCCGCCTTGGCCGAGCGGTTCACCCTTGCCCGCCCCAAGATCGTCGCCGAACAAATTTCCCGCGACGGCACAAGGAAATGGCTGCTGAGGCTCGACCCAAGCGACCCGCGCGATAAAGGCGCCGAGGTCGAATGCGTCTATATCCCCGAGAGCGATCGCGGCACGCTTTGCGTTTCGAGCCAGGTCGGCTGCACGCTGAGCTGCACCTTTTGCCACACCGGAACGCAAAAGCTTGTCCGCAATTTGACCGCGCGCGAGATCATTTGCCAAGTTTTGATCGCGCGGGAAAGACTTGGGGATTTTCCGGGACTGACGCCGTCAGGCGACGGGCTCGTGCCGGGCGAAGGTCTTCGCGCGGTGTCGAACATCGTGTTCATGGGCATGGGCGAACCGCTCTATAATTTCGGCAATGCGCGCGATGCCGTGGCGGTGTTTGCCGATGGCGACGGCCTCGCGCTGTCGAAGCGCCGGATCACGGTTTCGACGGCGGGTGTGGTGCCGCGCATGGAAGAGCTTGGCCGCGAGACCGGCGCGATGCTCGCCATTTCGCTCCACGCGGTGCGCGACGAGTTGCGCGACAAACTCGTGCCGCTCAACAAGAAATATCCGATCAAGGACCTCCTTGCCGCCTGCCGGGCCTATCCCGGCGCCTCCAACGCGCGCCGCATCACCTTTGAATATGTGATGCTGAAGGACGTCAATGATTCGCTCGCCGACGCGCGCGAATTGGTACGGCTTTTGAAGGGCATTCCGGCCAAAATCAATCTCATACCGTTCAATCCTTGGCCCGGCGCGCCTTGCGAGTGTTCGGATTGGGGGAAAATCGAAACGTTTTCTGAAATTGTGTTCAACGCCGGCTATGCGAGCCCGGTGCGCACCCCCCGCGGGCGCGATATACTGGCCGCCTGCGGGCAGTTGAAGAGCGCGACGGAAAAGCTGGGGGCGAGGGCACGGCTCGTGGTGCAGGATTGAATGCAAGACCAGATGTTTAGGCATTCGTCTCGAGGCCTATCCCGTTGCCTCGGCGTCGTCGATAGGGAGGGGCCGTGCCGGTTGGATGGGTTCGGCGGCCAAGAGACAATCGGTTCATGACACCCTCGCTGCTAAGGTAGCACTAAACGCCGGTTCTATGCCGTGCTGCATGTGGGGCCTATCAAATCGTCGGTTGATGGGTGCGCGGCGGTCGTGGCGGAACACCGCGCAAATGATTGGCACCGTGGCTATGCGTCGCATCGTATTTATTGCTGCCGTCGTAACAGTCGCCCTAACGAGCAATCGCCTCGCCCGCGCTGGTCCAGATGAATGCAATGAGGCCATTACCAGCTACAATTCAGCCATTGAAGAGGTTTCAAACACAATGAAACGGTATTCGCGTTGCGTTTCGGACAGCCAAGGCCACGACGATTGTTCGTCAGAGTTTAGGCGGCTGAAGTCATCCCAGAGCGATTTTGAGACCGCAGTCTCAAATTACGGATCGGACTGCCAATAAGCGGCGCGATATCAAATTAGGACGATGTACCCGAACTTGACGGACGCGCAAAAAGCCGCTACCGATGGCTCCCGACAGGCCGGCGCAGTTCTCCTCTGCACGCCGTGTGGGCACTGACCATTTTAGCGGTTATAGCCACGATCTTAATCAGCTTCGCCAACCAGAAAGGACATGCGGGGGAGGTCTACCAGCTGACCCGGTTGAATAGCGGTTCCTATTTGGACATTGAACATCTCGTGAGCATGATAGGTTATATGGACGGCACTGTCGCCGACGATTCTGTAACTGAGACCAATGAACACCGTGACGCTAATCCTTTTTTCTCCGGGCGGCGACGTTCGTATGGCATCCTTTATCTTTTCAATTCCGTCAGCCCAACCTTTCATAAGAGTGTACGTCTTGCCTGGGAAAAGAAGTTCCCCCAACCAAAGAGGTTGTTCGCGCAGTTGAGCTTTGAAGCGCCTTTCGGCGTCCGGAAAATTTTCGCTATTGTTTTCCACGAAATAGCTTTCGAAATTGAGCCAAACGCTGGTAGCTGGCGTCTGACCGAGATTTTTAGTTACCGCTTGGACGCGAAAAACAATGCTGTCTTCCATGAATTTTGTGGGATGCATAAGTTTAACATCCTCAATGGAAACCCAGGCGCGGCGGCTGGTAACCGAAATCTCCCGGTTGAGATTGTTCGCGGCTTCTGCGATGGCAATTTGGTCCTTGGCGGCATTCCACAGTCTGTCAGTGGACCGTTTCAGCGTCCACGTGAACCAGGCAATGGCAATGGTTGCGACGGCAGTCCAAAAAGCAGCGCTGAAAAGAGCGTCAACAATTTTTCCGAACACAGCCCACTCGATATCATCGTGCGAATCATAATGTTGTCGTGCGTGTTCTGTGGCTTCATGATATACGGTTATATAGACTGTCGTAGGTATCAGGACGCCGACAAAAAGTACGCCTACAAGAACCCAAACCACGATCGCTAACCAATATGCACGCACGATCAACAGCCTTTAATCGCCGTTTCTAAAATGTCTGCATTCTGCCGGTTGTTATAACGAATTTGGAACTCAGCAACATAGAGCGGCATATATTTGCGGCTCATTTTGTGGAACGTGCCGACGACGCCGGGCTTGAAGATCGACCAGAAGCCTTCGATGGTTTGAGTGTGGATTGCTCCAATGACATATTGCCCTCTGGCATGATCAATGACGCCATGCGGATATTCGCCGTCAAGCCGCTTGTAACCGGGCCATTGACCAGTGCAAAGCAAGCTGACTTTATGAGAGACGGCTTCGCGGACGAACGCGGTGAGAGTATCGGAACCGATATTCGCGACAACGCGCGCAACCACATTTCCTTTACGACTGCCAGCGCCGACGATTGGCGTTTTGCCAGAACCGATGCCGCCAGTCCCGCCGCCTTTGCCGCGCTTGTCCCAATGCCTGTTCTTAGCCAACCCGCCGACGAAAGTCTCATCGACCTCGACGATACCGCCAAGTTTTCCAGTGTCTTCCATGAGAGCTACACGGACGCGATGACACATATACCAGGCCGTTTTCAGCGAGCCGAACCCCATGTAACGCCAAACCTGTCTGGCGCTTGTTCCCTTTTTGCTGGTGAGCATCAAATGAATGACGCGATACCAATCGCGGAGCGGCTTATTGGTGTTTTCGAATATTGTGCCCGTGAGGTGGGAGAAACGATATGCGCCACCTTGCCGGCAATCAGGGCATTCCCAGTGCCATTTGCGGGTTTTGAGGTCATAAGTCCGCTCGCTTCCGCAGCGCGGGCAACGGACGCCTTTAGGCCAGCGCTTGCCGACGAGGTAAGCACAACAGGCGTCTTCGTTAGGAAATATCGCCTCGAATTGGGCGACGCTCATTTGATGGATTTGCGGTGGTTGTTTTGCTCTCGATCGTAGCATGAAAAATTGCATCCGTCACGCCAGGGAACATCGCCCTTGAGTAATTCCTTGAGGTCAGTGGCGACGAGCTTGCGACGGCGGCCGTGATCTGGTGGGTCGCCGACGCAACACAGTCTGGTTTCACGATCAACTGGGAGAATCAAGCGCAACCAGCATTCAGCACACCAAGTTCGAAATGGCCCGAAGAATTCACGGCATCTCGCGCAAAAACGTGCCAAACGCGCGGGGGCCGTCGCCGGCCGGCATTTTCGCGGTCACCGCGAGCGTTTCAGCATCGATCGCCCAGACTTCGTTCGAGAACCAATTGACGACGTACACACTGTTGCCGTCGGCGCTGGTTTCGATTCCGTCCGGGTAGTCGCCGACGGAAATCCGCTTCACCGGCTGGAGCGTCGCAAGATCGAAGACCGAAACCGTTCCGCCATATTGGTCGGTCGAAAAACCGCGTCCCTTCGCCAGCGCCACGGCGTAGGGCCGCTTGTCGACCGCCACTGTGCCAAGGAGCGTTCCACCCGCGAGATCGACGATGATACGTCGTTGCTTTCGACATTCGCGGTATACGCGCGCTCCCCCCGCGCATCGATAGTCACACCGAACGGATGCGCGCCGACCTTGACCGTGCCTTTGCGGGCAAAAGTTTTCGCGTCGATGATCGAGACTTGATTGTCGTCGCGCGGCGGTCACGATCAGCGCGCCATCGGGCGTGATGGCTACTCCGGACGGCGACGCGCCAACCTGCACGCTTGCGGCGATGGTGGCGGTCGCGAGATCGATCTTATAGAGGCGCGGCTGATAGAACCCGGCGACGTAGATAAACCCGCCCGCTGGATCGGCGGCGATGCCGAGCGGCGTATCGGGAATCGCGATCTTCGAGACGATGTTGCGCGACGCGGTGTCGATCACCGAGACATATTTGCCTTCCGTGCTCGTGACATAGGCGGTGCGCCCATCGCGGGCCATGGCGATCCCGGCGGGCTTGCCCAAAACCGGGATTCGCGCCACGACCTGCTTCGATCCGAGATCGAGCACGCTGACCTCATCGCCGGTTTGATCGGTGATGAAGGCTTCGGCCCCGCTCGCCGAAGCACTCCAAAAAACAATCGCGGCGGACACTCCGGCAAGCCAAGCCCTCGCCCGCGCGCCTTTCACTTCGCCGCCTCAACCTTTTTTTTCAGGCTTTCGAGCCCGGCGCGATAGACTTTGCCGACAGCCTTCAGCGCCGCCTCGTCGTTCAATTCCGGCGGCGGATCGTTGTTGGGATAGCCCCGGTAAAAGGCGCCGCGCCACTCGACGGTGCTTTTGCCGCCCTCGGCCGGAAGGACGATGATCGTCGCGGAATAATTATTGACGGGCAGAACCTTCACATCGACGTTGTCGATGCGATAGGAATAGCTCATCTCCGCCGCGTCATATTTGTAGAGGCTTTCGTCGATCGTCGCGCCGCCGTCCAGGGTGAGCTGGCGTTTCGCGGCATCGGGTTCGTTGCCGCCTTCGCCGGCGACGCCGGGAAGCCAGCTCATGTCGTGAAAATCCGCGATTGTTGCCCACACCTTTGCGGGAGGCGCATCGATTTGGATTGTCTCGGTGATTTTCTGCCGCGACGGTCCGTGCGCCCATCCCGCATGGGGGAGCGCCAGGGCGAAGAGTGCGATCGCAAAGAGTAAAGACTTTTCGATAGTTCCGGCCATTCCTATATTTCCTTGGTGTTTGTCGACCATCATGCGGACCGGCTGGTCATGCTAAACCGTCAGGCGCTTACCATACACCAGGTAGTTTTCTCCTTTCGACAAGGGATCAGTACTCGCGAAGAAGTTAGGGATCTCGATCAATAGCTCAAGACCGTAATATTCATACATCTTGCGTAAAAAGCGATACGTTTCCGCGTCACTGGTCTCAAGGCAAAACCATTGCAAATCTCGAACCCTGGCTAGCTCCTCGGTCAACCTAAGCGCTTCAAATACGGTTTGACGAAATGCTGTCTCGCGGTTCATTGCTCCCCAACCACCCCAGCCGATTCCGGGCCAAAAGTCTGCGGTATAGAGCCCCGTAATCGCTATGGGAACGCCATCGCGCTCAATCAAATAAAAATCACATGTAGTGTGTAGCGAATTCCGCTTGCCTCTAATAAATCGATCTCGATCGAAGCGAGTAACGCCGTTAGGTGCCGGTCTCGACGAATATATATAGAACGCTCCGCCACGAGGAGCTGGCAATTTGCCCTCAAAGCAAAAGCGGTCCTCATCGTGCGGCCAGTGCAAAGGTGAATGCGACCGGATTAGCAACAGGCGATGTGCCAGTGGCCAAGTTTCAAGGAATATTAGTAAATCAGGCATTGGGCAATCCCGGAGCAGTTCGAGATCAAGCCAACAAACATCCCATCCGTGAATCGCCGTCGTTACCATATCCGCCAACGCAATTGGCGCTCGACGGCTCATCAGCGTCATGGACTGGCGCCGGGCCATTAGGCCGAAATCGGGCAAGCGTAGATTGCGCCAAAAATACCATAGATAACTGAAGACGATCATCGCGGTTTCGTCGCCGAAACCAGATCTGGCAATTGAGACGGCGCTCCAAAAATTGCGGATTTGGAGCGGTACCAACCGGAGTTTCTTCTGGAGAATTTGAGCCATATGGAGCCTTTTAGTCAGTCTTACTCTGATCGATCGCCTCGGAGAGGACCACACGAGCGAGCAATGGGGGCAGATAGCGGCCAATTGAAAATGTGTCGATTTCGGGGCCACCAAACTCTTCAAGGAGACGTACGTTATCGAATGTGACATTCTGATTTATGAAAGGCAAAAAGTACTTTACCCGACGAAGATGCGCTATCTCTTGCCGGCTCAAGAGGTGGCGCGCAGCCTTCCACTTGTTTCCTGTGAGGCAGGAAATTGGTCTCGGTAGACTACCAAAGTCAGCGACTATCTTCATTATCGTTGACCACAAAGGGGCGTGAGACGCACCAGCGCTCAAATGATAAACTTGATGGCGTCGTCCTTCAGTCGCGATTCGTAGCGTAAAGTCGGCAACATAACTCAACGGGACCACATCGATTCGTCCATCACCTCTGAGCGGGAGCGCCCGGCACTCTTTCATTAGAAGCAGGGGCCAAATAGATTGGCGGGCAACGGTTTGCGTAATTAGTTCATCCGGAAGCACCAAACTTGGCCGCAGAATCACGGTCTCGACATTCGAAGCCTCCTCTTCTAAGAGGAATTCCGCCGATGCTTTCGTCCTCGTATATTCAACATAGTGATCGGAGCAAGGATCAGGATAACTTTCTTCGGTGATGCACTCGTTGCGCCGGGCACCACAAGCAGAGGCGCTTCCAAAGTAAAAGAGCGGCGGGGTAAGGTCCAGTGTTTTCATGAAGTTGATGAGCGCGCGTAGGCCATCGACATTCGTGTCCCAGCATTCCTTCCGAGCGAGGAAGGACGTCGTACCCGCACAGTGGAAGACGATATCGATGTCTCGCTTCAGGGAGGCAAATAGGTGCGGCTCGATGCCAAGATTGGGTTTTCTCAGATCGCCAGGTACTGGGACAACACGATCGTGAAGCTGCTCCGGCGTTATCGAACCGTTCAATCGAGAGTACAGGCGTTCAAGAGGCGCCTGTTCAGCCCCCATTTGTCGAACTAGGCAGTAGACCTTCGCTCGAGTATGCGAGACGAACCGATGCAATAACGCGCCTCCAATCAAGCCTGTCGCACCCGTAAGGAAGAGCGCTCTTGCCTTTAGCTCTGGTGCGCCTACCATTTCCAATACCATCGGAGTCCCTTCTTCTCCCCGTCAAAGGCGGAGCGCCCGCGCCGACCTGGGAAGACATTCGAGAAGGAGGTGAGAGCGGGCCTTCGCGGCCGAGAGCATCGCCGTCCGGGCACCTCCGCTTTGCGACCCCTCGGTCTTGACATATGATCGCGACGTTTGTCCCCGCGCGAGCGTGCCCCCGCCCCTTTTCGCCTAGAGGTTTCGATGCGTACCGATGTCGCTGAACCCGTTCGTCTGAAAGATTATAGGGTTCCTGATTATCTGATCGACAAGGTCGATCTCGATGTCAAGCTTCACCCGGCGGCAACGCGAGTCCTGGCCCGCCTCGCCATTCGCCCGAACCCGTTGGGGCGGGCCAATGCCGCCCTTGTCCTCGACGGCGACGGACTCGCCGGAAAGAAGATCGCGCTCGACGGCCGGGACCTCGATTTGCACGCGGCGGAGGCGTGGAATGGTGTTGTGACGCCGGATCAGTTCACGTTGAACGCCCCGCCGAACCGCCCTTTCGTGCTTGCAATCGAGACCGAAGTCGATGCCGCGGCCAACACCCGCCTCATGGGTCTCTACCGCTCCGGCGCCGCCTATTGCACGCAGTGCGAGGCGGAAGGCTTTCGCCGCATCACCTATTTTCTCGACCGTCCCGATGTGCTGAGCGTCTACACGGTGAGGCTGGAGGCGGACTTTTCCGAGGCGCCTCTCCTGCTCTCGAACGGCAACAAGATCGCCTCGGGCAAAATCGAGGGAACGCCGCGTCATTTCGCGGTTTGGCACGATCCTTTTCCAAAGCCCTGCTATCTGTTTGCGCTCGTTGGCGGCGATCTCGGGTCGATTTTCGACAATTTCATTACCCGCTCCGGACGCAACGTCGCGCTCGGGATCCACGTCGAACATGGCAAGGAACCGTACGCCGCCTATGCGATGGACGCCTTGAAACGGGCCATGGCCTGGGACGAAGAGGTCTACGGGCGTGAATACGATCTCGACGTTTTCAATATCGTGGCGGTCTCCGACTTCAACATGGGGGCGATGGAGAACAAGGGACTGAATATCTTTAACGACAAATATATTCTTGCTTCGCCTTCAACCGCGACGGACATCGATTATGCGCAGATCGAGTCGGTGATCGCGCATGAATATTTTCACAATTGGACCGGCAACCGTATCACCTGCCGCGATTGGTTTCAGCTCTGCCTCAAGGAAGGCCTGACCGTTTTCCGCGACCATGCGTTTTCGGCCGATATGCGCTCGGTTCCGATGCGCCGCATCGGCGATGTGCGCACCTTGCGCGCCCAACAGTTTCCGGAGGACGCGGGGCCGCTCGCGCATAACGTCCGGCCGGACACTTACTTTGAGATCAATAATTTCTACACCGCCACGATTTATGAAAAAGGCGCCGAAATCATCCGCATGCTGAAGGTGCTTATCGGGGACGATGCCTTTCGCAAGGGCATGGATCTCTATTTCGCTCGTTACGATGGAACGGCGGCGACGATCGAGGAGTTCATTTCCTGTTTCGCCGAAACGTCGGGGCGGGATTTGGCGCAATTTTCGCGTTGGTACAACCAAGCGGGCACCCCTCTCGTCGAAGCCACGGCGTCCTACGACGAAGCGGCGAAAACCTTCACGCTCGATTTTTCCCAATCCTGCAAGCCAACACCCGGCCAGGAGAAGAAGGAGCCCTTTGTCATTCCAATCGCACTCGGTCTCGTCGCTCCCGGCCGGGGCGACATCGAACTGCGCACCGGCGGCCACGATGGGGCAAGCGCGGCGGAACTGTCGCGCGGGGTGATCGAGCTCTCGACCACGCGGCGGCGGATCGTCTTTCGCGACGTGGCGAGCCGCCCGGTTGCCTCCATTCTCAGGGGGTTTTCGGCGCCGGTCCGGCTCGATACCGCGGCAAGCGAGGCCGATCTCATTGCGCTTATTTCGCATGACAGCGACGGTTTCAATCGCTGGCAGGCGGCGCAGACCTATGCCGCCCGCCTGCTCCTGCGCTCGGTCGAACGCATCCGCGCCGGAGAGGTGCCAGATCGGGACAAGGAGTTTGTCGCCGCGATCGCCACCGTCATCAAGAAAAGCGCCGATCCGGCGTTCACCGCGCTGGCAATTACCCTGCCGGGCGAGGCCGACATCGCCCGCGAGATCGGCGAGGATGTCGATCCGGACGCGATCCATCTCGCCCGCGAAGCGCTGCGCAAGGATATTGGACAAGACGCCAAGCAAATATTGCTCGCGACCTACGCGCGGCTGGCTCCGGACGGACCTTATTCACCGGACGCCCTTGCCGCGGGGCGGCGGGCTTTGCGCAATGCCGCGCTCGATCTTTTCGCCGCCGGCGATAAGATCGAAGGCGCGCTTCTCGCCACACGTCAGCTCGAAGGCGCCACGACCATGACCGACGAGATCGCCGCGCTCGGCGTGCTCGCGCATATCCCGGGGGGCGAGCATGAAAACGCGCTCGATGCCTTCTACCGCGCCCACGCAGGCGAACCGCTCGTCATCGACAAATGGTTTGCCCTGCAGGCGACGATCCCCGAAAGAGGCACGCTTGACCGGGTGAAAACCCTCATGAAACACAAGGCGTTCTCGTTTAACAACCCGAACCGGATGCGCTCGCTCGTCGGCTCCTTCGCCGCCATGAATCCGACCCAGTTCAACGCGGAAGATGGCAGCGGCTACGATTTTATCGCGGGAATTGTCCTCGACCTCGACGCCAAAAACCCGCAGGTCGCGGCGCGCCTTCTTTCGGCCTTCAAAAGCTGGCGAACGCTCGAGGCGAAACGCCGGGGCCGCGCCGAACGCGCCTTGCGCCACGTGGCAAGCGCGGCCGCGCTCTCTCCCGATGTGAAGGACATCGCCGAACGCTCGCTCGCTTGACCATCGCTGTCACAAAGCTTGAGGATCATCCATGACCGAGCCGCTTTGGACCGCCGTTGATGAATATATCACGCACATGCTGGTGCCGCCCGACCCGGTGTTGGACGCGGCTCTAGAGGCGAGCGACGCCGCGGGCCTTCCGGCCATCCAAGTTACACCAAACCAAGGCAAGCTCTTGCACCTCTTGGCCCGCCTCCAAGGTGCGCGGAGAATTCTGGAGATTGGCACGCTCGGCGGCTACAGCACCATCTGGCTTGCCAGGGCGCTGCCCGAAGATGGCCGCCTGATCACGATCGAGGCCGACCCGAGACATGCGGAAATCGCGCGGGCCAATATTTCCCGCGCGGGCTTGGATGCCACGGTCGACCTGCGGGTTGGCCGTGCCCTAGAGACGCTGCCACAAATCGCAGCCGAGGGCGGCGGCGCCTTCGATCTCATCTTCATCGACGCCGACAAGCAAAACATCCCCGAGTATTTCAGGTTAGCCCGCAAACTATCCCGGCCGGGCAGTCTCATCATCGTCGATAACGTTGTACGCGACGGCAGGGTAATTGATGCTGCAAGCCACGATCCCGATATCCAGGGGATACGCAGGTTCAATCAATTGCTCGCCGCCGAGCCCGGCGTCTGCGCCACGGCGATCCAAACCGTCGGAGCCAAGGGCCACGATGGTTTCGCGA
>JALZAY010000062.1 GCA_030948025.1 Pseudomonadota bacterium
GCTGTGCGCGCTTCTGGGCACTGGGCTTGGGCTAGGCCTGTGCGGCATCATTGGCCAGATCGCACCGGAGGCCGGGTACCCGTTCCGCATGATGTGGTTCACGCCGCTGATCGGGGGTGTGACGGTCATGCTGGTGAGCGTCGTGGCTGCGGCGATCAGCGTTCGCCCCGTGCTGAAACTTGAGCCCGCCGTGGTCTTCGCGGGGCGATAGATCAGATGGCCACTCGCTCGTGCCGTTGGACCCAACGTCCGTGCCGTACACGGCCTTCAACTTGTCGGCGACGGCACGTGCGGAGCGGCGAGCGCGGCGCGCAGCTGCTCGATCTGGGTTTCCACCGGGCTCGGCGGCAGGGTCTCCTTGCCGCGCGCGTCGCGCGACTTGTAGATCAGAAGATCGAGATGGATAACGCGCGCCTGCAGGCGAAGCGATATCCCAATGAGGTCGCGCAAACGCGGCGGCAAGCGGACGAGAACATCCTTGTTGGACACGATGCCCTGCTCCGACAAAGGAACCCTGCGTTTTTCGGCGGCGGCCTCGGCGCGGCTCAGTTCGCCTTCGTTGACCGCGCGCTGGAGGAGCAGCCAGGAGGCAACCTGCATGAGCCTTGTCGTCAAACGCATGCTTTCGACCGCATAGGCGACCGACGCCGCGCGCGGCAAGAGCTTCGCCTCCTCGCGGCCATCGCCGTCGAGGTAGGCGGCCGCCCGGCTCACCAGATCCATTCCCTCGTGGAAAAGAACCAGGAATTGTTCGGACGCCGCCAACTTCTCGCCGAAGGAGACGGTTTTATCGTCTCTAAAAAACGGCGTTTGAACCATCACGCGCCTTTTTTGCCGGAGGCCGATCGAAGTGGACTTGTCGAAAAGCAGAGCCTGCAGACGGCTACATTTTTCATTTAATAGGCTAATTCGCCGGCCCGTGGGAGTTCACCTTTCATTAGGCTTAATACAGGGTTTGCGCTGGCAAAATGACGGGCCGGCTTGAACTGGACCCGCGGTGGGACCGCTTGAGCCGGTTTCTTCGTTGGAAGCCCGGCCCGCTCCCGATCCCTTTCTATCACGCCGCTCTATCATGCCGCCCAAGGCGCCGTCTGGTCGCTTTATTTCAGGAGATTACCAGCTTGAAAGAGAATGAGGCTGGCCTTCTTTGCGACAAATCCTGAGCGGCAGGTAGTTAGAACGGTCACCTCGCGCGTATGGTTACGCGCAACTGACATGGGTCCCGGCCTTCGCCGAATACCTCACATCCGGAAAACGCCAAATTGGGTCGCCTCGACCGGCGCATTGAGGGCGGCGGAAATCGAGAGGGCGAGCACCATCCGGGTTTCGGCCGGATCGATGATGCCGTCGTCCCAAAGCCGGGCGCTCGCATAATAGGGATGCGCCTGGCGTTCGAACCGCTCGCGGACCGGCGCCTTGAACGCTTCCTCCTCCTCCGCGGATAAAAATTGTCCGGCGGCCTCTAATTTGTCGCGGCGCACTTGCGCCAGCACATTGGCGGCTTGCTCGCCGCCCATCACGGAGATTCGCGCATTCGGCCACATCCAAAGAAACCGCGGTCCAAAGGCGCGGCCGCACATGCCGTAATTGCCCGCTCCGAAACTGCCGCCGATGATGATGGTGAATTTTGGCACGCCCGCGCAGGCGACTGCCGCGACGAGCTTGGCGCCATCCTTGGCTATTCCCTGCGCCTCGTATTTTTGGCCGACCATGAAGCCGGTGACGTTTTGCAGAAACACGAGCGGGATTTTGCGCTGCGAGCAAAGTTCAATGAAATGCGCGCCCTTGAGCGCCGATTCCGAAAACAGGATTCCATTATTGGCGAGAATGCCCACGGGATAGCCGAAGATGTGCGCGAATCCGCAGACGAGGGTCGTTCCATAGAGTGCCTTGAACTCGTCGAACACGCTGCCGTCGACGATGCGGGCAAGGATTTCGCGCACGTCATAAGCCTCGCGCGGATCGGCGGGGACGATGCTGTATATTTCTTGCGCATCGTAAAGCGGTTCGACGGGCTCACGAACCGCGACGTCTGGGCTCTTCGCGCGATTGAGTGTGGCGACGATTTGCCGCGCACGCAACAGCGCGTGCGCGTCGCTCAACGCATAATGATCGACGACGCCCGAGACACGCGAATGGATTTCGGCGCCGCCCAAATCCTCCGCCGAGACGATTTCGCCGGTCGCCGCCTTGACGAGCGGCGGACCCGCCAAAAAGATGGTGCCCTGTCCCGCCACGATAATCGCCTCGTCGCTCATCGCCGGGACATAGGCGCCGCCCGCCGTGCAGCTTCCCATCACCACCGCGATTTGCGGGATGCCCGCCGCCGACATCCTCGCCTGATTGTAAAAGATGCGGCCGAAATGGTCGCGATCGGGAAAGACTTCGTCCTGGCTTGGCAAATGAGCGCCGCCGCTATCGACGAGATAGATGCAAGGCAGATAGTTTTCTTGCGCGATTTCCTGCGCGCGAAGATGCTTCTTGACGGTCAACGGATAATAGGTGCCGCCC
This sequence comes from Pseudomonadota bacterium, assembly GCA_030948025.1. GTDB lineage: Bacteria > Pseudomonadota > Alphaproteobacteria > Rhizobiales > Beijerinckiaceae > Methylocapsa. The sequence continues at coordinate 2,512 of JALZAY010000062.1, forward strand.
TTGACGGTTGCGTCATTGGCGATGACGACGCATTCCTGGCCGCCTATGCGCCCGACGCCCGATATCAATCCCGCCGCCGGAACGGTTCCCGTGTAAACCTCATATGCGGCGAATTGCGAAAATTCCAGAAACGGCGTACCCGGATCGATGAGCGCCGCGACGCGATCGCGCGGCAAAAGTTTTCCGCGCGCGATGTGCCTTTCGCGCGCCTTGGCGCCGCCGCCTTGCGCGATGAGTGCGACCTTGGCGCGCAAATCCCCGACCAGACCCTGCATCGCGGCTTTGTTCGCGGCGAAATTTTGGCTATCCGGCGCGATGGCGGTTTTCAGAACATTCATCGCCCTAATTTCCGTCAAACAGCTCACGCCCGATCAACATCCGCCTGATCTCGCTCGTGCCGGCACCGATCTCATAGAGTTTGGCATCGCGTAGAAGCCGCCCCGCCGGGTAATCATTGATATAGCCGTTGCCGCCGAGAAGCTGGATTGCATCGAGCGCCGTCCTTGTCGCGCGCTCCGCCGCGAACAGCAGTGCGCCCGCCGCATCCTTGCGCGAGGTGTGGCCGTTATCGCACGCGCGGGCCACCGCATGAACATAGGCCCGGCAGGCATTGAGCCTTGTATGCATGTCGGCGAGCTTGCCTTGGACGAGCTCGAATTCGCCGATCGCGTGGCCGAACTGCTTGCGGCTGCGGACATAGGGCAGACAAATATCGAGACAAGCCTGCATGATGCCGAGCGGACCCGCCGCGAGCACGACGCGTTCGTAATCGAGGCCCGACATCAGAACATGGACTCCCTCGCCCGCCTCGCCCAGCACGTTTTCTTCCGGCACTTCGCAATCCTCGAAGACAAGTTCGCACGTAGGCGACCCACGCATGCCGAGCTTGTCGAGCTTTTGTCCCAAATGAAAACCCGCAAACCCGCTCTCGATCAAAAAAGCCGTGATGCCATGCGCACCGGCATTTGGATCGGTCTTGGCATAAACGACGAGGGTCGAGGCATAGGCGCCGTTAGTGATCCACATTTTTGTGCCGTTCAAGATGTAGCGATCGCCTTTTTTGCCGGCGCGCAGCTGCATCGACACGACATCGGAGCCGGCATTCGCCTCCGACATGGCGAGCGCGCCGACATGCTCGCCGGAAATCAGTTTCGGCAAATAGCGGCGCTTCTGATCGTCATTGCCGTTGCGGCGGATCTGATTGACGCAAAGATTGGAATGCGCGCCATAGGACAGACCGACGGAAGCCGAGGCCCGGCTGATCTCCTCCATGGCGATGCAATGCGCGAGATAGCCGAGGCCCGCGCCGCCATAATTTTCCTCGACTGTGATGCCGTGCAGACCGAGAGCGCCCATCGCGGGCCACAGATCGATTGGAAAATTATCGGAGCGGTCGATTTCGGCCGCACGCGGCGCGATTTTCGCGGATGCAAAGGCGCGCACGGTATCGCGCAGCACGTCCAGCTCGGGACCGAGGGCAAAGTCGAGGCCGGGATTTTGCATCGGTGTGGTCCTTGGACCGCCTTTGGACGATCTGGCCCGCCATTGGCCGCAGGCTAACCCCTTAAAGCATATCCGGCGGCAAAGGTTGCCGGGAATTCGCATTCGGCCGGCTAAATTCGCGGGCGGCGGTTTGCGGTATCGCGGCCGGCCGTGCGATAAAAGGCGGGCCGATAACGTCCGCGCGGAAAGCCCAAATGGCCATGACAACCGCCGCTCTCGACCTTTGCCGCGCGCTTGTCCGATGCCGCTCGGTGACTCCGGAAGATGGCGGCGCTCTCGGCGTCCTCGCGGCGGCGCTGAATCAGGCGGGCTTCGCGACGCAGCGGCTTACGTTTTCGGAACCTGGTACGCCGGACGTAGACAATCTCTACGCCCGCTTCGGCACAAGCGCGCCGTTCCTCGTCTTTGCCGGCCATACCGACGTGGTGCCCGTGGGCGACGCGGTGAAATGGCGCTTTGATCCGTTCTCGGCGGAGCTAGCCGATGGCGCGATCTGGGGGCGCGGCACCGCCGACATGAAGGGGGGCGTCGCCGCCTTCGCCGCCGCCGCCTGCGCATTTGTTGCACGACGAGGATTGCCCAAAGGCTCGATCGGTTTTCTCATCACCGGCGACGAGGAAGGCCTGGCCATCAACGGCACCGGAAAACTCTTGCGCTGGGCTTACGAGAAGGGCGAGCGTTTCGATCATTGCATCGTCGGCGAGCCAACGAGCTGGCACGTGCTCGGCGACACGATCAAGATCGGCCGGCGCGGCTGCCTCAATGGCACGCTCATTGTCGCGGGGCGACAAGGCCATGCCGCCTATCCCGAACGGGCGGACAATCCCATTCCAAAGCTTATCCGGCTGCTCGGCGCCTTGACCGCCGCGCCACTCGACAAGGGCACGCCGCGTTTCGATGCCTCGAATCTCGAAATCGTCTCGGTGGATGTCGGTAACCCGGCGTTTAACGTCATTCCGGCGGAAGCCCGCGCGCGTTTCAACATACGCTTCAACGATCTTTGGACGCCGGAGACGCTTGCGGCGGAGCTACGGCGCAGGCTGGACTCCGTGGGAGTGAAATTCACGCTCGAATTCGAGCCTTGCAACGCCCCGGCCTTTTTGACCACGCCGGACGCCTTCACAAAACTCGTCACTGACGCGGTCGAAAGGAAAACGGGACGCCGCCCAACGCTTTCGACTTCTGGGGGGACATCCGACGCGCGGTTTATCCGCGCCTATTGCCCGGTTCTCGAATTGGGCGGCATTGGCGCGACCGCGCATATGGTGGATGAGCATGTCGCGATCGCCGACATCGAGGCGTTGACGGAGACTTATGCGGCGATTTTGGAGGAGTATTTTGCCTGACCTCACGGCAGAATCGCAAAGGCCCGCGCGGGAAACCCGAGACCGTCCTTGACCTTCGGCCAGCTCACCACAATCAAGGCCCCCTTGGCGGGCACCTTGTCGAGATTGGCCATGACCTCGATCTGATAATGGCCGCTCGTCAAGAGATAGGTTTCGGTTCCCATGTTTTCGGTCGTGTCGGCGTCCATGGATTCATGCCCAATCGCCGTGATCCTGCGCTCTTCGACGAGGAACTTGACGACCTCCAGCGACCAACCCGGAAATGGCGTGCGCATGAATTTTTCGGGGTCCTTCTCGAACTCTTTGGACATATCGGTTCGGAGCGCCGCGAAGACGCCGCTCGGCACGCGGCCGTTTTCCTCCTCCCACGCGTGGAGATCCTTGAGCGAAAAAGCGTGGCTCGGGTCGGCGGCGAGATAGGGCGTCGCGTCGAAAACCACGAGTGGCAAAATCATCTCCGCGAGCGGGATTTTGTCCATCGTGATCCCGTCTTGCGCAAAATGCGCGGGCGGATCGATATGGGTGCCATATTGACCGGCCATTTCGTAATAAGTCGCGCGAAAGCCGTCCTTCTCGATCGTATAGGGTTTGTGGGTTTTGGGGTCGATGGCGGGGCTCATCCTCGCTTGCCCGAAGCCGGACCAGACCGGCGTGTCCGGGCCAAAAGCATGGGTGAGATCGACGAAAGTTTTTGACGCGATGACATGGTAGGCTTCGTCAAGCGAAGTCTGCGCCCGCGAAGGCAAGACCCACAAAAGCACAGCCAGAAACACGGCGGACGAAACACAAATCCATTTTCCCGCCGCGCTCATTCGCCGGGCGGCTTGTGAATCATGAAACCTTTTCAAGGATGGCGATCTCCTCGTCAAAAGCCAGCGCGGAATCGCACGCTTCAGCTTAATCTATAACCGTAGAACCAGATTGGACAACGCCTTCTTCGATCGCGCGTCGCCAGAATTCGCCGCCCGCCGCAAGCAGCTTGATCCGTGCCCCCGGTTGCGCAACCGGCGCCGAGCCACTAGAAGCAACGCTCACCCCAATGGGGATTTTGCATGCGTCCTTCCCATCGCGCCGCCGGCGAATTGCGGTCCGTTTCGCTCGAACGCAATGTCGCGCGCTATGCCGAAGGCTCTTGCCTGGTCAAATTCGGCGCCACCCATGTGCTGTGCACGGCTTCGCTCGAAGACAAGCCGCCCGCCTGGCTGCGCGGTCAAGGACGCGGCTGGATCACCGCCGAATACGCCATGATTCCCCGCGCGACGCATACGCGCGCGCGCCGCGAATCCACTTCCGGCAAGCAATCCGGCCGCACGCATGAGATTCAGCGCTTGATCGGCCGCAGTCTGCGCGCCGTCACCAATCTTCAGGCCTTGGGCGAGCGTCAGATCACCCTCGACTGCGATGTGCTGCAAGCCGATGGCGGCACAAGGACCGCCGCGATCACCGGGGCCTGGGTCGCCCTGCACGATTGTCTCAAATGGATGTACGGCCGCTCGATCATCAGAGACCATCCCTTGCGCGATCATGTTGCCGCGGTCTCCTGCGGCATTTCGCATGGCGAAGCGGTGCTCGACCTCGATTACGAAGAGGATTCAGCTGCCGAAACCGATGCGAATTTTGTAATCACCGGCGCGGGATCACTCGTCGAGGTGCAGGCGACGGCGGAAGCGTCGGTATTTTCCGACGCTCAGTTGCAAACCCTGCTGGCGCTCGCCAAGTCAGGAATCGCCAAGCTCGTGGAGCTGCAAAAAAGCGCAGTAGGCTGACATGCCACGCCGGCTCGAAGGCAAACTCGTCATTGCGACCCATAATACAGGAAAGCTCGCCGAGATGCGGGAACTCCTCGCTCCTTATGGCGTGGTGGCGATCCCGGCCTCGGAACTCGGCCTGCCGGAGCCGGAAGAAACCGGCTCGAGCTTTATCTCCAATGCCGGGTTGAAGGCCCGCGCCGCCGCCGGTAGTGCCAAAATCCCGGCGCTCGCCGACGATTCGGGCCTGTGCGTCGCGGCGCTCGATGACGCTCCGGGCATAAATTCCGCGCGCTGGGCGGGAAACGCCAGGGATTTCGGCGCGGCTATGAAGCGGGTCGAACACCAGTTGCAGGCGGCAAAAACCCGCCCGCCGTTCAAGGCCCATTTCGTGAGCGTCCTCGCCCTCGCCTTTCCAGACGGAGAAACGCAAAGTTTTGAGGGCAAGGTTTTCGGCGAACTTGTTTTCCCGCCGCGCGGCGGCCTCGGGTTCGGCTACGATCCGATTTTTTTACCGGAAGGTTTTGCGCGGACATTTGGCGAAATGACGGAGCAAGAGAAACATGGGATTCCCGCCGATGGCTCGCCCGCCTTGTCGCATCGTGCCCGCGCGTTCCAGGTCTTGGCTCGCGCCTGCCTCGCCAATCGCTAGGGCTAGACACCGGTTTGGCATCGCGAAGAGCTGCGCTTTTGTGATGCAAAGCTTAAGCTTTAATCGGTTTTGCCATGCGGTGGGCGAAAACCGCCCTTCCTGGCTTCCCTAATCAAGAAAATGATCCTATAAATGGATATCTTCTTTCGATAAACGTTTTTCGTTTTACGAAAATCTTGCGACACGTCGCCACCCGACCTTGATTTCTCGTGCTTTGCAAAATATTCTATTGCAACGCACCATAAGCAGGCGCGTGGGGCGTCGGGAAAAGCCACCATGTCTGAGGTCTGGAACACGAAATATGGCTCCCGGCGGGTCCGTTTCGATCCGCCTACGCTCAAGGAAGCGATTGCCGCGGCGCGGGGGTTGACTGGCGAACTGCAACAGCAGGCCGAAATCGCCGCCTCGCTGATGGAGCTGCCGGTGGAAGCAGTGCGCGCCGAGCTGTTGAAGACGGCGCCGCCCCGCGGCAGTGCGCAAATCGTGACCAACGGCCGCGAAGGGATCGCAAGAACGGTGATCGTCGAACGCAAGCCTAGCCGCGTCCGGCGGCCGTGACGGAGCCGTCCGCTTTGGATCAGCCAAATGATCCGGGAGCACGAAAACCGGTTTTCCGGTAGGAGCATGCCAAGCCCTTGGAACGTCGCTCCTAGTCCATTTAACCGGATCGCGCTTTACCGGTCCATGTCCGCATAGGCACTGAAGCCTGGCGGAAGAATGGGCTGCGCGCCGGCAATGATTTTTGGCAAGGCGACCCGAGCTAGCCTTTGCACGGCGGATAACGCGGGATCTGGCGGCCGGCGCGCCGCCGGCGGACCGGCTTGCGCGGCCTCGGCGAGCGCCGGTTCGGTTGCCGGTTGGCCCGCTGGTTCGCCAACTTGCCGGCCTGGCGCTTGGACCGCGAAGGCGCCGGCCGTCTGCGTGAGTTCAACCGGCCGCGCCGGTGGCAGCGGTATTTCCGTTAGCAAAACTTCGGCCAGCGCCGGTTTCGCGGCCGGTCGCGACAAAACCGCCAAACGATCGTGCCCCGCCGCCCCGCCGGCGCCAAAAACCGACAGCATTTTGTCCATCAGGCCGGCGAGGAGAGGCTTTTCCGCGCCGGGCTGGGCGGCTAGCGGAGGCTTCCCGGCGGCGGCCGATGCGACCATGATTGTTGGCTCGTTGGTCTTGGGCTCGTTGCAATCCCTGATCCCAAGCTTGATCAACTCGCTTCCGCTCAGGACCTTGTAACTGCGCGTCAAGGTTCCAAGCCGCGCCCGCACGGCGGCTGGATAGGAATCAAATAATTGTTGCGAGACTTCAGGATTGGTTTGATGATTGCGGGGATCGTAGGCAAGATGAAATTTGAGCACGCTGCCGGGATAGACGCACACATTGGGCAGGCCGAGCGCGATAGTGCAGGCCGAGCGGCACTCGTGCAGTCTGACCTCGCGCTCCGACGCCCGGTAGATCGCGGTTTGACTCTGGTAAACCGCGACGGGGCCCCCAACATCCTTGATGACGATGACGGGCGCCGGCAGCGGCGGCGGTTCAAGATAACTCAATACCCACCTTTAACTCATATTCGCCGGGACCCAACGCGATGCTTTCCAAGCTGTGCACTTTCCAAACTTAAGCAAACGTGGTGTACCCATTCTTAACAAATCGCGGCGAATCTACGGTTTCTGGCGCCGGTTCGATCAACGTCGCGCGGGTTTGCCCGCGAATGTGGCGCGACTTTGACCGCGCGGATAAATACGCGATGATACCGAGAGCCCGGCCGCTGCTCTAGGATGGCGTGAGCGAAATTAAGATGTCTTTGCAAACCAACATCGCCGCCGGCCCGGGCTTCGGGGTCTATGTGCATTGGCCGTTTTGCCTCTCCAAATGCCCCTATTGCGATTTCAACAGCCATGTGCGCGCGAAGCCCATCGACGAGGCCCGTTTTGTCGGCGCGTTCAAGGCGGAACTCGCGCACCGCGCGGCGTCGACGCAAGGCCGAACCGTAGCCTCGATCTTTTTCGGCGGCGGCACGCCATCCTTGATGAAGCCGCAAACAACCGCCGCCATCCTCGACGCGATCGCTTTGCATTGGCCGATCGCGCCAAATGCCGAGATTACCCTCGAAGCCAATCCGACCAGCGTCGAGGCGGAGCGGTTTCGCGGCTTTCAGTCCGCCGGCGTCAACCGTGTCTCGCTCGGGGTCCAAGCGATGAACGACGCGGATTTGAAGGCGCTAGGCCGGGGCCACACAGCCGGGGAGGCGATGCGCGCGGTGGAACTCGCAGCAACCATCTTCGATCGCTATTCCTTCGATCTGATCTATGCGCGGCCCGGCCAAGCGGTCGCCGACTGGCGGGAGGAATTGGAGAAAGCGATTTTCCGCGCCCGCGATCATCTTTCCCTCTATCAGCTCACGATCGAGCATGGCACGATGTTCGAGCGCTTGCGCGATGCGGGCAAGTTGGTCCTCCCCGATAACGATCGCGCCCGCGCGCTGTGGGACGTGACGCAGGACGTCACGTCGAAGGCTGGTTTTCCCGCTTATGAAATCTCCAATCACGCGCGGCCTGGCGCCGAGAGCCGGCACAATCTCATCTATTGGCGATATGGCGAATATGTCGGTGTTGGCCCCGGCGCGCATGGCCGGATTTTGTCGGCAAATGGCCGCCGCGCGCAAGCGACGGAACGCCATCCCGAAATCTGGCTGACAACGGTCGAGAGCGAAGGCCATGCCTTGGTCGAGGACGACTATCTGTCGTCGGAGGAGCAGGGCGATGAATTTCTGCTGATGGGCTTGCGTCTTGCCGAAGGAATCGAGCCAGCCGAATTCCAGGCCATGTCCGGCCGAGATCTCGATCCCGGCCGCGTTGCCTCGCTCATCGCCGATGGCATGGTCGAATATACTCCGCGCGGGCGCATCCGGGTGAGCGCGGACGGCTTTCCGGTGCTCGACGCGGTCGTTGCGGACCTCGCCGCCTGAGCAAGCTCGCGTTGGCACGCCGGCGCAGTCTTGCCCAGCACGAAACTCGTGAGCCACGGCCGCTATGTCGCCTTCCAATTGGCTGAGTTGCCATTCGGCGAAATCAATTCGCCGGCATGCTGCGGCTGATCGCGCAGCTTTGCCTGCTCGCCCGCGCCGATGTCACCGACTTGGGTTTGCCGGAGCATCATGACGATGATTCGTCGTTGACAATAATTGTCAAGCGCGGCAAAGTCAGCGTCAGTGGCAATTTCTGCCTCGAAATCTGGTCATCTGGGGGCTGTCGGTGAAAACCCATTTTTCGTTTAGTGCCGCCCTAAGTGGTGCCGTGCTCTATGCCGCGACCATCGCATCGTCTATTCCGGCCGGAGCAGCGGATTCAAATCCAGTTTTGGTCGATCAAGGACCGAACTGGACGCCAGCAACGCGGGCTGAATTTTACATTCAAGATCAGGGCTCGCGGATCATGCCACTTTCATGGTTTGAAGCCCTCAAACAGTCCGGCGGCTCGCCGTTTTTGGCTGACAGTCTCGGCCGGTACGGTTATCTGCCGAACCCCGCCAACAGCAACGGTTTGCCGGTAGGATTTACCGCCTCCGGACCGCAAGGCAGCCGGTTCGCCGGCATGACCTGTGCTGCCTGTCACACGCGACAGATCTCCGCTGATGGCAAGGAGTACCGGATTGATGGCGGCCCCGCTATAGTGGATTTTCAGAGCTTTCTAGTCGACCTCGATGCGGCGGTGGGACGAGTCCTGGGCGACGATGCGACGTTCCAGACCTTCGCCAGCGTGGTGCTCGGCCCCGCCGCTCCGCAGCCCGATGACGCGGCGGCGCTCCATGACAGCGTGAAGGCGTGGTATTTGCGCTATCACACGCTGATAACGCGCGCCCTCCCGACGACCCCTTGGGGGCCGAGCCGGCTTGACGCGGTGGGCATGATCTTCAACCGTCTCACGGGCCTCGATCTCGGGCCCCCTCCGAGCTATTTGATCCCCGACAATATCAAGCATGCGGACGCTCCTGCGCGTTATCCATTTCTCTGGAACGCGCCAAAGCAGGACAAAACGCAGTGGCCGGGCTTTGCGAACAATGGCAACGACATTCTGGCTCTAGGACGCAACCTTGGTCAAGTTTATGGCGTGTTCGGTGTGTTCGCACCCAAGAAGAATCCGTGGAATCTCCTCGGAGTCAACTATCTCAACAACAACTCCGCCAACTTCGATGGGCTAGACAAGCTAGAAGGCTTGGTCAAGCAGATCGGCCCGCCGAAATGGCCGTGGCTGCCGGTCGATGCGGCGTTGGCCGAGCGGGGAAAGGCGATATATAATCGGCCGACCAAGCAGGGCGGTTGCGGCGACTGCCATGCGATCCGGGAGGGTGAGGTCCGGTTCTTCAACGTTCACACCTGGGGGACGACGCCGCTACAAGACGTCGGAACCGACACAAAAGAATGGGACATCTTGAAATGGCAGGCTCAAACTGGCGTGCTTAAAAACGCGCCGATCCCTCTCAGTCTACCTCTACGCCGCTTTGGGGAGACCGACACTGCATTCGGATTGCTCTCGGCCTCCGTTATCGGCTCCATCGTGCAGAATTCCCTTACGCTCGCGGCAACCGCGCTGGATCGGGACATACAGGCACAGGAAACGCAGGCGCGGGAGTTGGCGCAGGAAACGCAGGCAGCAACCGCGCAGGCAAAGCAGGTCAACCTGCCGCCGGCTTTGCAGGACTTGAAGGGCGCATTCCATCTGCCGGACGTACAGAGTCCAAGCGGCAAACTAACCGCCCAGACTCCTGAGCCTGTTTTCGAAGCCAGGGTCATGGAAGGCATCTGGGCGGCCGCGCCTTACCTGCACAATGGGTCCGTCCCCACGCTCTATGATCTGCTGCTACCGGTGGATCAGCGGCCCAAGTCCTTCAAAATCGGGCCGGCCTACGACAAAACGAAGGTTGGGCTCGCGATCGAACAGACCAAATTTGACTACACACTGAACACGACCGATTGCAGCGACCGGAATTCCGGCAACAGTCGTTGCGGTCACGAATTCGGCACACAACTGCCTCCCGAAGAGAAGAAAGCGCTGCTTGAATATTTGAAGACGCTGTAAGTCCGATTTGGGGCTGCCCTCCCGCGGTCCCACGGTCATGAGTGAGACCCCCTGTGGGTCAACAACGGGCTTTGAGGAAAACAGCCATGGACCAGTATGTCGGATTGGACGTGGCATTGAAAGAAACATCGATCCCAACATCGATCCGGTTCAAAGGGCCCCGCGATGCGCCGATCCGTGCGTTCAATTTCGCCTCCGTCCCATCCTTCGGATCCATCAAGAACGTCCCTGCCGGGACGTGGGCGGAGCAATCGCGATAAGCGATTGCGGAGGGACGGTCATTTTGAATTTTGGTCCGCGGCTTGTTGAAGACCGCGCATCCTCCATTGGAAGACCGATCCGCTCGAATGCCCATCATGCAGCGGCAGCTGTCGACCGCAAAGAGAACCGTGAACCCCGGCGGACGCCTGTTGCGCGAGGAAGGGCTGGCGATGATCGTCTTTACCGATGCTGGCTTCAAGCTTGGATGGCGGGTTCGCCGTCGCATCAATAAGAAGCTCTGCGCAAGCGCATCCAAACAACCCAAAACGCCTCTTGACGAAGGCGTAGCGATGACAGAACCAAAATGTTTCACGTGAACCTTTTTGGTACGATTGGTTGCTTCACCGTCCCCGCAGCGCGGCCAGCACCGAGGCGGAGGCGCGGCCGTCCGGACGCAAGCCGGACCGGGATTGAAAATCAGAAATCGCCTGTTTCGTCTTGGTCCCGACGACGCCGTCAGCCTTGCCGTCGAGATCGTAACCGCGGCGCATGAGAAGCGTCTGCATCTCGCGCCGGTCTGCGCGCGACAGGCCCGGGTCATTCGTCGGCCACGCGGCGACGAGCCCATGCCGCCCGCGCAGCCGGTCGGACAATAGCGCGATCGCCAGCGCATAGGATTCCGCCGCATTATAGGAATAGATCGCATCGAAATTGCGGGTGACAAGAAATGCCGGACCCGTGGGGCCAGCGGGCAGCAGCAGGCCCGCGCTCCCGCCACCCGGAAGCCGCTCGCCGTCGATGCGTGTAAAACCCCGCGCGGTCCAGGCGGCCATCGGTTGCTTGCGGATTCGCCCCGAAGGACCCGCGTAATGCTCCGGCAGGAGGACCTCGAACCCCCATTCGCTGCCCGCGATCCAGCCGCTCTTACGCAAATAGGCGGCGGCCGAGCCAAGTGCGTCGGGGACGGAATTGACGAGGTCCTTGCGCCCATCGCCATCGAGATCGACGGCGACGCGCAAAAAGGTCGAGGGCATGAACTGGGTGTGGCCGAACGCCCCCGCCCAGGACCCGTTGAATTGGGCGGGATCGATGTCGCCGTGCTGAATGATCTTGAGGGCGGCGATGAACTCGGACCGGAAATAGGCCTGCCGCCTACCGCCGCAGGCCAGCGTTGCGAGCGATTGCACCACCGGGCGCGTGCCAAAGCTGCGGCCATAATCGGATTCGACGCCCCAGACGGCGGTGAGCGTCGCCGGGTCCACCCCGAACCGGCTTTGCGCGAGGGCGAGCGCCTGGCTCCAGCGCGCCATCATCGCTCGGCCATCGTTCACTCTTTCCTCGTCGACGAGGCCGGCGAGATAGTCCCAAATCGGCGTCTTGAATTCCGGCTGGACCTCGGCAAAAGCGAGCACGTCGGGGTTGGGCGCGAGCCCGCGCGTCGCTTGGTCGAAAGTGGCGGCATCGACGCCGCCCGCTTGGGCCGCGCCGCGAAGTCCCGCGAGGCAGTCGGAAAAGCTGGCGGCACCAGCTTGGGTGGTAGCGAGAAGGATGAGGCAGAAAGCGAGGCACGCGAAACGTCGCCGCATCGCGCGAGCATCGTTATTGAGCAAGGCGTCTGCTTTCCTGTCGAGCAAGCGTTTTCGATCATGAGGTAGCGAGGCAAGGCCATGTTGGCAACCATCACGCATAGCGGCGCGATCAGGCGGCAAGAAGGCGCTGAACCTCGTTCACCAGGTCTTTCAGATGGAAGGGTTTCGACAGGATTTTGGCCTGCGGCGGGGCGTTGTTATCCGGGTTGAGCGCGACCGCAGCGAAGCCGGTAATGAACATCACCTTGATGTCGGGGTCGAGTTCGGTCGCCCGGCGGGCCAATTCGATCCCGTCCATCTCCGGCATGACAATATCGGTGAGAAGCAATTCGAACGGCTCCTCGCGCAATCTGTGATAGGCGGACATGCCGTTGTCGAACGAGGCGACCTCATAGCCCGCGTTCTGCAGCGCCTTGCCGAGAAAGCGGCGCATGTCGCGATCGTCTTCGGCCAGCAGGATCTTGTGATTGATTGGGATATGCGTCTCGTTCATGGGGTCCTCGCAACGTTTGCCATCAAAACGCCGGCCAGGTAAAAGTCGAGTGAAAATTGCCGGATTTTGCTTTATCCGTTAATTTTTTCGAATCGGGCTAGCGGTTCGCGATAGAACTGGACAGAATGCGATGGCCTTGACAGATTGGCTGGCTTCCAAGGGTTTCGGACGCGGGCGGTGGGGCGAGGAAGGCTTGATGACTTCAAAGCTGTCCGGCCCGGCTTCCGCGCCGGACGCCCCGGCGAAGATCAACCAACCGCACGAGCCGGAACTCGATCCGCCGTTCGAGGTGGTGGAACCGGCGCGCCTTGCCTGTCCCCTGGTTTTTTCGTCGCCCCATTCGGGCAATGTTTATCCTCGCCGTTTTCTCGAGGCCACGAGGCTCGACGAAGCGGTGCTGCGCCGCTCGGAGGACGCTTTCGTCGATGCTTTGTTCGGCGGGGTTGCGGCACTGGGCGCGCCCCTAATCAAAGCCCGGTTTCCGCGCGCCTATCTCGATCTCAATCGCGAACCATACGAGTTGGACCCGCGCATGTTCGAGGGACGCCTGCCGGCTTTCGCCAATACGCGCTCGCTGCGTGTCGCGGGGGGGCTTGGAACAATCGCGCGGGTGGCTAGCCAGGCACAAGAGATTTACGCTCGCCGCGTGCCGGTCGAAGAAGCGATTGAAAGAATCGAGAAACTCTACAAACCCTATCACGCGTGCCTGCGCGGGCTCGTCGACCGGGCGCGGCAAAATTTCGGCATCGCCGTCCTCGTCGATTGCCATTCCATGCCTTCGGGTTCTCCGCGGGCCGGCCAGCCTTCGTGGGCGGGATTTGTCGAAATGCCGCAAAAGCCGGATTTCGTCGTGGGCGATCGCTATGGAACCAGTTGTGCCACGGATTTTGTCGATGCCGTCGAATATGAGCTGCGCCGCCGCGGCTATGATGTGCAGCGCAACAAGCCCTACGCCGGGGGCTTCATAACCGAACATTACGGCAATCCCGCAAACGATTGCCATGCGATGCAAATCGAAGTGAGCCGAGCCCTTTACATGGACGAACGCGCCGTGCGCAGGGGCGAAAGGTTCGCGGATGTTGCCGCCGATCTGGCCAAGGCCGCTTGTGTCTTGGCGGATGCGGTTGCCGCGCGCCGCGACCGGCATCGCGCCGCGGCGGAATAGTCAGCTATGCTCTTGGAAAATGCCCGGCCGGGTGGGAAGCGCGTTTGCGCGTAATGCCGGCAAGCAGGAGACAAAGCGGCGGCGAATAAGCCAGCGGGACATTTAAGCCAGCAGGACATTAAAGAGGCCGCCGGCGTTGCCACAAGCGGCCCAAGTCTAGGGAGGAAACACCCAAAGAGGGCATCTGCAGCAAGAGGCTTGCCGCGAATTCGTGATCTATCACAACTAACATCATCCGTCAATAGCTAAATTTCCTGCCTGTC
>JALZAY010000240.1 GCA_030948025.1 Pseudomonadota bacterium
TCCTCGGCTATGTCGCGCGCCGAGCGCCGCCGCGTGCCCTTGAACGCCATATGTTCGAGAAGATGCGACAAGCCGTGCTCGTTCGTTCGTTCGTGGCGCGATCCGGCGCCGACAAAGACGCCGAGCGAGGTGGTCTCAAGGTGCGCCATGCGATCTGTGGCAATCCTCAGGCCGGACGGCAAAGTGGTGATCTCGACGCTCATCGCGCGGCCTGGTTCGCCGCGCGCGCGGCGCGGGCATGGATAAAACGCTCGATTTCACTCTGGTCGTTGGGCAAAATCGAAAACTTCTCTTTCCGTTCGAAAAGACCGGCAAGATGGCCAGGCAAGTCCGGCCGCATTCCTGTCGCGTACCCGATCGTGGCGGGAAATTTGGCGCAATGGGCGGTGCCCAGAACAACGAGCGGGCTCTCGGATGCGAGCGCCTTTGCCTTCCGCGCGGCGTTCAGGCCCACCGCGGTGTGCGGGTCGGCGAGGAAGCCCGTTTCTCGCCAGCTTTGGGCGATCTCGCGGGTGGTTTCGACCTCGGTAACACTGAACGCTTCGAACTCGGCGCGAATAGCATGAAGCGGGCCGGGTTCGATCGTAAACCCCTGCGATTGCCGCAACCCCGCCATTGAGCGGCATAGCGCGCCCGCGTCCCGTCCATGCGCTTCGAAAAGGAGACGTTCGAAATTGGATGACAATTGAATGTCCATCGAGGGCGATTGCGTTGGGTGAACCGTTTGCACAAAATAGTCGCCGCACGCCAGCGTGCGAGTGAGAATATCGTTGGAATTCGTCGCAATCACCAGCCGGTCGATCGGAAGTCCCATGCGTTTCGCCATCCAGCCGGCCAAAATATCGCCGAAATTGCCGGTCGGCACGACAAATGAAATTTTCCGGTACGGCCCGCCAAGGGCGACCGCGCCGGTAAAATAATACACCGTCTGGAAAAGGATGCGCGCGAGATTGATCGAATTCACCCCGCAAAGATTAAGTTCGTCGCGCAAGGTCTTATGATTGAACATGTTTTTGACGCAAGCTTGCGCGTCGTCGAAGGTGCCTTCAAGCGCGATTGTGTGAACGTTGCCGGCCCCGGCCGTCGTCATTTGGCGGCGCTGCACTTCCGATACGCGCCCATGCGGATAAAGGATGAAGACATCGACTTCTGGCAGACCGCGAAAGGCGTCGACGGCGGCGGCCCCTGTATCGCCCGAGGTTGCGCCAATGATGGTCGCCCGCTCGCCCCGCACGTTCAGAACATGGCCGATGAGCTTGGCTAGGAGCTGCATCGCGAGGTCCTTGAAGGCGAGCGTTGGTCCGTGAAACAATTCGAGCACAAAGAGATTGGAATCAAGCTGCGCCAGAGGGGCGATCGCCTTGTGCCGGAAATCCGCGTAGGCGGCCTCGATCATGTCTCGCAAGGCGCCCGCCTCGATCTCGTCCGCCACGAACGGCGTCAGGATAGCGTTTGCGACCTCCTCGTAGGATCTGCCCGCGAAGCCGGCGATCGCGTTTTGGGAGAGCCGTGGATAGGCTTGCGGCAGGTAAAGGCCGCCGTCCGGGGCAAGGCCGGCGAGCAGCATCTGAATGAATGAAACCGGCGGCGCCGCGCCGCGCGTTGAAATGTAATTCACGTGTAAACCCACGCCTCCACCGGCTGGACGAACTTCTCTTCAATCGAAAGGCGCGGCGGGTGCTGCACTCCCATCCCGCGTCTCTCAAATCGGCATACGGTATCCATAGAACTCGTGATCTTCGTTATAGCCGCCTTGACCGGCGCCCAGGTCAGCGAAATCGTCGACGAACTCGATCGCCGCGATCCACTTGACCATCTTGAAGCCTAACTCGTTCTCGCAGCGCAGTCGCAGCGGCGCCCCATGAAGAACGCTGACGGGTGCTCCATTCATCTCATAGGCGAGGATGGTCAATCGGTGCCGCATATTATGAATCTCGTGAACGTCGTAATAGCCGCCACCCGCGGCACCCTCGGAGAACGAGTAAAAGACGGCGTAGCGAGCGTCAGGGGTCGGCTTCACGATGTCCAGGATATCGCGCATCGGAACACCGCCCCACTTTGCGACGCCGGACCATCCCTGGATGCAAAAATGAGTCGTGATTTGTTCTTGCTTCGGCAGGGCTTTGAGGTCGGAGAAGGAAAATTCCCGAGGCGCCTCCACCAGTCCACCGACGCGTAGTCGGTAGTGATCGAACTGTTCCGCCACGAGGGCCTCGAACTCGGCGGAGTTCGGCATTGTGCCGTTCGGCCAGAAATGTGGAGAGATGTCCTTCTCCGTTAGTTGGGCGTTCGGTTCCCACCACTCGGACAGCCCCTTGATCCAGCCGACCATGAGCTGCCCGGCCCGCTGCACCAGGCGGGCATGCCGGATCGTGAAAGGTGAGGCGGCCCACCATGCCCACCCCACGACCGCCATGGCCAAGACGAAGAGCGGCAACCCGCTCCAAGTGTTGTTCCTCACGCCGAAGAACATATGATTTGTGTTCTGCCGCAAGCCGGTGACGAACACCATGATCCCGTGCACCAAGATGAACAGCACGAACCAGGAGAACGAGATGAAGTGGATGGATCGGGCCGCCTGCCGGTTCAGCACGGTCCCGAGCAAGCCCAGTCTATTGGAGATCGCCGGGCTCTGCATGAGGCCAGTCGCGATCGAAACCGGCGCGGCGACGAACACCGTGATGAAATAGCTGACTTGCTGCAGGCCGTTGTAGCGCGTCCAGCTGTGGTCCACCGGAAAGTTCAGCGACGCATATTGGATGGCGGTCGAGAGCGCGTTCGGGAACACACCCCACGTAAGGGGGACCAAACGGCGCCACTGATCGGTCGCAAAAAGCAGCACGTAAAAGACGACGCCGTTAATTATCCACAGCAGCAGGATCGAAAAATGCCACCAACGGGCGAGCCCGATGGAGTGCCGAATGCCAGGGATACCCAGCCAGCCCGGCAGGGTCACCGAATCGTCCTTGGAGGTCCAAATCCGGTTTTCCGGGACCGGGTGCTGGAAGCGGAACCACTCCGTGCCGGGAGTGCAGTCCCGAGCCCAATAAAGCCGCGGATGATCAGCCAGGATCTGGATTCCGGCGCGGATGATGAACATCATGAAGAGCATGTTCAGGAAGTGCTGCATCTGCAACCACCACGGAAAGCCGGAATCGACCGAGGGCGCGGCCTGCACGATACCAGGGTACTCCTTGATGAAGGCCTGGACACCTGGAAACTCCCGCAAGCTCTGTGCGAGGGCGATCAGAAGAACGAGCGCCGCCGCTCCGATCGGTATCGCCCACAAGATGCTGATCCAGCGCCGGCCTATGCGGATTTGGGGCACTATGCCCTCCTGGGGAGGCAGCCAGTGGCTCAGGACAATACGGTCGTCCGCCGCGCTCAAGGTTGACGCAATGGGATCATGTGGCGGCAGTTTGATCTTCACTGAGTCCGTCATAGGCTTGGCCTTCCTCCGAGCCGTGGCACCTCAGAATTTGGTCCAGCGCTCGTTTCCCGGGGCCTGCCTGCCCAGAGAGCCGGCGCTGGCCATCCTGGGACGCTACCGGCGCGCCAGCTTATCGGCGAGCCGTCTCGGGCTTTCGCTTCGCCTATCGTCCCAAAAGAAAATCCCGCAGCGCAACCGCGTCGTTATGAACCTCGTCGTGTGCCGAGTACACGAGCGTGATCGGGCCTTGCTTTGCCAAGGCACGTAGCCTGCCGAGCTGTTCAGGATGCTCGTGGACCTCCACGGCGTAGCGGCGGCGAAATTCCTGCCAGCGCGCGGGATCGTGGCCGAACCATTTCCGCAACGCGGTGCTGGGCGCGATGTCCTTGATCCATTCATCGATGGCCGCGTCTGTTTTCTTGACCCCGCGCGGCCATAGCCGGTCGATCAATATGCGGGTGCCGTCATCCGCGGCGGAGGGCTCGTAGGCTCGCTTAAGCTTGACATTATCCGCCGTGATTCTCTTGCTCATTAGCTCGCTCCGAAATGATGGCGCTGAGAGGATCGTCGGCTCAAACCCCAATTCTCAATCAAACACGGCCTTGGTGCGGGACCCTTTTGCGCCAACTATCGAATGTTCTTCTCCCGTGGCGATGCGCAATTTTGTCGCGGCGCTCACAATGGCCGGTTGAGCACACCCGGACCAAGCTTAGCGATGGTCACGGCATGGAACAAAAGGACGAAGCAACCGATCGCAACGTTGCGCTGACGTCTGGTTTTTTGCTGCCCGGGAGTCAGTATGAGACCTTGCAATTCGCGGTTCGTCTTCATGCCATCACCATGGCATGTTCAAAGCTATCATCGCAACAAGCCGCTCGCCGACGATCTCGGCGAAAAGCAGGAAAAGATAGAGAATCGAAAAGCCGAACAGCTGCCTTGCGCATCGATCGGCCTTGGCGCCGGTCCGATGATAATAGACTCGCGCCGAAAATAACAGCATGAGCGCGCCAAGGGCGAGAGCGATCATGCCATAGGCCAAGGAGGCAAAGCCGATGAGCCAAGGCAACAGGCCGAGCGGAACAAGCGCGAGAGTGTAGAAGAGTATATCGCGGCGCGTGCGATCGGCTCCCTTTACGTTGGGGAGCATCGGAATCCCTGCGCGGCCGTATTCTTCGGCTTTCACCAAGGCCAACGCCCAGAAATGCGGCGGCGTCCAAACGAAGATAATGGCAAAAAGGGCGATGCTCGCGAGGCTTATTTCGCCCGTGACCGCGGCATAGCCGACGATCGGCGGCAGGGCTCCGGCGGCGCCTCCGATCACGATATTTTGCGGGGTCAAGCGCTTGAGCCACATCGTGTAGACGGCGACGTAGAAAAAGATGGTGAAGCTGAGAAGCGCGGCGGCGAGCCAATTGGCGAC
>JALZAY010000241.1 GCA_030948025.1 Pseudomonadota bacterium
CGCCTCGGCGCTGCTTCATGATTATTTCCAGGCGTGCGGCACACCGTGCCTGATCCATATTCCCGACCGTATTTTCGAAGGCTACGGCCCTAATGTGGAGGCAATCATGAACCTTGCGCGCGACGGCGCGAAGCTTTTGGTCACGGTGGATTGCGGGACGATGAGCCATGCGCCGCTCACGGAGGCGGCAAGGCTCGGCCTCAACCCAATCGTGCTCGATCATCATCAAGCGCCGGAAGTTTTGCCGGAGGCGATTGTCGTCAATCCGAACCGGCAGGACGATCTTTCCGGTCTCGGATATCTTTGTGCCGCAGGCGTCGTTTTCATGACGCTCGTCGCGGTGCAGCGCGGTCTGCGCGAACGCGGCTTTTTTTCGGTCTCCCGGCCTATGCCCGATCTTCTCGGCGGGCTCGATCTAGTGGCGCTTGCGACCGTCGCCGACGTCGCGCCATTGACCGGGCTAAACCGCGCCTTCGTCGCCAAGGGGCTCGCCTTGATGCACGCGCGGGGGCGTCCCGGTCTCAGAATCTTATGCGACATCGCTGGGCTTGCGGGACCGCCAACGCCCTATCATCTTGGTTTTCTGATCGGTCCGCGCATCAATGCCGGGGGACGAATCGGCGATGCCGCGCTTGGCGCCAGGCTTTTGAGCCTGACCGATCCGGTGGAAGCCCGGCGCATCGCGGAAGCACTCGACCGACTCAATCGCGAGCGCCAGGAGCTGGAGCGCGCCACGCTCGAAGAAGCCGGGGCGCAGGCTGGCCTCGCCACGGAAAGTTCCGCCGTGATCGTCACGGCGGGCGAAGGCTGGCATCCGGGCATAGCCGGGCTTGTCGCCGCGCGCCTCAAGGAGAAGTTCCGGCGTCCCGCTTTTGCGATCGCTTTCGATGCGAACGGGGTGGGCCCTGGGTCCGGCCGCTCGATTCCCGGTGTCGATCTTGGCTGTGTGGTGCGGGCGGCGGCGGAAGCCGGGATTCTCGTCAAGGGAGGCGGCCATTCGATGGCGGCGGGGATCACCGTCGCGCGGGAGCGGTTGCGCGATTTTAAGTGTTTCCTCGAAGAAAACCTCGCCGCGCCGATCGCGGCCGCTCGCGCGGGGGAAACTCTGTTGATCGACGCGGCACTGACCGCGGCCGGGGCCAATCCCGGCTTGATGGCGGGCCTGGCGCGAGGAGGCCCCTATGGCGCGGGCAATCCCGAACCGGTTTTCGCCTTGCCCGCGCACCGTCTTGTCGATGTCGCCGACATTGGCAAGGGCCATGTGCGGCTGCGGGCGGCGGCCGGCGATGGCGCCAAAATAGACGGCATCGCATTTCGCGCCGCCTCGGAACCAATAGGGCGCGCGCTTCACGCCGCGCGCGGCGGCCTCGTTCATCTTGCCGGAACCCTGAGCAACGATCGCTTCGGCGGCAAGGACCGGGTGCAACTGAGGCTGCTCGATGTTGCAGCGGTCGCCGCGCCGCTTCGCCGGGCGTAAACTTGCCAGCGCGGGCGGCGGCCTTTATATGTCCCCGCGGCTGCGAAAAGACCCCGCCGCCACCCTCCCCGCGCCCATCGTCTAGCGGTCTAGGACGTCGCCCTTTCACGGCGAAAACAGGGGTTCGATTCCCCTTGGGCGCGCCAATGAAATCAATAAGTTACGATATAAGACGCGGCGCGTGTCCAAGATTTGGCCAATAAGCAAAGCGCCGCGCCGCCATGCCATGCGCCACGCACGTGGCCGCGATCACACGCCTGGAGACGCGGATCGCGGCCTGCCGATAAATACGCCCACGGCTAGGCATTGCCCGCGTGATGCGGGGTACGGGCAATGCCGCTCAATAACAAGCATCGGTTTTTAATTTCGCCCGAACTTGGGAATCAATTTATCTTAATTTCGACCTTGACGCCCCCGCCGTGCCGCCGTGCCCGGCTCATTCCGTGGCACACCAGGTGGAACTTTTAAGCCCTGAAGCGATAACTGGCAATCGCTGGGTGGCCCCTTCCAATCAGTGGACTTGACGATTGCCTTGCGGTCGCGATATTTATACTTGCCAAATACCCACCAATCGCCAATCCACCATGGGATGCCATGCTCAACTTTGCCGAGACGTTCGCCCGCCAGACGCCATTCGTCACTACAGGCACCGGCTCGGGCAAGTCGTTGTGCTTCTTCATCCCCATCGTCGACAAAATCCTACGCGAGCGGGTGATAGGCGCACCGCGCCGCGCCATCGTCATCTATCTGATGGACGCGCTGGCGAACTCGCAACAGGAGGAGCTCGGCAAGTTCGCCAGAAACGCGCCGGATCTCGTGAAGTTCGACCGCTACACCGGTCAGGAGTCGAACGAATCCCGTGAGGCGATTGCCAAATCGCCACCCGACATCCTGCTCACGAATGTCATGATGCCAGCCGTGCGATGAACGGCGGAATCCGGCTTCGGCCGGAATGCCATCGGACATGCGCGAGCGCCGATCTTACAAGATCGAAAGAGAGGCCGCTGTCTTAGGCCCTGTAAGGTTTTTGGCCCGATCGTACCAAAATGTTTCACGTGAAACATTTTGGTACGATCGGCCGAGAGCTTGATCGTCGCCCGTGGTGAGAGAAAGACGAGGGAGGCCTTGCGGCCTAAACGTCATGCCCGCGCCGGACGCTGATAGAGACTGGAAAACGATCGAGCCCGAATTGCCGGATCGCCGTGGCCGGTCCCGTGCGGCAACGCAAGATCATCCATATCGACATGGACGCGTTTTTCGCCTCGGTGGAGCAGCGCGACAATCCGGAGTTGCGTGGCAAGCCTGTTGCTGTCGGCGGTTCTCGCGAGCGGGGCGTCGTCGCGGCCGCGAGCTACGAGGCCAGGACGTTCGGGGTGCACTCGGCCATGCCGTCTGTAACGGCAAAGAGCAGATGCCCCGACCTGATCTTCGTGAAGCCGCGGTTCGACGTCTACAAGGCGGTATCGATCCAGATCCACGAGATTTTCGCCGAACGTACGCCAATCGTCGAGCCGTTGTCGCTCGATGAGGCCTATCTCGACGTCACCGAGAACCTGAAAGGCATCGCGTCAGCGACAGAGATCGCCGCCGACATCAGGGCGAAGATCCGACGCGAAACGAAACTGACGGCCTCTGCCGGAGTCAGCTACAACAAATTCCTGGCGAAGCTTGCCCCCGATCACTGCAAGCCCGATGGCCTCTTTGTCATCACCCCGAAGATGGGGTCGGCCTTTGTGGAGAATTTGCCGGTTGCCAAGTTCCATGGCGTTGGACCGGCGACGACAGCTAAAATGAATCGGCTCGGGATCGCAACAGGCCTCGATCTGCGGGCGCGGACCTTGGCCTTCCTTCAACAGCACTTCGGTAAGTCCGGCCCCTACTATTACTGGATCGCGCGCAGCGTTGATGAACGGCCGGTCCGCGCCGGCCGCGTCCGCAAGTCGGTTGGGGCGGAGAACACCTTCGCGCAGGACCGCACGCGTTCGAGCCGATGCGAAGCCCTGGAGCCAATCATCGCCAAGGTCTGGCGGCATTGCCAGGCGACCGGCATCCGAGGGCGGACGTTGACACTGAAGGTGAAGTTCACCGACTTTCAGCAGATCACCCGAAGCAAGTCCGTCGACGGCGCGATCGACAGCCTCGCGGACCTTGAGCGTCTGAGCCTCGGCCTACTCGAACCACTGCTGCCACCGGGGAAAGGGGTGCGCTTGCTCGGGATCTCGCTGTCGTCCTTGACGCCGGCGCAGGCGACGGGGCGCCAACTTTCGCTGGTGCTCTATGAAGACAGCCGTCCTTGAGCGTATCCCGATTAGGTCGAGCCATATCCGGCGTTGAGGAAATAGTTGAAGCATTCGGTTGGAGGGAAGTCGTCGAGAGCTAATCCGATGCCATCCCACAGAGCATCGACGGTTCGGGGAGCCATTTTGCGCAACGTATTTTTGAGCTTGGCGAAGACTGTTCGATGGGATCGAAGTCAGGACTGTAGGCGGGCAAGAAGCACTGCGTCGCCCCGGCGGCTTCGATGGCTTTTCGAACGCCGGCGAGTTTATGGGAACCGAGCGGAGCTGGCTTGAGGCTCCAACGGGCATGACCGTTGGAGAAGCCAGCGCAGAGTTATCCATCACCACGATTTCGCCAGGCGACAACGCCGGCGCGAGAACTTGCTCGACATAGGCGAGGAACTTTGCGCCAGACCGTCGAAGACACGAAGGAGCGGTGATGCCATCGTGACGCAAGGCGGCCACAAACGTCGTCGTCTTCCAATGACCGAAGGGCGTGTAAGCGAGCAACCTTTGGCCCCTTTCGCAACGCCCGTAAGCGGGGCGTCATGTTGGTCGAAGCCCAGGTCTCGTCGACGAACACAAGCTTTTTAGGATCAAGGCCTTTCTGCATCGCGCGCCAGGCGAGACGGGCTCCCGAGCTCGAAGGGCTGGACATCGGCTCGTTCTTGTTCGGCGGCGTGCAGAGTTTTGTTTAAAGGTCAATTGCAGATGCCGCAAAAGGCGCCCGACGGCGGACCGCCCGACTTTGATCTCGAGCGTCTCCACAGCGCCGTGATCGTCAGGTCGGGCTGCGCCGTCACCAACGCCCGCACCTTATCTTCATGCGCAGCCAGCGCGTGCCGCTACGGGACTCGTGGTCAACCATTCATCATGGCGAGCGGGCCCCGCTAAGGCAATACATTTGATCCACGAGAATTGTTGAGTGGCCGGACCCTTGAAACTCACGACAAAAAAATCTGAGGCGGCCTCAGCGGTGGATTAATTCCGGTAACGCCAGAGAGGCTCGAAAAGTCTGACAAGAAGTCTGGCAAACTCGTTCTGCGCAAGAGTTGTTGTAGTTTTAATCGGGCCGCCAGTACGTTCTAGACT
>JALZAY010000063.1 GCA_030948025.1 Pseudomonadota bacterium
CGGCTTCTCGTCGAGCGTGTCAAGGCCATTTTGCGCCGCGCCAATCCCAAGGACCCCGGAACGCAGAAGGAATCCGAGGCGAAAATCCTCGAACGCGGTCTCTTGAAGATGGACCCCGAGCGCCATGCCTGCACCTGGAAGAATGACGCCGTGACCTTGACGGTCACCGAATTCTTGATCCTCCAGGCGCTCGCGACAAGACCCGGAATCGTCAAGAGCCGCAATGCCTTGATGGATGCGGCCTATGACGATCAGGTCTATGTCGACGACCGCACGATCGACAGCCACATCAAGCGATTGCGCAAGAAATTCAAGGTCGTCGACGATGAGTTCGAAATGATCGAGACGCTTTATGGCGTCGGCTACCGCTTCAAGGAATGATCTTGCCCCGGCCACAAGTCAATCGCTTTAGGCTGGCGGACGAGGACGCATCCCTCGCAACCGACACCGCAGTTCAAACCATGATCGGTGAAAGGGGTTGCCGGTTTCGCAATCAATCGCGCAAATGCAAGAAATTTAGGGCGCTTCAAGCTTTTCGCCAAAGACCGCGGCGGGGCGTTTCGTTATGTGCGGTGTAAATGCGATATAATGCACCGGTGTTCCTGTTATCGATCCAAATCGGGACGGGATCCGGTCGTCGTTTCGGGCTTAGGCATGACACTTTACGCCTCAGGGAGGGGGATCGCGGGACAATGAGTCTCGAAGCACGCGAGGGCTTCGAACAAGCGCCCCGCACGGCGCGGTGGGCCAAGCGCATGCGCCGAAGTGTTGGCCTGCGCCTGCGCGGGTTTGCGCGCGCCGCCAGCGCCCGGTTTGCGTCTCCGCTTACCCGCCGCATCGTGGTTTTGAACTTGGGCGGTCTCGCGGCTCTCCTCGTCGGCTTCCTTTATCTAAATCAATTCCGCGAAGGTTTGATCGACGCCAGGGTGCAGAGCTTGCAGATCCAGGCCAAGATCATCGCCGCCGCGATCGCGGCATCCGCCACGGTCGAAACCGACTCGATCGCGATCGATCCGGAAAAGCTGCTTCAGCTCGCTCCGGGCGAGAGCTACGCGCTTGCCGACGAAACCGCGCCGTCGCTGGAATTTTCAATCAATCCCGAACGCATCGGGCCAGTTCTTCACAGGCTCGCTTCGCCAACACGGACGCAGGCGCGAATCTACGATCGCGACGGTTATTTGTTGCTCGATTCGCGCTCGCTGACGAGCCGTTCCAATATCATGCGTTATGACCTGCCGCCGCCCGCGCAACAAGAGTCGGCCTCCCGGTGGACGCGCATCGGCGATGGGTTGAGGAGGCTTTCCGGCCAGCCCGGCCCGCCCCTTTATCAAGATATAGGTGTCGGCAATGGCAAGAGCTATCCGGAAGTGGCGCGGGCGCTGAGCGGCGGCGAGGAATCGATCGTGCGCGTCGATGCCCAGGGTGAGACCATTGTTTCGGTCGCCGTGCCGATCCAACGTTTCCGGGCCGTACGCGGCGCCTTGCTCCTGTCCACGCAAGGCGACGACATTGACAAGATCATCGCCTCGGAACGCTTGGCCATCGTCCGGATCTTTCTTATTTCCTCCCTCATCATGTTTCTTGTCTCTTTTTTCATCGCCGGAACCATAGCCGAACCCATCAGGCGCCTGGCGGGGGCGGCGGAACGCGTGCGGGGGGGTAAAAAGGCACGCTGGGAGATCCCTGATTTCACCGGCCGCTCGGACGAGATCGGCCATTTGTCCGGCGCGCTGCGCGATATGACCAAGGCCCTCTACGATCGCATCGAGGCGATTGAGCGTTTCGCCGCCGATGTCGCGCACGAACTGAAAAACCCGCTCACTTCCTTGCGCAGCGCGGTGGAGACTCTGCCGGTTGCCCGCACGCCGGAATCGCGCCAGCGGCTGTTGGCGATTATCGCGCACGATGTTCGCCGCCTCGATCGGCTGATCAGCGACATATCCGACGCATCCAGGCTCGATGCCGAGATGGCGCGCGACGACGTGGGTCTCGTCGATCTGAAGCGCCTGCTCGTGACGGTTGCCGCCATGGCCAACCTGGTCAAGGATACCGGCGCGATCCGGGTCGAATTCGTCGTCGCCCCTCCGGGGCCCTTGGAGGATAGCCGCAGGCGGGCTTTCCTGGTTCTCGGGCACGATTCGCGCCTTGGCCAGGTTTTCAATAATCTCATCGACAATGCGAGATCGTTTTCGGCCGCTGACGGAAGCGTTCGCGTGCTGTTGCGTCCAACCAAGGACTATACGGCCCAGGGCCACGCGCGCGACGGATTCGAAATTATTATCGACGATGACGGCCCCGGCATTCCGGCCGATGCTTTCGAACGGATATTCGAAAGGTTTTATACCGACCGCCCTGGCCAAGGTTTCGGGCAAAACTCGGGCCTTGGGCTGTCCATCTCGCGCCAAATCATCGAGGCCCATGGCGGACGCATATCGGCGCTTAACCGGATCGGCCCCCCCGGCGCGGACGGCTTGACCCCGGTGCTCGGCGCCCGCTTCCTGATATTTTTGCCAAAGGCACGATAAGCCCTTGTCCACGAAACGGGATCGACCGGCCGCGAATGCGGAAAAATCCGATCTCCATGCAAGCGCCGTCGTGATCGGGGAAGCCGGCGTGCTCATTCGCGGGCCATCCGGCGCCGGCAAAAGCAGCTTGGCATTCGCCTTGATCGCGGCCGCCGAAGATGCGGGCCTTTTCGCAAGGCTCGTGGGCGATGACCGCATCGGCATTGAATCCCGAGGCGGCCGCCTGATCGCCCATGGCCATCCAATGATCCTGGGTAAGATCGAACGGCGCGGCCAGGGCATCTTCGAAATACCGTTTTTGCCCGCCGCCGTTGTCCGGCTTGTGATCGGGCTTGCCGGCGAGGATGAAGCACTCCCGCGGTATCCGGAGCCTGACCACGATCACATCGAGCTTGCGGGCGTCACATTGCCGTTCTTCCTCGTGCGGCAAGATGCCGCGGCTGCCGGGCTTGCCCTCGCGGTATGGGCCGATCCGCGCTTGCGACGAAACCTTCTGTAGGCCTTGCCAATGCCGTGCCGCCTTTCCTCGAACGCGCCAGACCTGTGGGTTCGAGCCGCCCTTTCCGGGCGAGCTTCACGTCATTTTACTTGCCAATTTCATTGCGTCGCACAAAATGCCGCGAACATGGTCTTGCCCCGTGCATTTTCGGGCGAGGGTCATAAGCGAGGTCTGCCACTTGTGGTCTTGCGTTTTTCCCCTATCACGAAGACCTTCGCGAAAGGCGCGGCGAGTAGCTTTCGCCGGTCCTTGACATGAAACCAGTTTACCCAAGGGAATCTGCCAGGCAGGGTTGCGGCGCATTTCTCCTTAAGTCCGTGGATGGTTCTTGTCTTGACGAACACCTCGCGTCGTGCCGGTCAGGCACGAAGTTCCTGATGAACAGGTAGGTTCTATGATTGGAATCGTCCTCGTGACCCATGGCCGGCTCGCATCGGAATTTCGCGCCGCGTTGGAACATGTGGTCGGTCCGCAAAACCAAATCGAATCGGTTACCATCGGGGCGGATGACGATATCGAACAGCGGCGTCAGGATATTGTTTCCGCCGCCGCCAAAGTCGACAGCGGCGCGGGCGTGGTCGTGCTCACCGATATGTTTGGCGGCACTCCCTCTAATCTCGCGATTTCGATTATGGATGGCTCTAATATCGAAGTCATCGCGGGGGTCAATCTGCCGATGCTAATTAAACTCGCCTCGGTACGCGAAAGCTGCAGTCTCGACCAGGCGGTGATCCAGGCCCAGGATGCGGGCCGCAAATATATCTATGTCGCGAGCCGGGTATTGAGCGGTAAATGATCGAGGACCATGCCATCCCATTTGAGTCCGGGGATGATTGTCCCGATTTCGAACCCCACGGGGATGCTCTTGTACGCACCCTTGAAATCGTCAATCGCAAGGGGCTCCACGCGCGCGCGACGGCGAAACTCGTGCAATGTATCGATGGGTTCGATGTCACTGTCACCCTCAGCCGTTGCGGGGAAACCGTCGGCGGGGCCTCGATCATGGGCATTTTGACCCTGGGCGCCGGGCCGGGAATGACCATCACTGTTACCACAGCCGGCGCCGAGGCGGCGGAGGCAATGGAGGCAATCGCGGCGCTCGTTGCCAACCGCTTCGGCGAGGACGAATAAGCGAGGCCCGAAAAATAGGCGGGTATTGTTGTTCAACCCTCGCCATATTTGCGCGCCGCGGCGATGAGCCCCGCCGTAGACGAATCCAAATCGGCCGTCGAGCGGCTTGCATCCGCGACGATTGGCGTGAGCTTGTTGGCAAGTTCCTTGCCGAGCTCCACCCCCCATTGGTCGAAGGAATTAATGTTCCATACGACCCCTTGCACGAAAACCTTGTGCTCGTAGAGGGCGATCAACTGGCCGAGCACGCGCGGCGACATTTTTTTATAGAGGAAAGTGCTCGAAGGGCGGTTGCCTTCGAACACCTTGTGCGGGGCGAGCGCCTCGATCGCCTTGGGGCTCAAGTTTTGCGCCCTTAATCTTTCCGTGACCTCCTCAATCGAGCGCCCCCGCATGAGTGCCTGGCTCTGGGCCAGGCAATTGGCGACCAGCAATTGGTGATGGGGGATTCCGGCGTCCAAGGGCCGTACCGCGACGAGGAAGTCGATGGGTACGATTGCGGTGCCTTGATGCAAGAGCTGGAAGAACGCATGCTGACCATTCGTGCCAGGCTCTCCGAAAATCACCGGCGCCGTCTCCAGCCGTGCGCGGGAGCCCGATAAAGCGACGGATTTGCCATTGGATTCCATTTCGAGTTGCTGAAGATAGGCCGGAAACCTCGCCATTCGCTCGTCATAGGGAATGACGGCATGGGCCCCAAACCCCCAGACGTCGCGGTACCAGATTCCGAGAAGAGCCATCAAAACCGGAATATTGCGGTCGAGCGGTGCCTCGGCGAAATGGATGTCGATATCTTGTCCGCCCAGCAGGAATTCCTCGAATCTTTCCTTGCCTATTCCGATCGCGAGCAAGAGCCCGATCGACGACCAGATCGAATAGCGTCCGCCGACCCAATCCCAAAATCCGAATACCCGGTCGCTTCTGATGCCGAAAGCGGCGATTTTATCGAGCTGCGTGGAAACCGCGCAAAAATGATCGGCGACCGCTGCCTCGCCGAGTGTATCCGTGACGGTTTTGCGCGAGGTGGCGGCGTTGGTCATGGTCTCGATCGTCGTGAAGGTTTTCGAGCAGACGATAAAAAGCGTGGTTTCGAGCGGCACAAGCTTCAAGGTGTCGCCGAGATCGGCGCCATCGACATTGGCGACGGTGTGCAGTCTCAGATGACTTGGGACAAACGGCGCGAGCGCACGCGCGGCCATCGCGGGACCGAGATCCGAGCCGCCAATGCCGATGTTCACGATATCGGTAAAGCGGGCGCCGCTCGAGGACATGACCTCGCCGTCGCGGACCGCCGCCGCGAAAGCTTCCATCTTGGCTCGTTCGGCGAGGACTTCCGGCATGACATCGTGGCCCTCGGCGAACATTGGCCTGCCCGAAAGATTGCGCAAGGCCATGTGCAGGGCCGGACGGTGCTCGGTGGTGTTCACCGGCTCGCCCGCGAAGAGCGCTGCCCGCCTTGCCTCGACACCGGCCGCGCGCGCGAGATCGACAAGCAGCCCAAGTGTCGTATGGTTTATGCGGTGCTTCGAGAAATCGAACAGGAGGCCGTCGAGTTCGACATGAAAACGCGCGAACCTGCGCGGATCGCCGCGAAAGAAATCAGCGATTGTTTGCCCGGCCATGGATTGCTTGTGCGCTTCCAGCACGGCCAAGGCCTTTCCGGCTTCATCACCAGCCATGCGTCACCTCAAATAATAGTTGGACGCAGGTGAGCCGCTCCAACCTGCCGGACAAAGACCGGCGTTGCGATGCAGGCGCCGGGGCGGCGCCCCAAGCGGACCTAAACCATGGACCGTTACAAGCGGCCCATGGTTTCCCTTGCATTTTCGTCTTTTTAGGGACCGGCTTGTCCGGCGCTTGGAGCTAAGCGCCGGGCAGGCCGAACGATCGTCATTGGTTATACGCCCGCTCCCCGTGATCGGTAATGTCGAGGCCTTCGAGTTCGGCCTGCTTCGGAACTCTGAGACCTATGGTAAGGTCGACGAACTTGTAGAGGATCGCCGAGCCGAAACCCGACCAGCAAAGCGTGAAAAGCACGTTCTTCGCCTGGATCAACACCTGCGTTTTCATGTCGTAATCCGCGGGCGACGCAAAGCCCGGTTTGATCGCGTAGTCGACCAAGCCCACGCCGCCGAGATAGGGCGCGACCAGTATACCAGTGCCGATGGCCCCGAGGATGCCGCCGATGCAATGCACGCCGAACACATCGAGCGAATCATCGTACCCGACTTTCGGCTTCACATACGCGCAAAAGACGAAGCAAACCGAACCCGCCACCAAACCAAGTACAATCGATCCCATCGGCCCGGCAAAGCCGGATGCCGGGGTCACCGCGACGAGGCCCGCGACCGCGCCCGAGACCATGCCAAGCAGCGAAGGCTTGCCCTTGAACACCCATTCGGTGAACATCCAGCCAAGCGTCGCAGCCGCGGTCGCCACCATGGTGTTCACAAAAGCGAGCGAAGCCATTCCAGTTGCCTCGAGGTTCGAACCGGCGTTGAAGCCGAACCAGCCAACCCAGAGAAGCGAGGAGCCGATCATCGACATCATGACCGAATGCGGCGGCTCGATATCGCCCGGATAGCCGATCCGCTTGCCGATCATCAAGCAACCAACCAAACCCGCGATGCCCGCATTGATATGGACCACGGTGCCACCGGCGAAATCGAGCGCTCCCATTTTGTTAAAATTTCCGGCATTGTTGAGAACCGCGTCGAGGTTGGCCTGCGCGGCCGCCTTGGCGGCATCGTCGGGGGCATCGGCAAGGGCCTTCGCGGCATCGCCGATCGCGTCCGGACCGGCCCAGTACCAAACGCCATGCGCGATGGGGAAATAAACGAAGGTCACCCAAAGCAGGATAAAAACAAAGACCGCCGAGAATTTCATGCGTTCGGCGAAGGAGCCGACAATCAAGGCGGGGGTAATCATGGCGAAGGTCATCTGAAATACCATATAGGCATATTCGGGAATGACGACGCCGTTGGAAAATGTCGCCACAGTCGAATCCGGCGTCATTCCTTTAAGAAAGGCGCTTTTGAATCCTCCGACAAGGTTGTTCCATTCATAGCCGTGGAGAAATCCGAGCCAGGGACTGTCGCTGTCGGCGCCCGGCACCAATTCGTGGCTGCCTTCCGTAAAGGCGAGCGAATAGCCGTAAAGGCACCAAACGACCCCAACCATCGCCACGATCGCGAACACCTGGGCGGCCAACGAGGCCGCGTTTTTCGGGCGCGCCATACCGGCGTAGAAGAGCGCGAGGCCGGGAATCGACATCATCAGGACAAGCGCCGACGAGGTCAGCATCCAGGCGGTATCGCCTTTATTGGGCACGGGGGCAGCGGTATCCGCGAAGGCTAGCCCGGCCGCGCCCGCGGCCATAAAGAGCCCTAAGCCGATCGCCCGGGGAGCGACCCTTGGTAGCAAATTAAGGTTCATGTTCGACTCCTGCGAAACTTCGAAAATGGAGGGAAGGGAGCGTTAGATGGCTTCTTGATCGCGTTCTCCGGTACGGATCCGGACCGCTTGATCGAGCGCGGTGACGAAGATCTTGCCGTCGCCAATCTCGCCGGTTCGAGCCGCCGTTGTAATGGCATCGATCGTCTGATTTACGAGATCGCCGGGCACGGCGACCTCGACCTTCAACTTGGGAAGAAAACTGACCGCATATTCCGCCCCACGGTAGATTTCCGTGTGGCCCTTTTGGCGGCCGTAACCTTTGACTTCGGTCACGGTCATTCCGTGCGCGCCAAGCGCTGTCAGCGCGTCACGGACTTCGTCCAGCTTGAACGGCTTAATGATCGCAGTAACTATTTTCATGTTGCTTTTCCTGCTTTCTCTACTTGGGAACTTTGGAAACTGCGTGCGAACCGGCTCATCGCCGTAGAGCCGGGCGCGGGACATCGCGGCCATGCTTGGGTTACTCGTAGCAAGCCACGAGCCACTTGCCAATTCGCTCAAACTTGCCGCCGTGAAATTAAAGTGCCTTGGGGTTGGGTCCGGGCAAAAGCAAGGCCGCGCGAGCGTCTGAAACGCCATAGGAATTAGGTATTTGTTAAAACTCGAGTTGGGGCGGCGGACGAAAATTGGTTTGTGCGCGGTCTTTGCCGGTCACGGATTCGTGATCGCCAGGAAACAAGTTGAGCGCTGATGATTTTAGGTATTACATCAGAAGAAACGCATAGTCCCGCGCTCAAAACAAAACTCCCCGGCCGGCCGGCGTCGGGCGGATAAGGCCTTCCTGGACCACCGAGGCAACGAGGCGGCCGTCATGGGAGAACAGGAGCCCGCGCGCCAAACCGCGGGCGCCGCAGGAGTTTGGGCTGTCTTGCGCGTAGAGGAGCCAATCGTCCGCGCGAAACGGCCGGTGAAACCACAAGGCATGATCGAGGCTCGCGACCTGGAGGCTGGTATCGAATACCGAATGACCGTGCGCGCCGAGCGCGGCGTCAAGAAGGGTCAGGTCGGAGAGATACGCGAGCACCGCGCGATGGATGGCCGGATCGCAGGGGAGCGGCCCCGTTGCGCGCAACCATACCTGCTGTTCAAGGACGCCGGCTTCGTGCCCGACATAACGGGACAGATCGACGGGACGGACCTCGATGGGTTGATCTTGGGCGAACCAGCGGCGAAGGGCTTCCGGCGGGGCCGCACCAAAGCGCCGCAGCATTTCCGTTTCGGCCGGCAGACTTTCCGGCAATGGGACCTTGGGCATTGAAACAGCGTGGTCGAGCCCCGGCTCCTCGACCTGGAACGATGCCGAGAGGGAGAAAATCGCGCGTCCGTGTTGGATCGCGTTGCAGCGCCGCGTCGTAAAACTCTTCCCGTCCCGAATCCGGTCGACTTCATAGACGATCGGCACGGCCGGATCGCCAGGCAAAAGAAAATAGCCATGCAACGAATTCGGCGCACGTCCTTCGACGGTGCGGGCCGCCGCGACGAGGGCTTGCGCGACCACAAGCCCGCCGAACACGCGTTGCCAGCCAACCTGTGGGCTGCGCCCGCGAAAAATATTTTCCTCGATCCGTTCGAGATCGAGAATAGCCAAAAGCTCTGCGACAGCCGACATGGCCCGCGCGACTCCCTTTCCCGAAGCCTGGCGTGAGCCGCGCGGCGGCTCCAGTCAAGCCTTAACCGGAATCGCCATCGGCACCGCGCGCGAACGCGAGTTTTCCCGCTTCACCACACCCACGGAACAAGCCGGTAGCGGACCCGTTGCGCATAGTCCGCATAGCCGTCGAGCCTCCGCTGGAGTTCGCGGTCCTCCAAAGCCGTCCGCAGGACTAATACGCCCGCGAGCAGGACCGTCGCCGCAACGCCAAACCAAGACCCCAGCGTGAGCGCGGCCGAGGGAAGTAGGACCAACATCGCGGCGTAGAACGGGTGCCGAACAAAGCCATAGGGGCCTTTTGTCACGACCTCGTGGCCGCGCTCGGTCTGGATTTTTACGACATTCGCGAGGAAGGGATTTGCCTGGTGGGTCCGGGACCAAATCCACATGGAGATAAGGATACCCGCGGCGCCGAGCCATTGCAGCCCAGTCGGCATCGCGGACCAACGGGACCTTCCAGCATCGAGACCCATCAGGATCAGCCAGCCGAAGGAGAGCAAGACAAGGCTCGCCATGATGAGCTTGTCCCAAAGCGGCTGGCCCTTCTGGATCAAGGGCTTCATCCGCTCTTCGAGCAAAACCGGATCGTCGCGAGCAAGCGCGCGCGTGATCAATAGAACGGGCGCGAAGAAAAGGATAAGGACAGCCCATGCCGCTGGCCAAGCAAGCGTCCCAGCCGGCCCAAACAAAAGAACCGCGCAGACCGAAAACTGCGTCCCTAGGGCAATCCAAACCTTGGGCTTCATTCCGGCCATTCCTCTGTCATGGTTCGCGGCGGCCCTCTAGTAGTTCCGGCGGCCGCTCTATCCATCCAGCGGGCGCGCTTCTTCCGGAAGCATGATCGGGATGCCATCGCGAATCGGATAGGCAAGTTTTGCCGCGCGGGAAATCAATTCCTGATTTTGCGCGTCGTATTCGAGGGTCGTCTTGGTGCGCGGACACACCAGGATTTCAAGCAGCCGCGGATCGATCCGGGAAGGTTCCGGTGCTTGCTTGCCGCCTGATTCTTTATCCTTACCCGCCATCGGTTCGTCCTCCCGCATTTGCGTTTCCGTGGAAATTCGCGCGGGATCAGCCATCTTGCGCGAACTTAAACATCGGTTCCGGAAAGCGGTTGCCGGTGTCCGAGAGAAAACGACGCGAAACGAAAGATTCTAACCTATATTGGATAAGTCAGCCAACGCCATCTTGCTTAATGCAAGGTAGTGTCTTTGTTTAAATTTGGCAACTCATCGAGCACGGCCGCGCGCTTTCGTGCGAGTGTATTTTTTTCGGCGGTATCCATGATCGCAATAATATCTTCCCAGCCCATGAGCTTGCCGGTGAGGCCAGCGGCCATCGCGGGGGTAACCCGAAGTGTCCTGTGAATGCGCTTCCAATTGTAACGCACGAAGTAGCGCGACAGCGCATGGAACGTGGTTTTCGAGCTCTTTAGAAAAGGCATTTGTCAGGCGCGTAAAACGCCGCATAGACATGCGCATCGTGAGATTCTGGGCTCCATAAACGAAGTCGAAATGTGCTTCAGATCTGGCTTCCCTTCAATTGGTGTCTTCTTGATGCCGGCGCATTCTGCCGAACTGTAGCGGCCCTACATGCTTTCGGGTGAGGTGCCGTACATTTTCACAAGCTGGGCGTCCACATCGGCCCCGAAAGCCCCTTCCACGGCTTCTAGATCAGCCTTATGACCGTCTCAGGGGCAGCGGCTAGACGGCCGCGCCAAAAGGCCGAACTATGTCCGCACGCCGCCAACCCGTTCACCGCGGCAAAAACCACTAGCCAATCGGGGCGTCCACATATGCCGATCAGAGTCACGAACAACGAGACTTGGTATAACGCGGACCGTTGCCGCGTGCCGTCGTTCGGGCCCCGCGCTGGGGCGGGACGCGCTTACCGATTCAGGCTCCGCCAAGTTTTGCCAGCGCGGCGGCGAGCTTTTCCATCCTGGACAAAGCGTCCTCTCGTCGTTCGCGGTTTTCCTCGACGACATCTTCCGGCGCGCGGGCCACGAAATCGGCATTGCGAAGTTTGCCTTCGATTTTGTCCGCGTCGCCTTTTAATTTGGCGATCTCCTTAGCGAGACGAGTCTTTTCCGCTTCGAAATCGATGATCCCTTGCAAGGGCAGCGCGGCAATGGTTTTGCGCACGACCACCTGCACGGATTTTTCCGGAGCCTCGGGCGCAAACGAAATCACCGATAGCCGGGCGAGCCGCTTGAGCGGCTCTTCCCAGTTTTTCACACGCGTTTTAACTGCCGCGTCGGAACCAGTTACAACAAGCGGGATTTGCGCGCCGGCCGGCACGTTCATCTCTGCCCGCACCGAGCGCACTTCAGAAACGAGTTCGACTACCCAACCAATTTCTGCTTCGGCTATGGGATTTTCGCAGCCCTCAAGTTTTGGCCATTCCGCCAGCGCCAAAAGACTTTCCCGCGGCGGCCCTTGTGTACCCGTGATCGCCCAGAGCTCTTCCGTGATGAAAGGCATGAAAGGGTGCAATAGCTTGACGATCTCGTCGAGCACGAATGAGGTCGTCGCCTGCGTCTCGTCCCTGACGTGTCCATCTTCGCCTTGCAGGCACGGCTTGGCGAGTTCAAGATACCAGTCGCAAAAAATGTTCCAGACGAAGCGATAGGCCGTATTTGCGGCATCGTTGAAGCGATAGGCCTCGATCGCCGTGGTGATATCCTCTGCGGCCTTCGCCAGCTCGCCAATAATCCATTGATTGATGTCAATCAAAAGCGAGCGCGGATTATAGGTTTCATTCCATCCGGGAGAATTCATAACGCTCCGCACGCAGCCATTCATTTCGGCGAAACGCGCCGCGTTCCAGAGTTTTGTGCCAAAATTTCGATATCCCTCGATGCGTTGCGCCGATAGCTTGATGTCGCGTCCCTGCGCCGCCATGGCGGCGAGCGTAAAGCGCAGGGCATCCGCGCCATAGGTTTCGATGAGGTGCAAGGGATCGACCACATTGCCCTTCGACTTCGACATCTTGGCGCCTTTCTCGTCGCGGACAAGGGCGTGGATATAGACATCGCAGAAGGGAACCTCATGCATGAAATGCAGGCTCATCATCATCATCCGGGCAACCCAGAAGAAGATGATGTCAAAACCGGTGACGAGCACGCTCGTCGGATAACGGTGTTTTAGCTCCGGCGTCTCGTCCGGCCAGCCAAGGGTGGAAAAAGGCCAGAGCGCGGAGGAAAACCAAGTATCGAGAACGTCGGGATCGCGCCAGATAGGGACAATCTCTTTCGCTTTTCCTTGTTCAAAATGCTCGGAAGCGGCTACGGCATTAGCGACGACAACCACCGGTTTTCCGTAAAACTCCCTCGCCTGCGCCGTGGCATCTTTTTCGGTTGTAGCGACGAATTGTCCTGGACTCCCTTCGGTCGAGATCGCTTGTCCGCCTGAGATCGCGAGAGTAGTCCTCCCATCATGCTTGGCCGGTCCGTACCAAGCCGGGATTTGATGACCCCACCAAAGCTGGCGCGAGACGCACCACGGCTGGATATTTTCTAGCCACTCGAAATAAGCTTTTTCCCAATTTTTTGGGACGAAGTTCGTCTTGCCATCGCGAACGGCCGCTAGCGCGGGTGCGGCGAGAGTCTTGGCATCGACATACCACTGGTCGGTCAGCCAAGGCTCAATGATGGCTCCCGAACGATCGCCATGCGGTACCATATGCTGATGTGGCTCGATTTGGTCCAGAAAACCAAGCTCATGCATTAGTTCAACGATCTTTTGGCGAGCCTCGAAACGGTCTCTTCCATGAAGTTTGCGAATCTTGATGAACGCATCATGTGCGACATCGTCAAACTCTCCGGCAGCCGGCACATCCTTCATAAACCCCTCGTTTCCTTGAAGGGTCATCTGGCCTTTCGCATCGAGGATATTGATCAGCCGTAGCCGATGCCGCCGCCCGACCTCGAAATCCTTGAAATCATGTGCCGGGGTGATTTTTACCGCCCCCGTGCCCTTCTCGGGATCGGAATATTCGTCCGGGACGATCGGGATCAGGCGGCCGACCAGCGGCAGCCGCACCTTTTTGCCCTGGAGATGGAGATAGCGCGCGTCCGTGGGATGGACCGCGACCGCCGTATCGCCGAGCATGGTTTCCGGCCGCGTCGTCGCGACCACAATGAATTCGCCGGTCTCCTTTTCTGCATCGTCAACGACCGGATATTTAAAATGCCAAACATGGCCCTTGGTCTCGACCTGCACCACTTCGAGGTCGGAAATCGCGGTCTGTAGTTTTGGATCCCAATTGACCAGGCGCTTGTCCTTGTAGATCAGGCCTTCCCTATAAAGCTCGACGAAAACCTTGACGACGGCGCGGGATAGCCCGTCGTCCAAGGTAAAGCGCTCGCGCGACCAATCGCAGGAGGCGCCGAGCCGCTGCAATTGCTCGACGATCGCCCCACCGGACTGGGCTTTCCATTCCCACACGCGCTGCAGAAATTTCTCACGCCCCAAGGCGAGGCGGCCGGGCTCCTGGCGCTCCATCAATTGCCGTTCGACGACCATTTGCGTGGCGATGCCGGCGTGATCCGTGCCGGGCTGCCAAAGCACATCCTTGCCGCGCATCCGCTCGAAGCGGCAGAGAATGTCCTGCAAGGTCGTATTGAGCGCATGGCCCATATGCAATGAGCCGGTGACGTTCGGCGGCGGAATGACGACCGTGAAAGGCGCCGCCCGCGCCCTGTCCGGGCGCCCTGCACGGAACGCGCCCGCCTCTTGCCATGCCGCGGCGATACGGCCTTCGACCGCCTTTGGATCGAAAGTCTTTTCCATCATTGGATCGTTGTTCCGGCGTGCTCGCGCGCCCTTGGCGGGCCAGCCGAGGGGCGGCCGCGTCAAATGTGAGCGATGGCAAACAAGCGGGCAAAAAGCAAGAGTGGGTGGGCAGCCGGGAACGAGCGCCGCGGCAAACCTCCGTAAGGCAAAGGCACCCGCGCCTGCTTTGCGCCTTGTTTATTCGCCGCGCGCGACCCGCTCGATTTCGGCAGCGACAAGGCGCTCCACGATGCCCGGCAGATTGTCGTCGAGCCAAGTCTTGAGCATGGGACGCAGCATTTCGCGGATAAGACCAATGACGACGTCGCGGTGCTGGACAATCCGGCTGGCGAGAAGTGCGTTGAAGGCGGCACCGACTGAACCGACCGCGGCGTTTGAAACGAAAGTGCCCCCGGCGCCCGCGCGCGAACCCGGCTCGAAGGCTTCGCCATTAGGGTCCAGCCGCGGTGCCTCCCCGCCTAATCCGCTCTCGCTCGCAAGCAGCGCCTGGTCGTCGGCGATGATTCGCCTGATCGATGCGAGGATTTCCTCCATCGATGGTTCATGCGGGTTTGGCTGAGGCATCGGACCGTCTTTCAATAGGGGGTTGGTTGGGCTCATGATCTCCATATACCTTCAAAAGGAAGATACGCCGATCCTTGAGATATCGCGCATCGGGAAACGGCTTGGCCATCAAGCCGCTAGACTTTGGCCCGCCGAGCCGGAAATGCGGAACTTGCGAAAACCAACATCTTGGGGGCGCGATCCGATTCCATCGAAAGCGCTCCGCCACGCTTATGATCGCTAAACTTGCGAAGGGACTCTATCCTTTTGCATTCTCCTATTTCCATTGAACGTACCGCTTCGGCGGCAGGACAAA
Source organism: Pseudomonadota bacterium (assembly GCA_030948025.1). Classification (GTDB taxonomy): domain Bacteria; phylum Pseudomonadota; class Alphaproteobacteria; order Rhizobiales; family Beijerinckiaceae; genus Methylocapsa. The sequence continues at coordinate 14,918 of JALZAY010000063.1, forward strand.
GAAACAGAGAGCATGATTCGCATCAACTTGAATCGAACAGGGTCTTAACTTCGCTGGTTAGGCGAGATAGCGCGGCTATCACAAAACTTGAACTCACCGCCGGCGCCCGGGCCCGGCCCCGCAAGAATCGTCCGGTATTCACAAGGGCGAGCACAGCTTGGCGGATTCGCCTTGACCCAAGCTGGCGGCCAATCGAGGGCCGGTTAGCGTCCGTCTGGCGTGCGAAGGCCGATCCATTTGTCCTTGACCTGATCGAAATGGATCGTCGGATCATATTCAGTAACGGCAAGGTTCAAGTTTGCGGCGGAAAGACGGCCGATCGCGGCCATCACCGCATAGGAGGCGACGACACGGTCGCGCTGGGCGGAGACGAGGACGACTCTCGCATTCAGCAACTGCTGCTGCTGGAAAAGAATATCGAAAGTCGTGCGCTGACCGACTTCCGCTTCTTGCCGGATGCTGTCGAGCGCGATTTCGTTGGACTTGACCGAAGCATTGGACGATTGAATGACGCCGCGCGCGGTATCGAGCTGGCCCCAGGAGGAGACCACCGCCGCGCGGACCATATCACGCTGGAGGTCGGCTTGCAGCCTGGCTTGACCGAGGGTTTCCTTGGCTTGCCGCGTGCGGGCGTAGACTTCGCCGCCCTCATAGATCGGCACGGTAAGCTGACCAACGATCGAACTAACGAAGCGACGTTCCCCTGGAAATCCGAGATCGTTATAATTTTGCTGGACGCTGCCGACTAGATTGACCGTCGGGTAGAGTTCTCCCTCGACCAGTTTGACTTGCAGGGCCGCAGCATCGACGGCATGCAACGCCGCCTGAACATCTGGATGCTCGGCAAGCGCAAGTTGGACCGCAACGCCAAGCGTATGCGGCAGAAGACTCTCGATCGTGCGCGCCGGTTCGAGTCTTGTCGGCTCGACGCCGATCACCTGGCGGTAATTGGCGATGCTGGTTTGCAGAATCGCTTGCGCCGTGAAGTAATCGGAGCGTGCCGAAGCAAGACTCGACTCGGCCTGGGCGACGTCGGTCCGGGTCACCTCGCCGACGGTGAAACGATCGCGGGTCTGACGCAGTTGCTCTTGAAGGACGATGATGTTGTTTTTGCGAAGATCGAGGATGGCGGTATCGCGCAGAACGTTCATATACACGGTCGCGCCGTTTTGGAGAGTATTCTGCTCGGTGTTGCGCAAGGTCTCGCGGGCCCCAAAAATATTCGATTCGGCCTGGCGCACGCCGTTCAATGTGCGGTTGCCGTTGAAAAGATTTTGGGTGACGGTCAGACCAAGAGACCCAGGGTCAGTCCCTCTTCTGAACCGGCTCCTGCCAGTTCCACTCGTAGCGCCCGCACCCGAACCCGCGCCACTCGAGATCAGGTCAAGATAATTATAGCCAAATTGCCCGGTCGCATTGGCCGTCGGCCGCCACGTAGACGTTGCCCGGGGAAGATTTTCATCCGTGGCGCGGACCCCGGCGCGCTGCTGATTCAAGTCCGGGTTGCCGGCGTAGGCGCGCGCCAAGGCGCTCGACATTGTTTCCGCCCGGCCGGGCGAGGTACTAGGCGGCAACGCCATGACGATCAAGGCGCCCCC
>JALZAY010000242.1 GCA_030948025.1 Pseudomonadota bacterium
CCGTCAGGACCATCGATGCCCTCTGGCAGGAGATCGGCCGCATCTGCGATCTCTTCGAGCCTGCAGAATGCCAAAACTACTTCACCGCCGCCGGATATGGATTCAGCTGAGCGTCCGGCGCTCTAGCAGAATGGTGAGGGCGCCGGCGAGCAGCGCGAAGAGCGGCAGCGCTATCGGCAGATATTGGGCGTGGCCGAAGTGCATGCGCGTCCCCTTCGCCGGATTGGTCGGGCGCAGAATACAGCGTCACGAGCCGATCCGGCCAGAGCGCCGCTTGCGCATCAATTTCAGCGCCGCCCGCGTATTCAGCCCAGACGGACCGTTGTCGCAACGGCTTCAGCGGATCGCACTGCGCGGCATTGTCACGGCGGTTCGGGCTGCGAACGGGTGGGGGATAGTTCAACGGTAGAACACCGGACTCTGCTCCGTCAATCTTGGTTCGAATCCAGGTCCCAAAGCCAAGTAACTTTCTGATATTACTGCGTATTTTTAGTTTACGTGGTTGCCGGAATAGTCTCAAGGCCGATTCTGTCGGGATTGCCGAGGCAGGGCCGGCCATTGCAGACCTGGAAGATTTTCCTTCGCAATCACGTGGAGGAGATTGCAGCGATTGATCTCTTTGTCGTTCCGACGATTGCCTTTCGGCAGCTATTCGTATTTCTTGTTCTTGGCCATCGACGGCGGCAGCTGTTGTGGTTTGCGGTGACCCAGAACCCAACGGCGGAGTGGCTGCGCGCCAAATCACCGAAGCATTCCCGTGGGACACGGCGCCGCCACGTGATCGGGCGTATCATGGGCCTTATCTCCCCGGCCGTGATCGCGCGGCCAGCGGTCTTGCTTTTTGTGTTTGATCATAGATTAGGAGGATCCGATGAACGTTATTCGTGCGGCCCAAGCTGGGCAAGGTGGTTCGGTTAGTATCGCCTGCATCAACAAAGCCACTGTTGACCTTGGGGTGCCGTTCGACAAACTTACGGCGACACTGCAAAAATGTTTTGACGAGCATTTTCTTCCCGTGTGGGGTTATCCAGTCAAGCTCTACAATACTGACGCCCCAAAGCCCTCGGATTGGCAATTCGTCTACTTCGATGACGCCGACACAGCTGGCGCGCTTGGATATCATGAACTGACCCATGACGGGCAGCCTATCTCGAAGGTCTTCGTCCGGACTACGCTCGCGGTCAATGAACTTGTGAGCGTTACGGCGTGTCATGAGCTGTTCGAAATGGTCATTGATCCTCTCGCAACCCTATGGGCGGAAGCGACCGACGGCACTGAATACGCTTATGAGATGAGCGACCCCGTTGAACAGGACACTTTCCTGGTCGACGGAATCGAGATGTCGAATTTCGTGCACCCGTCATGGTTTGAACCGTTTAATCATCCGCCAGGAACGAAATTTGATCATCTCGGGTTACTCAAGAAGCCCTTCAGCATGACGAAGGGCGGCTATGTGATAGTCAAGAATAAGGGGAAAGTAACCCAAGAATACGGTTCCAAGGCGAAGGAGAAACGGTTCGCCAAAGAGGATCGACGAGATCATCGCAGCGAGTACCGCAAAGCCAAGGGATTGTTAACTGAGCCGAAAAGGAGCCGTTAATTCCGCAGGCTGTCTGAGCATAATCCCTTGAACTCCGCGCGCCGGCTCGACCGTGTCTCGTCTACTACCCGCAACCACGTAAACTGAAAATACGCAGTAATATCAGAAGGTCGAGGACGTCGTCGGCCTCTACATGGACCCACCCGCTCACGCCGTCGTCGCCTCCATCGACGAGAAAAGCCAAATCCAGGCGCTCGACCGCACACAGGCGGGACTGCCTCTCAAGCCCGTTCGACCCGTCACATGTCGAGCATTGGGCTGGATTGGCGCGGCGTCAGGCAGGCGCAAATCCGAGGAGCCGCCGCTGCTCCTGCCAATCGTGCGGCAGAGTCCTGGAGAGCATTACGAGCCGTGTGGGTGTCAGCTCGACGGGCTGTTGGCCGGCCAGGCTCGCGCGAACGATTTCAGGAGAGAGATAAGAGAGACGTACGAGCACCGCCACATAATCGCGCCTCACGCCAAGCCGCGACGCCATGGCGTCGATGCTGTCATCACGGCCCGCAAGGAACATGTTGCGGGTTGCGATCGCTCGGGCGATCAGGGAGGCAAGGCCGTCAGCGATCGCTCGGGCGATCAGGGAGGCAAGGCCGTCAGCGATCGCTTTCGCGGCGCCATTGCCGATCACCAGCCGCACACCCTTTCCAGCCCGGCGAAGGCTTGCGGTGATCGACAGAACGAAAGGTTCGACAGAATCTGTTGGCTTGGGAGGCGCGTCGGGCGTTACGCTCGACACGATGGCGGTTCGATTGAGCCACACCAAGATTTGGGTCTCGCCAATCTTTATCTGCTGGACCAAGGATCGCACGAGTTCGCGAAGCTCGAGCGATGCAAGCTTGGTCCAGCGCTCCGCCAGCTTTGCCGATCGGTCGGGCACGGCTCGTTGGGTCGCGGCGTCAAGGCCGAGCGGCGCGACGGCGTCGCTGACTTCCGCACCAGACGCGAAGAGCGCGCGCAGACGGTCGAGCACCAGCCCTTCGATGTCGCCCGCCGGAATGCGCCGGCCTTTGGGATGCTCGGAGCGACTGCGAGTGATAAGCGCCGTCGAGACATAGTATCGATACCGCTTGCCTTTCTTGACGGCATGCGTGGGAGATAGGCGAGCGCCGTCGCTATCGAAGATCAGGCCCGGCAACAGACTCGGCGCCCCGGCGCCAACGGCCATCGACCGCTCGCGCCGGCCGGCAGCGAGCCTGTCCTGAACAGCTTGCCAAAGCTCCGGATCGATGATCGCCTCGTGCTGGCCGGGGTAGATTTTCTCCTTGTGCGCGACGTTGCCCCGGTAAAGCCAGTTCTGCGCTTCGTAATGGCGGCCTTCCCATTCGGCGCGCCGATCGACGACGAGCCTAGCCACGAGGTCGAGACGCGGCCAATTCAGAAAGAATGCCAGGGCGCGATATTTCTGCTCAAAGCCGATCGCGTGGGCGAAAGCTTTGTCGAGCACATCGAATTCGGCAAAATCGGGCAGACGAGCGATATGATCGCGCAACATGCCGATGTCGAGCGTCGTCTCGAAGGTTTTCCATCTCACGTCTTGCGCCGTTGTACGATCGCCCATCGTCTCGAGAATCCCGATTTCCAGGCGCGTGCGGGCGAGATCCGGTACGTCGCGTGGGCTCGAGCCATCGGCGAGATCGTCATAGGTCATGACCTTCAATCCCGGCCGGCCGCGCTTGCGAACCCATTCGAGCGCTTCGCTATGACGACCGGCGTCGCACAATCGCTCGGCGATCGCTATCGTGTTGCGATGCACCTCCGGCCGGCTCTTCTCCAGGGCGATGAAAGCGTCAACGTCATGCCGGCAGTCGGCGATCGCTTGACGCAGACAAATGATCCGGTCCGCCTTCGCGCGCTTTTTCCAGTTCCTGTCCCAGTCCTTGAGGGGGCCGAGGGATCGCTCCATCTCAGCTAGGCGTTCGTCCCAATGATCGACGGCATACACCGGCAAATGCGCGACGAGTTCCGGCATGATTGTGGAAAAGAAGCCGCAGTCGTCGGAAACAGTCAGAGCGAAAAGCCGATCAGGGATTGAAGCCTTGTCAGCTTGCTCGAGCCGCCCGACAAGATCGGGCAGAGCAGCGTTGGCCTCATGATAGACGTTCTGCAGGCGGCCATTCGAATCGTCGATCCGCTCGAACACTCGATCGGCGGTCGAGAGGAACCGCGCGAGCCGATCGACTGCGGCGTCAGGATCCGCTGACGCCAGTTCGCCGGTGATGGTCGCCAAAGTGGCGGCGATGTCGGCGGTGAATGCTTTGGCTTTTTCCCAGTCGACGAAGGCTTTGGCGCGATCGAGCCCCGCGAGGCGCTTGTCGATGATCGCGGCGACCGCCGCCGGGCCCTTGGTCGCGGCGAGCGCGGCCGCGACGAGCTTCCTGAACGCAGCATTGCGCTTTGCCTCGCCGATCACCAGTCTGGCGAACTTTTCGGAGCCAAACTTGACGAGCGCCTCTTCATTCAACGCTGGCTGGCGCGCCATTTCTCATTCCCCTTGATCTCGGTGGCTCGACGCTTCGCGCGACAGCGCGTCGCGGAGCGATCCGATCATCGCGCCATGAGAGGCTTCAACGCCGCCGCGTGCGACCTGCGAGGGCCAATGTCCCTCTGCAATGGTCTGTGCCTTGCCGCAGGTCCGCGCCGTTCGGACCATCTCATTTCGATGATCGGGTCGGAGCCTCAGTGGCCATCATGTCTTTGGCATCGGCGCAATCCTTGGGAGGATGCTCCCATCCGAAAACGCTCCGGCCTCGATAGGAATGGGAGAGCCGTCGCTCTTGTGCGATCAACTCCTCTACAGGACGGCCCGAGGCGTGGCGCTCGACGAGTCGAGCCTGGTCGTCGAGCCGCTTCAGCGCGGCCAGCTCTTCCTCACGTCCGAGCTTCGCGCTTTGGACTGCCGACTTTAGCACTTGAATCGTCTGATCGTAGACCCGAAGCGGCACAGGAAAAGGATGAATCTTTTGGATCTATAGGCTCTCTCGGTTGAAGCGAGATCGTATAGTCAAAACGTTTCGACAAAACGCAGCGCACACAAGCGTCCGGCCGCGTGAAGGCAAATACCGTCCGTCCCTGCCAATTCGCGACCTGCGCCACGATGTGAGCCGCGGGTAGTGCATCAGTTTGATTGGGTTTTGTGACGCCGGTCACAAAAAACGTTAATTTGCCGCCTTGGAATTTCCGAGTCCACCGGCCATAATAAGGAAATGGTCAAGCACCCAAAACGACCCCGCG
>JALZAY010000243.1 GCA_030948025.1 Pseudomonadota bacterium
CGAAATGCGGCGAAAAGCTGAGCATTCTAGCTGCTCCCGCGACGCTCGACCGGATGTATGACTTTTCAGAAACCGCCTTCGACTCGCTGATCGATATTTTGCGCGCCACCACGCCCTGCGTCATTTTGGATATTCCACATATTTGGACCGCGTGGGCAAGACGCATGCTCGTCAATGCCGATGAAATCGTGATTGTCGCAGCGCCTGATCTCGCTAATCTGCGCAACACAAAAAACATGCTGGATATGCTGCGCTCGGCGCGCGCGCATGACGGGCATCCAAAGCTCATTATGAACTGCGTGGGAATTCCGAAACGGCCGGAGATCAGCGTCAACGATTTCGCCAAGGCGGTCGATCTCGTGCCTTGCGGAATCATTCCTTTCCAGCCAAAGCTCTTTGGCCCAGCCGCCAACAATGGGCAGATGATCGCCGAAGTCGAGGCAGCCGGGAAACTTGCGGGCATGATCAGGGATCTTGCGCGAAAAATTATCGGCCGGAACGAAACGCATAAAGCGCAACGGAACGTTCTCGATCCTTTGATAATGTGGTTCGGCAGGAAGCAGGCGTCCAAAGCCGATCCCGGTGCCTTGCGCGGCGCAAGTCCAAACCAGTCATGACCGCGATCGCGGCGCACGCGGTTGGGGGGCCGGCGTGCCGGCCCGGGAACGCGATGCGGCGCGCGGAGCCAATGCCGTTAAGAGGTCTATTATGATTAATTTCGGCAAGCGTTCAGTCTCCGAAGCCAGCGACAAAAGCCCCACAGTCGCGGCAACTGTTGCCGTGGCTGCAAAGCCGATCGGCATCCCGGCTATTCAGAGTGCCCCGCCGGTGCCGCAATCGGCCCCGGAGCCGCAGCGTTCCGACGACTATTACGTCACCAAAAGCATGATCTTCGGCGCGCTTGTCGAGGCGATCGACCTGTCGCAATTGTCGCGCCTCGACGCGGAAAACGCGCGCGAGGAAATCCGCGACATCGTCCACGAAATCGTCGCGATCAAGAACGTCGCCGTGTCGACCGGCGAACAAGAAGATCTGATTGACGATATCTGTAATGATGTTCTCGGCTACGGGCCCCTCGAACCTCTTCTTGGCCGCGACGACATTGCCGACATCATGGTGAACGGCGCCACCCGCACCTTCATCGAGGTCGGCGGCAAGATCCAATTGACCAATATCCGCTTTCGCGACAACGCGCAATTGATGAACGTTTGTCAGCGTATCGTCAGTCAGGTGGGGCGCCGGGTCGACGACGCTTCGCCAATCTGCGACGCGCGTCTTGCCGACGGCTCGCGCGTCAATGTGATCGCTCCACCGCTTGCGATTGACGGGCCCGTTCTCACCATCCGCAAATTCAGAAAGGACAAGCTGACCCTAGATCAGCTGATCCGTTCCGGTTCCATCTCGCCGGAAGGCGGCGAGATTCTCAAAATCATCGGACGGGTGCGCTGCAATGTCTTGATTTCTGGTGGGACGGGCTCGGGAAAGACAACTCTTCTCAACTGCATGACCAATTACATCGATACCGACGAGCGCGTGATTACCTGCGAGGATGCGGCCGAACTCCAATTGCAGCAACCGCATGTGGTCCGCCTCGAAACGAGGCCGCCGAACATCGAAGGCAGCGGTGAGATTACAATGCGCGATCTCGTCAAGAACTGCCTGCGCATGCGGCCCGAACGGATCGTCGTCGGCGAGGTCCGCGGTCCGGAGGCTTTCGACCTGTTGCAGGCGATGAACACCGGTCACGACGGTTCGATGGGCACCTTGCACGCCAATTCGCCGCGCGAGGCGTTAAGCCGCCTCGAATCCATGATAACCATGGGTGGTTTCGCGCTGCCGCCGAGGACCCTTCGGGAAATGATCGTTACCTCTATCGATGTCATCGTCCAGGCGGCAAGGCTTCGTGATGGGTCACGCCGGATCACTCATATCACCGAAGTCCTGGGCTTCGAGGGAGATGTCGTCACGATGCAGGATCTGATGGTCTATGAGGTCACCGGAGAAGACTCCTTTGGCCGCCTGAAAGGCCGCCACCGCTCGACGGGGATTGGGCGCCCACGGTTCTGGGAAAAGGCCCGCTACTACGGCGAGGAAGAACGTTTGGCGAAGGCACTCGATGCTTCCGAACTCAATGACACTGTCCGGTAGCCAGCAAGAACAGGAGGCTACGACATGAACATGCACGTGTGGATCATCATGGGCCTTACGATGGTCACGGCCGGGGGCCTCGTTCACGTTTTTATCTATCCCTACCTTTCAGGAGACATAAACGCTGAAAAGCGCCAGGCCGCCTTGCGGCCGATGTCGGCGAAGCGAGGTGCCGAGCGCCAGACCGACGCCGCAAGCCGCCGCAAACAAATAACCGAAAGCATCAAGGAGCTCGAACTGCGCGGCAAACGGAAGAAGCTATCCCTGGAGACGCGGATCGCTCAGGCCGGGTTCTCCTGGAGCCGCAACAAATATATCGGCGCTTCGCTCGCGTCGGCGACATTTTTCGGCGTGCTAATTTGGCTTTTCAGAGCCCACCCGATCGTGATCGTGGCTGCCATGGGCGTCGGAGGTTTCGGTTTTCCGGCATGGATTCTTGATTTCTTGCGCAAGCGCAGGTTGAAGAAATTCGTCGATGAATTTCCCAATGCGGTCGACATTATTATCCGGGGCGTCAAGGCTGGACTGCCGCTCGGCGATTGTCTGCGGGTTATCGCGACGGAATCGGCCGAGCCGGTCCGGAGCGAATTCCGCCAGATCGTAGAGGCACAGGCCATGGGCTTTTCAACCGCCGAAGCAGTCGAGCGAATAGTCGAGCGCGTCCCGATCGCGGAGGCGAGCTTCTTCTCGATCGTTATAAATATTCAGCAAAAAGCTGGCGGCAATCTTGCCGAAGCCCTGGCCAATCTATCGGCCGTGCTGCGGGAGCGAAAAAAAATGAAACAAAAAATCAAAGCGATGTCGGGTGAAGCGAAAGCCTCCGCCTACATTATCGGCAGCCTGCCTCCCATCGTGGCCGTCATGACCTATATCACGAGCCCGAAATATATAGAACTGTTGTGGACAACGCAGACCGGCGAACTCGTCCTGGGCGGCTGCGCCGTGTGGATGGGCATCGGAATATTCGTTATGAAAAAGATGATCCATTTCGACATTTAGATTGGCGGCGCCGGCGTCCAGCCATTGCCCAATTTGCTTCAACACCTCTGTTCCAGATCCGCCAAGAATGAGACCCTCCCGCACGCGTGGCGCAAATGCTTGACCTGATTTACTTAAAGCTGACCGATCCGCAATTTTTGCTGAGCACGGTTGTCGCGATCGCAACGATGCTGACGATTCTGACCGTCGCCATGCCGCTGATCGAGTCCGACACTCTGAGCCAGCGCATGAAATCCGTTGCGACGGAACGGGAACGTATCCGCGCGCGCGCGCGCGAGCAGCTGAGCGCGGATAAGGGCAAGCTTAGCCTCCGTCAGGCGCCGAAAGCCTATATGAAACAAATTGTTGAGCGCTTCAGTTTGTCGAAATGGCTAGGCACTGATCGAGCAAAAACGCAGATGGCGATGGCCGGCTTTCGCGGCCCCCAGGCGGAAGTGGCGTTTCTGTTCTTCCGGCTCGTTACACCGGTCCTAATCCTTGCGGTTACCACGTTCTATATTTTTGTCGTGACCAACTTCGCGCTGGCTGTCACTTTCAAGTTAGGCATCATCGTCTTGGCCGCCTATATCGGCCTGAAAATGCCGGAACTCTACCTCAAGAATACGATCGGCAAACGCCAGCACTCGATGGGCCGCGCCTTTCCCGACGCCATGGATCTGTTGCTCATCTGCGTCGAGTCCGGCATGTCGATCGAACATGCCTTTCGCAAGGTCGCGCAGGAGATCGGCGTCCAGTCGATACCGCTTGCCGAGGAATTAACGCTGACGACGGCGGAACTGTCGTATCTTACAGACCGGCGCTCGGCCTATGAAAACCTCAGCCTCAGGACCGGGATGGGCTCGGTGAGGCAGATCACGACCGTTCTCATTCAGGCCGAGCGTTACGGCACCCCTCTTGGCACCGCCTTGCGGATCGTTGCCCAGGAAAGCCGCGACACTCGTATGCTGCTCGCCGAAAAAAAGGCCGCGGCATTGCCGCCCAAATTGACGGTACCGATGATATTGTTTTTTCTCCCCGTGCTTTTCGCGGTCATCCTGACGCCGGCAATCATTCAGATCAACCACATCTGAAAAACTCGGACCGCCCAGGGTTTGTTTGCAGCTTTATGGTTTCCTCGCCCTCGGGTCGGCTCTTCGACCTTCAGCTGATGAGCGAACCTTAGACACGATTGCAGGGCCCCGGCGTCCCCTCATATCCGCTCCGGGTTCCCAGCGACCGTGACAAGGAGCTTGGTGTCGCCGAAGAGGCGTTTTGACGCCCGTTTCGCGTCTTCCATTGTCACGGCGGCGATCAGCTTGTTGCGCTCATCGAGATATTCGACGCCGAAACCTTCGGACTGCAAATTGACAAGTTGGCCAGCAATCTTGGTCGAGGTGTCGAAACGTAGCGCATAGGAGCCGATCAGATATTTTTTTGCCTTATCGAGTTCTTCCTTCGTCGGCCCAAAATCCGAAAGGCTCGAGATCTCCTTTTCGATGACAGCCATCGATTCGGCGGCGCGCTCGTTCTTGGTCGACGTGCCACCGTAAAACATGGCGGCGTGATCGTAAGTCACAAGCTGCGAATAGACCGAATAGGCCAGCCCGCGTTTCTCGCGCACCTCGCGAAACAGGCGCGCCGAAAAAATGCCGCCGCCCAAAATATGGTTGACGACCATCGCAGGGATGAAATCCGGGTCCC
>JALZAY010000064.1 GCA_030948025.1 Pseudomonadota bacterium
GAGCTGCGTTTCCTCCCGCGCTACTCGCCTGACCTGAACCCGATCGAGATGGCCTTTTCGAAATTGAAGACGCTCCTGCGAAAGGCTTCCGAACGATCCATCGAAGCCCTCTGGACCCGCATCGGCGGACTCCTCAGTCACTTCCCACAGAACGAATGTGAAAACTACTTCAGAGCGGCAGGATATGAACCAACCTGACCGGATAACGCGCTAGATAACGTCCGAATAGACCCCCTGCCACAACTGCCAAGAAAATGAAACGAGGTGGTTTCATCGTCACTTCGGCGCCTGCTGCACCGGAATCAATGCGCTTGGCCCGATGTCGGTCGCTTGAAAAATGACCTCGCCGTCCTTCGCCGAGACGAAATGAGGGACATTCGGAAGCTCCGAAAAAAAGGTTCCGGCCGGATAGGGCGTCAACTTGCTTTCATCCCATTGTTCGCCGCACCCAAAATAGAGTGTTCCCGACAACACGGTGAGCGTTCGCACTTCTTCTGGGTGTGTGTGAGGCATAACCTTAGCCCCGCCTGGGAGTTTTAATCGCACGACGTAGAGGCCGGGCTTCGCCGGGTCGCCATAGAGGACGGCAATTTGCACCGCTCCCGCCGGGCCTTTGAACGTGATGTCCGGTGGCAGCTTTAGAATGGCCGTGGCGTCCGCGACGACTGAATTAGCTCCCAAGAGCAAGCTGGCGCTCAAGAGCCCGGATCTGACACAAGCCTTCCACGCATTTTGTCTCATTGCGGCGATCTCCCAGACAAGAAGCGATGGTTGCAGCAAAATAGAACCGTGACAAGGCGGTTTCCGGCAGGACGCGGAAATCGCTCACGCGCTTTCCTTGGCGCGGAACGCACGCTTGCGCGCGTTGGGGTCGAGCAGCGCCTTGCGCAGCCTGATCGATTTCGGCGTGACCTCGACAAGCTCGTCGTTCTCGATATAGGCGAGCGCCTTTTCGAGCGTCATCTTGAACGGCGGGGTCAGGCGGACCGCCTCGTCCTTGCCGGCGGCGCGGATGTTGGTCAGCTGTTTGCCCTTCAAGACATTGATTTCGAGGTCGTTTTCGCGGGTATGTTCGCCCACGATCATACCGCGATAGACCTTGCAGCCGGGCTCGATCATCATCGGGCCGCGATCTTCGAGCTTCCACATCGCATAGGCGACCGATTCGCCATTGTCGTTGGAAATCAAAACGCCGTTGCGCCGCGCCGCGATCTCGCCCTTCCAAGGGGCGTAGGCGTGAAACAGCCGGTTCATGATCGCGCTGCCGCGGGTATCGGTCAAAAGCTCGCCCTGATATCCGATGAGCCCGCGTGTCGGCGCGTGAAAGACAAGGCGCAGGCGATCGCCGCCGGAAGGCCGCATCTCGACCATCTCGGCCTTGCGCCCGGCCATCTTTTGCACGACGACGCCGGAATGTTCCTCGTCGACGTCGATGACCACTTCCTCGATTGGTTCGAAAAGCTGGTTCGTGGCCTCGTCCCTTTGAAACACCACCTTTGGCCGCGATACCCCAAGCTCGAACCCCTCGCGGCGCATGGTCTCGATCAGGATCGCGAGCTGCAACTCGCCGCGCCCGGAGACAACATAAGAGTCGGATCCTGGCGAATCCTCGACTCGCAAGGCAACATTGCCTTCGGCCTCCCTATAAAGACGGTCGCGGATGACGCGGCTCGTTACCTTATCGCCTTCGGTTCCGGCTAGCGGCGAATCATTCACTAGGAACGTCATCGACAAGGTCGGCGGATCGATCGGCTGCGCCTGCAAGGGCTCCGCGACATCCGGCGCGCACAGCGTGTCGGCGACATTGAATTTTTCGAGCCCGGCGATCGCAACGATGTCGCCCGCTTCCGCTTCCGCGATCGGCGTGCGTTCGATTCCCCTGAATGCCAGGATCTTGGAAACCCGCCCCTGTTCGACCACATTGGCCTTGCGGTCCAAGACCTGGACGCTTTGATTGGGTTTTACGGAGCCCGCGAAAATCCGCCCGGTGATGAGCCGCCCGAGATAGGGATTGGCTTCGAGCAATGTACCGAGCATGCGAAAACCGCCTTCTTTTGTGGCGGGCGGCGGAACATGTTTCAAGACGAGATCGAAAAGAGGCGCCATGCCTTCCTTCGGGCCATCCGGGCTAGCCGCCATCCAGCCCTGTTTCGCCGAACCGTAAAGGATCGGAAAATCGAGCTGTTCGTCGGTGGCGTCGAGCGCCGCAAACAGATCGAAAACCTCGTTCACCACCTCGCTCGTCCGCGCATCCGGCTTATCGGCCTTGTTTACCGCGACGATCGGCCTGAGCCCGATTTTCAGCGCCTTGTCGACGACGAATTTGGTCTGCGGCATCGGCCCTTCAGAGGCGTCGACGAGGACGATCGCGCCATCGACCATCGACAAAATACGCTCGACTTCCCCGCCGAAATCGGCGTGGCCCGGCGTATCGACGATATTGATCCGCGTGTCCTTCCAGGCAATCGACGTCGCCTTGGCCAGGATCGTGATCCCGCGCTCCTTTTCGAGATCGCTCGAATCCATGACCCGCTCGGCGACCCGCTGATTTTCGCGGAAGGCGCCGGATTGCTGGAGCAGACGATCTACGAGCGTCGTCTTGCCGTGATCGACATGAGCGATAATGGCGATATTGCGAAGCTTCATTTTCAGACCTGAATCAAATCTGCCGCGTCCGGACAGCCTGCCGGCCGTACCACACCCAGACGACGTTTTTTGAGAGACGACGTTATTTTGAAGAATGACAGCCAGGCCACAATATGGGGCGCTATCTTCGCGATTGCAGCATCCCTTATACCAAACAACGCGGTTTGGAAACCGGTCATCCGCCTGGCAAAAGGGCACGATTTGGGACCGCCCGTTTGGCGGAGTCCCACCTTCCAGCGAAAATCTATGACCCCCGTTCAGAGACGCTCAGCGTCTCCAGAATTCATGGAAATGATTGACCGGCCCAGGCCCGTGGCCGGTGCTGAGTTCATCGGCGGTGGTTAGCGCGCCGGTGAGATAGGTTTTTGCGGCGCCGATGGCTTCGCCAAGCTCATGGCCTCGCGCGAGATAGGCCGCGATCGCCGAAGATAAAGTGCAGCCGGTGCCACGCGTGTTGCGGGTTACGACGCGTGGGACGGAAAAAAGCCGGTATGAAGCGCCATCGAATAAGAGGTCGTCCGATGTCGCCCCGCTCAAATGGCCGCCCTTGACGAGCACGGCTTTCGCGCCGCGCGCATGCAGAAGCGCGGCGGCGCGGCGCATGCCTTCTCGATCCGCCGAGATAGCATGATTAGACAGGCGGGCCGCTTCGGAAAAATTCGGCGTGACGAGGGTTGCGCGTGGAAAGAGATGCTGGACAATCGCTTCACTTGCATCGGCTGCGCTCAAAGCATCGCCGCTCGTCGCGATGAGCACCGGATCGAGGACGATGAAGCGGGCCTTATGAAACGCGAGCCTGTCCGCGACCGCCGCGACGACAGCGGCCGAGGCGAGCATCCCGATCTTGACGGCCGCGACATCGATGTCTTCGAAAACCGCGTCGATCTGCGCCGCGGCAAAACTCGCGAGCGGGACGTGCACGGCTCTGACCCCTTGCGTATTTTGCGCGGTCAGGGCGGCGATGACGGCCATGCCGTTGCAGCCAAGCGCGGCGAAGGTTTTAAGATCGGCCGCGATGCCCGCGCCGCCGCTTGGGTCAAAACCCGCTATCGAGAGAAGATTCTTGATCATGTCCCGGCTTCCCCGGCGGGCGCGGCGCGCATTTGCTGCATGAAATTCTAACTGACGCACTGCCGAAAAAAGCTAGCGAAAGCCTTTACATATTCGGATAATTCGGGCCGCCGCCGCCCTCTGGCGGCACCCAATCGATGTTTTGCGCCGGATCCTTGATGTCGCACGTCTTGCAGTGGACGCAATTTTGCGCGTTGATCACAAAACGCGGATCGCTTTTTTCCGCCGCGTTGCCATAGACCACCTCAAAGACGCCGGCGGGGCAATAGAGCCGCGCCGGCTCGCCATATTCCGGCAAGTTTCGCCCAATCGGAATCGACCGGTCCTTGAGGTGCAGATGGCAGGGCTGGTCTTCCTCATGATTGGTGTTGGAAACATAAACCGAGGCGAGCCTGTCGAAAGTGAGCTTGCCATCCGGCTTCGCGTATTGAATGGGCGTCACCTGGCCAAGCGGTTTCAGGCTCGCATGATCCGGTTGGCCATGGCCCAAGGTGCCGAGCGGCGAGGTGCCGAAAATTTCATTCACCCACATGTCCAGGCCGCCGAGCACAATCCCGGCCCTGGTGCCGAATTTCGACCACAGCGGCTTGGCGTTGCGGACCTTGTAAAGGTCGCGGCCGAGGGCCGCGCCGCGCCACCCCTCTTCATAGGCAATGACTTCGTCATGGGCGCGCCCGACTTCTAGCGCGGCGGCCACATGCTCGGCCGCGAGCATTCCCGATAGAATCGCATTATGCGATCCCTTTATGCGCGGCACGTTTACGAACCCCGCCGCGCAGCCAATGAGAGCGCCGCCGGGAAAGACGAGTTTTGGCACCGATTGCCAGCCGCCTTCGGTGATCGCCCTTGCGCCAAACGAAATCCGCTCCCCGCCGGCAAACAAAGGCGCTATCATCGGATGCGTCTTAAAACGCTGAAATTCGTCAAATGGAGACAGCGTCGGATTCCAATAGTTCAAGTGAACCACGAAACCAACGGCGACGAGACCGTCTTCGAAATGATAGATAAACGAGCCGCCGCCGGTGCGATCATCGAGCGGCCAGCCGAAGGTATGCTGGACGAGGCCAGGCCGGTGTAAAGAGGGATCGATCCGCCAAAGCTCCTTCAAGCCAATACCGAATTTCTGCGGCTCGCGATTTTTGTCGAGGCCGAACTTCGCAGTCAGCTCCTTGGCGAGCGAGCCGCGCGCGCCTTCGGCGATCAGGGTATATTTGCCGCGAAGCTCAATGCCCCGCGTGAATCCGCTCTTGAGGCTTCCGTCGCGGGAGATTCCCATGTCTCCCGTAGCGATGCCCAAAACCGCGCCGGCTTCGCCATAAACGACCTCGGCGCCCGCGACGCCAGGAAAGATATCGACGCCCAAGGCCTCCGCCTTTTTGCCGAGAAAGCGCACGACATTGCCAAGCGAACCGATGAAATTGCCATGATTATTCATGAGGCGCGGCAGGATGAAATTGGGCAGCCGGAGCGCGCTGGCGGGGCCGAGCACATGGAACCGGTCGGCGGTCACTTCCGTCTTCAGCGGCCGGTCGTGATCCTGGCGCCAATCGGGGAGAAGTATGTCGAGAGCGCCGGGATCGATCACTGCTCCCGACAAAATATGGGCGCCGAGTTCGGCGCCTTTTTCGACGACACCGACCGAAACTTCCGGCGCAAGCTGTTTGAGGCGGATCGCGGCGGCGAGACCCGCGGGGCCGGCGCCGGCGATCACGACATCGAAATCCATGGTTTCGCGTGGCGGCAACCTGATTTCTGCCTCGGTCATGGTGGTCTTCGATCCTTGCGCGGCAAGAATTTTGTTGAAAAATTGTCCCATGCCTCGCCTTCGTCGACGTCCCTAAAGTTTAGGATTGGGGGACGATTTGGCAACAACGGCATGCGCACCAACCGGCGAAAAGGGGTCAAGGAGCCGAAGCCTGATAAGGCGACCGGTAATCAGTAAAATCCTGGATTTGAGCTTTCAGTCACTGTAGCGAGAAATCGCAACGCGGCATTCATCTCATGGCGGCGAGTTTGGCGAGCGGATCGATTCTGTCAAGGATGCGGAGCACCGGCTTCGCCGGCGCGAGCGCAGCTTGCGTCCTTGACAGAATCGACACCGTCTCGCCAATAATGCTCGCCGTGGGATGAATGGCGAAATCTGACATTGACCGATGGATCAAGTCCAGTCTTTTACAGATAATCGTATACGATAGAGCTTTGGACTACAATGCGAACTGGGATAGGGTCTGCCAAAGCGGCAACCCCGCGGCTTGTTTCCCGCTTCGATTAAGGACCTTCGCGGGGACGCCGCCGGGGAGGGACTCGATATTTTCCTCGGCTCGCGTTTCGCGGGGCTTCTGATCATGGCTGAAGGTTTGGCCGGACTGCTGCGCTGGTACGCGGAAATGGGCGTCGATATCGCCGTCGACGATGCTCCGCATGACCGCTTCGCCGAAAGCCGCGCCAGCGTTTGCCTCCGCGCGGAAACGCGCCGCCTCTCCGCCGCGCCGCCGGCGACGATCGAAGTCAACCGCCGTGGCATGGCCGCGCCGGCCACGGCCCCTCCCGCCGAGGCCATCGCGGCCGCGCGGGACCAGGCCGCCGCCGCCCAAAACCTTGGCGATCTGCGCGAAAAACTTTCGCGCTTCGAAGGCTGCGGCCTGAAGGCAACCGCGACCCGGCTCGTTTTTGGCGATGGCGACCCCAGCGCGGACATGATGTTCATTGGCGAGGCGCCCGGCGCCGACGAGGACCGCGAGGGGGTGCCTTTCGTCGGCCGCGCCGGCCAATTGCTCGACAAGATGCTGGCCGCGATCGGGCTCGACCGCGGCAAAGTTTATATCGCCAATGTCGTGCCTTGGCGGCCGCCTGGAAACCGCACCCCGACGCCGCTTGAAACGGCGGCCTGTCTGCCCTTCACCCGCCGCCAAATCGCGCTCGTGGACCCCAAGATTCTGGTCTGTCTTGGCGCCGCGTCGGCGCAAACTCTCCTTGGCGGCACGGAGGGCGTCATGCGCATGCGCGGACGCTGGTTCGCCTATGCTGTGGGCGGCAAGGAGATCCGGGCGCTCGCCATGCTGCATCCGGCCTATCTTCTGCGCCAACCCGCGCACAAGAAGCTGGCATGGCAGGATTTGCGGATGCTCGGCAAGGAAATCAACCGCTTACAGCTGTTTGCCAAAGGCAATGGCGAGAGAGACGGGACTTGAACCCGCGACCTCCGGCGTGACAGGCCGGCGCTCTAACCAACTGAGCTACTCCCCCGCGACGCGGCGCCGCCATGGCCGCACCGGAGACCTGGCGGATAGGATAGGCGCGGGGCCACCAAGTCAAGCGCGACGCGAGGCTTCCCCGGCCGCCGGGCGGCGGCCCTGGCCGGGCGCAAGCGCGGCCCACCACCGGCTTAGCTCCTTGCCACGCATTGGTGGGCGGTGACGGGCTCGAACCGCCGGCCCTCTCGGTGTAAACGAGATGCTCTACCAGCTGAGCTAACCGCCCGCGATCGCACCTTCATGTGGCGCCAGGGTGTGGCGCCACGTGGTCGCACACTAGGTTTCGGGCGTCAATGCCGTTGCCTTCTATCCGCTGGACGTCCCGGTCCCAACTATCCCGCCGGCCGCGGGTCAGGGGGCCCGGCCAGCCGCCGCTCTCGCCGTTCCGGCAGCGCCCTGCGTCGCGGGCCGGGCAAAGCCGATTTTGTGGCGTCAAGACGTGCCTCTCCCCTCGCCCCAACCGCGCAGCAAATTGGCGCGTTATCCGGGGAATACGGGTTAAAATCGTTGCGGAGTTGCGGGACAAGTTTAGCAGCCGCTTTGAAATGGCCGGACGCCGGGCTACAACTCCCGGCAAGATAGGATTTCCCCATGGCGATGATCGGTTCGATCCGCAGGCAGCTCACACCCATCCATCCGGAGGGCTATATTTTTATTGCGGGCTTCGCCCTCGCCACCGTTGTCCTCGGCTCGTTCTTTGGCTCTCTCTTCTGGATTGGCGCGATCGCGACCGCCTGGTGCGCCTATTTCTTCCGCGACCCGGTCCGCCTGACCCCGCTCGACGAGAATCTGGTGATTTCGCCCGCCGACGGCGTCGTCTCCTCGGTTGGATATTTCGCGCCGCCGCCGGAACTTGGTCTCGGCGCCGAACCGATGCAGCGGGTTTCGATTTTCATGTCGGTGTTCGACTGCCATGTGAATCGCGCCCCTGTCGCCGGCCGGGTGACCAAGATCGCTTATAGGCCAGGCCTTTTCGTTAATGCCGATCTCGACAAGGCGAGCGAGAACAACGAGCGCAATGGCCTCGTCATCGAAGGTGGCGGCGGCCGTTTCGGGGTTGTGCAGATCGCCGGATTTGTCGCGCGGCGCATTGTCTGTTTTGTGCGCCAGGGCGAGGTTATTGGCGCCGGCGACCGGTTTGGCCTGATCCGCTTCGGTTCGCGCGTCGATGTCTATATGCCCGGCGCCGCGAGACCCTTGGTGACGATGGGATCCAAGGCGGTCGCGGGCGAGACGGCGCTCGCCGAACTTCGCTCGAACGCACCGCGCCAGAATTTCAAATCCGGTTGAACACGAGCCAAGGCCAAGGCCGGCCCCGGGGGGGTCTTGCCAAGCTATGTCCGAAGGGGCTGACGCTCCATCGCGCCGTCTCGCCTGCAGCCCGCCCGCGCCGGTGTGCCGCTGCGCTGCAGGACCTCCTCAAGCTTGCGGGGCGGCGATGAAATCTTCGCGCCGCGCGCCGCCGGATAAGTCCGCCTGCGCGGGGATAACGCAATGTCGCCCAATCGTGACGTTTGCCGCGATGCGCACGAGATTGCCGATCCTCGTTTCTTCCCCGATGACCGTGTCGCCGAAGGCGCCGCGATCAATCGTCGAATTGGCGCCGATCTCGACGCCGTCCTGAATAATGACCCGGCCAATCCAAGGCGCCCAGGGAAGTCCGTGCGGGGCCAGGGCAATGCCGGCATGGCTAAAATCGACACTTGGCTGACCGATGCGCACCCCCGGATGCAAGATAACCCTGTCGCCGATCAGCGCATGGGTAATCGTTGCCTGCGGCCCGATGAGGCAATCGCGGCCGATGCGGACATCCCAACCGATGACGCTGTTCGCGCCAACGATCGAACCGCAACCGATTTCCGCGCGGGGCCCGATGACCACCCCCGGATCGACGATCACGTCTTGTTCGAGACGCGCTTCTGGATGAATCGAAGCGCCTGGATTGATCCCCGCCGCACCAAACAAGGATTTTGGCCAGATCGCCTGCGGAAACAGCCGCCGCATGGCGAGCACTAAGCCGCGAGAGGGCTCGTCCATCACCAGCGCCAAAGTCGACTTTGGCACCCGCGGCACGTCACCCGGCGTGACGAAGCAGGCAGTCGCGCGGCTGGTCTCTAGAAGCAAGGCGTTTTCCGGAGAATCGAGAAAAGTGAGTTCGCCCGGCCCCGCCTCGTCGAGCGGCGCCACCCCGTTGACGATGGCCGATAGATCGGCGCCTGCATCGAACGCCGCGCCGGTGCAGGCGACGATATCGGCGAGCGATGTCCTGGCGGCGCGCGAAAAAAAAACCGGTTCGCTCATGCGAGACTCTCCACGCCATATCCGCCTCCCGCGAGAGCGATTTGCCATGCCTGGCGCGCGGCCACCGATTGCGGCGAGTGCCGCGAACATCGGCCCGGTCGGACGCTTGGTCAGAAGGTGGTGCCGCCGGTGAAGCGGAAGAACTGAGTCTGATCGAATTTGCTCTTGGTGATGGCCTTGGCGAAGTCGAAGCGGATAGGTCCCAGCGGCGACGACCAGATGATCGAAGCGCCCGCGGACGTCCGGATCAGCCTAGAGTCGCCGCCAACGGTGATGCAATTGCTTTGCGTGAAGGCCGGGAAGACGTCGGAGGGGGTGCACACGCCGTTCGGACTGAAGTTAGTCCGCCCGGTAAAGCCGAACAATGTGCCGGCGTCGGCAAAGATGGCACCCTTCAGGCCGAGATCCCTCGGCAGACCGTAGATCGGGAATTGCGCTTCAAGGCTGCCGCCGAAATATTTGGTGCCGCCGAGCGGGTTGCCCTGGGGGTCGCCGGCCCCCACGTCGCGCGGACCGATGCCGAACGGAGCAAATCCGCGCACCAGGCTTGGCCCGAGATTGAAATTGTCGACGATGCGCAATTGCCTTCCGCCGAAACTCTGCAGATCGCCGCCTTGCAGATGCACGAGCCCGACGATCTGATCGTAGATCTCGTGATAATAGCGGAGATCGCCGGTGGTGCGAACGAAGCGTTCATCGCCGCCCGCCCCCGCGATGTCCTGGCGAAGTTCGGCGAAGAAGCCGCTCGTCGGGTTCCGATTGTTGTCGAGCGAACTATAGCCAAGCGAATATCCTACCAACGAGGTCACGAAGGGGCCCTTCGCCTCCTTGAGCGCCAAGGAGGCCTCGCCATTCGTCAAGCAGTTGAAAAAGAAACTGGGCGGGACCGGCGTGATCCCGTTAATCGGACTGGTACAATCGTTGAAGGGTTGCCCGGCAGTGTTGGGAATGGAGATGTCCGTGCGGTAAATCGAGTATCGCGGCGAGAAGGTAATCTCCTCGGTCACGGGCAAGCCAAGGCGCAACGTCGCACCGGTCGTGAAGTTATTGTAGAAAGAAAATTGAAAGGCGTCGCTTTTCTTCGCGTAAACATCGAAGCCCGCCGCGATCCGGTCGCCGAGAAAATAAGGTTCGGTGAAATTGAACTCGACGCCCCTGCTGAATTGCCCCTCCGAGACCGCAAGGCGCACATATTGGCCGCGGCCCATGAAATTGGTTTCGGTCACCGAGACCTCGGCAATGAATCCCTCGCTGGTGGAATAGCCGCCAGACAAGGACAATGAGCCGGTCGGCTGATCCTCGACATCGACCACCACGATCACCCGGTCGGCCGTCGAACCCGGTTCGTTGGTGATCTTCACCTTCTTGAAATAACCGAGGTTGTTGAGCCTCCGTTCGGCCCGGTCGATAAGCACCCGATTGTAGGCGTCACCTTCGCCGAGTTCGAACTCCCGCCGAATGACATAGTCGCGCGTTCTGGTGTTGCCGCGCACGACGATGCGTTCAATATAAACACGCGGCCCTTCGTCGAGGACGAAGGCGATGGTCACGGTACCCGTCGCTGGATCGCGGTCGCCGCGCGGATGCACCTGTGTGAACGGGTAGCCGTGCTTGCCAACCTCCTTGGTCAGCGCGGTGACGGTCTTTTCGACCATGTCGCCATTATAGATCTCCCCGGGCGAAAGACGCACGAGAGGGCGCAGCGAAGCGCCGTCGAGGTCCGGCAAATGCGATTCCACATTGACCGCGGCGACGGTGTATTGCACCCCCTCCTCGACGGTGATCGTGACGATATAGCCGCCTTGCGCCGGGTCGAATTGGGCGTCGGAGGCCACGACATGAAAATCGGCATACCCATTCTTGAGATAGAACCTGCGGATAAGTTCGAGGTCCGACGCGATCCTGTCCGGATCGTAGACGTCCGAAGTCTTGAAAAACGAGAGGTAATTCATCTCCGTCGTCTGCATGAGATCGCGCAGTTTGCCAGCGGAATATACTTGGTTGCCGACGAAATTGATCGTCTTCACGCCAGTCTTTTCGCCTTCGTCTATGGTGAAGACGACATCGAGCCGGCCGTTTGGCAGATCGACAGTCCGCGCGGTCACCTTGGCCGCCGCGCGGCCGGAACGTCGATAAACATCGTTGATGCGCTCGATATCCGCATCGACCATGGCCTGACTATAAGGCCCGCGCGATTTCGAGTGAACCTCGGCCGTCAGCGTTTCGGTCTTGACCTTGCTGTTGCCCTCGAAGGCGACGCGATTGATGACGTTGTTCTCGGTTACGCTTATGACGACCCGGCCCCCGACCCGGCTCACTTTGACGCTGGAAAACAATCCGGTGGCGTAAAGATCCTTGACGCCCTTGTTGATGGAAGCCTGATCCGAGCCGCTGAAATACGCGGCAATCGTTTCGCTGTCGATACGCTTGTTGCCTTGCACCAAGACGTTTTCCGCGAAAGCGGCGAAACTACCGGCGCAGAGCCAAGCCAACGCGACGATTGCAACGGCGAACCGGCCTTGAAATATACGCATAAATCGCATTGTAAGACCGGCCCCCACATCCACGAACGCAAACTCCATACCTGCCGCTAGTTGGTTCTGGCGCTAGTTGGTTGACGCAACTTGTTGTAATGGAATGGACAAAGCCTCCTCCAGTATCCGCCAAGCGTGGTTTTTACAAGGTTTGGGGTGCCCCGCAAATCAAGTTTCGTTGCATTGTAGCGATTTCGCGGGAACGTGGCAGGCAAGACACGCATCGCGGTGAGCAATCCCTTAAGGAACAGGGTTAACTCTTTGCTTCTATTTGGATAATGACAGTGTTCTGACGACCCGCCGCCAAGCCTATCCACCCGCGGCGGATCACCCCAAATGCATCCATTGCCGGGTCAGTCGAAGAATGTCGTTGTACGTGGCGAAAACCATCAAGCTTGTCACCAGCATGAGGCCGACCTTGAAGCCAAACTGTTGCGCCTTGTCGTTCATCGCCTTGCCGCGAACCGCCTCCACCGCATAATAGAGGAGATGACCGCCATCGAGGAGCGGAATCGGGAAGAGGTTCAACATTCCGACCGAAATCGACAGAATTGCGGCGAGGTTGAGCAGGGCGCCAAGGCCGATTTTGGCCATCGCCCCGGAGACCTCGGCGATCCGGATTGGTCCGGACAGCTGGTCGCTGGATTCTGTCCCGGCCGCCAAGCCTTTGAGATAGCTGCCGGTCCGCGCCACGACATACCAGGTCTCCGACCCAGCCAGCTTAACCGAGTCGACAAAACCATAGTTCTGGACATGCCAATTTTCCGGCTTGCTTTTGGATTGGACGCCAAGAACACCGACCCGCGTGGTGCCGAAAGGGGTTACCACGTCGCGCCGGCGCGGTGTCGCGACGAGTTCCACCAATTTGCCGCCCCGATCGATGCCGAAAACCAGCTCCGTGTCGCTGGCGGTCTGCACGACGCGCTGCATGTCCTCGAAGCTATCGACCTTGGTCCCGCCGATCGAAACGATCCGATCGCCTAGCTGAAACCCGGCCGCCTCGGCGGCGCTTCCGGCGGCAATGCCATCCACCATGGGCAGCAGGATGGCGCGCCCGTTCACATAAAAAATGCCGGTGAAAATGACGATTGCCAGGAGGAAATTGGCGATCGGGCCTGCGGCGACGATCGCCGCCCGCTTCCAGACGTTCTGAGCAATGAAACTCACCGCCCGCTCGGTGGGCGGCATGACCGCGAGGGCAGCTTCATCCGTTATCGAGGCGCCATTGGCCTCGCCGTGGAATTTGACATAGCCGCCAAGCGGGAAGGCCGCAACCCGCCAGTGGGTTCCATAGCGGTCGTTAAAGCCGAAAAGTTCCGGTCCGAAGCCAAGCGAGAAGGTGACGACCTTCACCCCACACCAACGGCCGATCAGGAAATGGCCGAGCTCGTGGAAAAAAACCACCAGGCTCAAGACAAAAAGGAAAGGCAATATATATCCCGCGAGCGCCCAGATATGTGTGAGTAGTGACATTTTAACTCCTAGCCGGTTTAAACAATGCCTTCCACATGGCCTCGAGGACTTCGCGGCTCTCGCGACGAGATCATACGGCAACCAAACATACAGAGAACCGGGCCTTTCCGTTGCGGCGGCCTGGCACAGCCGAGCCTAATCTCGCAAAATAGCATGGGGAGCGAGCACGGCCCGCTCACGATTACCTTGGCCTCAGCCGTGACCGCGCCGGCAATCCTTGTTTCCGAGCCACACCGCCTTGATCAGACCAACGGTCACGAGAAACTACCGTTGCGCCTGCTCTCGAATTTTTGTTCCTCGTTTTAAAAAAAATGCAATTCGCAACAGCCCCCCGGGGGCTGCTCTCCGCAGTTTATCTGAGCATATCGTGTCTGAGCATATCGTGTGCCAGGAACGGCATCGCATGGCGTTCTTAAATTTTTGCCCATATTTAAGAGAAAATCTTAGGCGAACCAAGGAATTTAAGAGCGGGATGAGCGGCCATTTGCAAACACAGGCTGGCCGCCCGCATGGCGATGATCCATACTCACCGCACCCCGGCACGCGACGCCGCTTGCCAGGCGAGAACAAAACGCGATCTTTCGCGCACGGCACGGTCCATTGCAAGAGCATCGGCAACCGACTCCGGCTCATGCGCGACCCCGTCGGCGAGCGCCGAATTGCAAGCCTGTTCCACCATTTGGGCAATTTCGTGAAACGAAATCAGCCGGTTCAAGAAAGCGTCGACCGCGATTTCATTGGCGGCGTTCAAGACAGTTGGAAGGCCCCGCCCCGTGCGCAAGGCGTCGATGGCCACGCGCAAGGCAGGAAAGCGGTCGAAATCCGGACGCTCGAAGGTTAGCCGGCCCATGGTTGTCAAGTCAAGCCGGCGCGCGGCGGTCGCGCTCCGCTTCGGATAAGAGAGACAATGGGCGATCGGAACCTTCATGTCGGGAGCGGCAAGTCCGGCCGTGACCGAGCCGTCGGTGAAGGCGACGAGACCATGCAGCACCGACTGCGTATGCACGATGACGTCGAGCCGCGCCGCCTCGATCCCGAAAAGATAATGCGCCTCGATCAATTCCAGACCCTTGTTCATGAGCCCGGCGGAGTCCACGGTGATTTTTGGCCCCATCGACCAATTCGGATGGGCCAGCGCCTGTTCGGGAGTGGCCTTGGCAATAGCTTCGCTTGGCCATGTCCAAAACGGTCCGCCCGAGGCGGTCAGCGTGATCATCTCGATCGTATCGAGGCTTGCTTCGCCCATGGCTTGAAAAATCGCGTTATGTTCGCTGTCGACGGGAAGCAGCCGGGTGCCGGAAGCCGCGGCTTGGCGCATGAAGGGAGCCCCGGCGCAAACCAGACATTCCTTATTGGCGAGCGCGACGGTGCGTCCGGCGGAAAGCGCCGCGAAGGTCGGCTTGACCCCGGCGGTTCCGGCGATGGCTCCCATCACGATGTCGGCTGGACGGAGCGCCGCTTCGACGACCGCTTCCTCGCCTGCCGCGGGCTCGATCGAAGTGCCGGCCAGGGCTTCTTTTAATAGGGCATAGCCGGACGGGTCGGCGAGGGCGGCGAATTTCGCGCCGAGTTCTCGGGCGAGCCGGGCCAAGGCTTGCGGATCCCGCCCTCCGGCGACGGCCTCGACCCGGAAAGCGCCGCCCGCACCGGCAATGATTTCCGCGGTCGATTTGCCGATCGATCCGGTCGCGCCGAGGATAACCACGCTGCGGACGTCGCGTTCCGCCGCGGGTCTTTGCCGCAATCGCATGACTTTCTCCATGCCGCCTCCTCAATTCAATCAAAGAACATGTCCGCGCGAGGTGGAACAAGAGTTCACGCTAAGAACGCGCCAAGAAGATGTCGCGAGCCAAACAGTACCACCTGGCATCTGAAAAGATGTGGACCACCCTAAAACCAATCGAACAAACCAGCCGCGATCGAAGCACCCCCCCGCGCGGCGCCAACAAGGGCGGCGAAAGCGGCGGCGGCGATAAATCCATCGAGCCGGTCCATGAAACCCCCGTGGCCCGGAATCAAGCCGCTCGAATCCTTTGTGCGGAAGCGCCGTTTGACCCAGGATTCGAAGATGTCGCCGCCTTGCGAGACGGCGGCGGCGGCAAGGCCAAGCGCGAAAAGGGGGAGGGCTCGCCACGGATCGCCAAGGCCCTGAGCGCCAATCACGGCGCCGAGAAAAGCTCCGGCCAATACGCCGGAAAGCGTGCCGGACCAGGTTTTCGAGGGCGAAATTTTCGGCCAGAGTTTGGTGCCGCCGATCACGCGGCCGCCGAAATAGGCGAAAACATCGGTGCCCCACACGGTCGCGAAAAGCCACACGATCGATCTTGCCCCATATTCCGCCGAGCCATGCAGCGCGGCGGCGGAAACGAGCAGCAAACCCGCGTAGACGATCCCGCCAAAAGCCCAAATCCTCCGCCTTGCGCCCGCGGCCAGAGCGAGGGCAAGCCCGCAACCGCCAAGCAGGGAGCAGGCGGTGCCGAACCAAGCCTTGCCGGCAAAATACGCGCTAACAACGAGCCCGACGGCAACAAGAAAAAAGCGGAGGCGTCGGTTTGGTGCCGCTATCAAATTTTGCCATTCGCCGCCTACCGCCAAGGCGGCGCCGAGCCAGATCAGATCGAAAACGAGGCCGCCCTGCCAGACGGAGCCAAGCGCCGCCGCCATCAAGACAATCGCCGAGAGGACGCGCGGCAGCAGATCGGCCAAGCAACGCTGCCCGGAAAACTTGGGCGCCGGAGGGTTTTTGCCCGGCGCATCGGCGGCATCGTTCAGCATGGCAAGCAGCACGGGACTTGGGGCGGCACAAATCATGTTTTCGCCGCACCGGCCAGCAACTTACCATTCCGGGGTTGCCCCGTCACGCCGCCGAACCGCCGTTCGCGCGCCGAGAATTCCGCCAAGGCCGCCGAAAAAGCCTGCCGGTCGAAGTCCGGCCAGTGCATCGGTAGGAAAACGAATTCGGAATAGGCCGCTTGCCACATCAGAAAATTCGACAGTCGCTGTTCGCCAGACGTGCGGATGATGAGATCGGGATCGGGAATGCCCGCCGTGTCGAGATGGCGGGCAAACAGCGTCTCGTCGATTTCGGATGCCTTGATGAGGCCGGCCGCCACCTCTTCCGCCAAAGCCCGTGCCGCGGCGGCAATCTCCTGCCGGCTTCCGTAGTTGAAGGCGACGATCAAAGTAATACGGC
>JALZAY010000065.1 GCA_030948025.1 Pseudomonadota bacterium
CGCACCGCGTCTTTACCAATTCCGACGTGACCGTGTTCTTCTTGGAACTGATGCCTCGACTGAGACCGGGCGTCATTATTCACGTTCACGATATTTTTCTGCCTTGGGACTATCTGCCGGAGTGGAAGACGCCACGGCAAAATCCACCTCACGAACGAAACCGCGCGACAGGCAGCGACTCGCTGCTTAGGCCTCGCCGCGATGCGCCTTTTCCCGAGCTACCACTTTCATGATTTCCTCGACCGCCGCGACGAGAAATTCATCCATCTTCTTGCGTATCTCGTGGTCCGGTATATCGACTCCGGCGCGATCAAAATCGGCGCGTATGGTTTTGAGAATCTGGCCCGCGCTGTCTTTCTCGATCTCGGCAGCGACGAGGCGGCTTGCGTAATCTTCCGCCGGCGCGCCGGTCTTGCCGAGTTTTCCGGCGGCCCAAAGTCCGAGCCTTTTGTCGCGCCGCGCCCTCGCCTTGAATTTCAGTTCTTCGTCATGGGCAAGTTTCGCTTCGAAAGCATGCTCCCGCTCGTCGAAAGTCGTCATGATACTCCCCATGGCACTGTTGCATCTCCGCATTTAGGTGGCAACTTCGATAATAACAATATCTCGCGAAAGCACTCTGCCTGACACTGCGACGTTGCAGCTCGATTTCTTCGTATATCCCGTTACGAATCTCTGCTAAAGATCAAAAGTCCGTTTCGACAGGGAGGGATCGATTCTACGAAAATCTCGATTTGCCATCCTTGCGTAATGATAGCTTGGCATTGTCGGGAAATCCGCTTTCGGATAGGTTGGGTTGGTCAGCTTGCTCCAGGACCGGAACAAGCTCGGCCCCCTTTGATCCGCGGCGACACATAAGCACATAGCCTCCTGCTCCCGCCCGCCTTTGACGTCCAGTGCGATGGCGCGTCCGGAAGTGGGACATAGGACGTTCAAAGGAGCCACGGCCACCCATGGATCATCTCAAGCCACGGTTAATCCCAATGAATCGCCGCCGCCGCATTTACGAAGGCAAGGCAAAGGTCCTCTATGAGGGTCCCGAACCGGGTACGCTCATCCAGCACTTCAAGGACGACGCCACCGCGTTTAACGCCAAGAAGCACGAGGTAATCGACGGAAAAGGGGTGCTCAACAACCGGATCTCCGAGTTCGTTTTTCAAAATCTCAACGACATCGGCGTTCCGACCCATTTCATTCGCCGCCTCAATATGCGCGAGCAATTGATTCGGGAAGTGGAAATCGTGCCGCTCGAAGTGGTTGTCCGCAATGTCGCGGCGGGGTCGCTCTCGACCCGGCTTGGGATCGAGGAAGGCACTCAATTGCCACGCTCGATCATCGAATTCTACTACAAGAACGACGAGCTTAACGACCCGATGGTTTCTGAGGAGCATATCACGGCGTTCGGCTGGGCGAGCCCGCAGGAAATCGACGACATCATGTCGCTCGCGATCCGGGTAAACGATTTCCTATCCGGGCTTTTCCTTGGCGTCGGCATAAGGCTTGTCGATTTCAAGATGGAATGCGGCCGGCTGTGGGAAGGCGATATGATGCGGATCGTCGTCGCCGATGAGATTTCCCCCGATTCCTGCCGCCTGTGGGACATCAAATCAAACGACAAGCTCGACAAGGATCGTTTCCGCCGCGATCTCGGCGGGCTGGTCGAGGCCTACACCGAAGTCGCGAGGCGGCTCGGTATCTTGCAGGAGAACGAACAGCCCCGCGCCAATGGGCCGAAGCTCGTCCAGTGACGCTTCCCCGCTCCGGTAGTGCCAGCAACCAATGCTAGAGTCTTCTTTTGGGGACAAATGTAAAGGAGGAGAGTAATGTCCAAAGTAACAAACGTGCTAAATAGGTTCGTTATCGGACTTGGCCTTGCAATGTTACTAGGTTCTGGGGTAGATGCTGCCCCAGTCGTAAGCTATTCACCTGCTGGAATCTCTGCCTCCGATGGATTGGTTGTAAAAGCACGAGTCTATCGTCGTACCGCTCGTCGTATCGCCCGTCGTACAACTCGTCGAGTAGTTCGCCGTCACGTCTACTAAACACGATCATAATACAGCTAGTGTTGTGATAGATAAGAACTGCGTGTGATTCCTGGTGCCAAGGTGACTTGGTAGCCCAGGGCGGGCATCGTCTGCGAAACCGCGCGCGGCCGAGGGACGGGAGATCGGAACGATGAAAGCGCGGGTGATTGTCACACTCAAGGACGGTATTCTAGATCCGCAAGGCAAGGCCATAGAGGGTGCGCTCAAATCGCTCGGCATCGCCGGTATCGACAGCTTGCGGCAAGGGAAAATATTCGAGATCGAACTTGCTACGAACGATCCAACCGCGGCGGAAGGATTGCTGCGCGATGCTTGCGAGAAATTGCTCGCCAACCAGGTCGTTGAAAATTTCCGGGTGGAAATCTTCTCGATTTTCGCGGGCGGCGGGGTGCCCGCACAAGCAGACATGAGCGAGGAAAATATAACCGGCACATGAAAGCCGCCATAATTCTCTTCCCCGGCTCCAACCGCGAGCGAGACGCGCTCCGCGCCGTGGAAAAAATCGCCAAAGCTAAACCTTCCATCGTCTGGCATGGCGAACATACCCTGCCCGCCGGCACTGACCTTGTCGTGCTTCCAGGGGGCTTCGCTTACGGCGACTATCTGCGTTGCGGCGCCATCGCAGCGCGGGCGCCGGTCATGGACGCCGTCCGCGCTCATGCCGGGCGCGGCGGTCTCGTTCTCGGCATCTGCAACGGCTTCCAGATCCTAGTTGAAGCCGGGCTATTGCCGGGTGTGTTGATGCGCAACGCAAATTTGCGGTTCGTCTGCCGGATGCAGCATTTGACCGTCGAGCGAGTCGATACGCCCTTTACCTCCCACTATGCCAAGGGCGAGATCATCAAGGTGGCGATCGCGCATGGCGAGGGAAATTTCATCGCCGATGGGGAAACGATCGCGCGCGTTGAGGGCGAGGGCCGCGTCGCCTTCCGCTATTCTGACGCGCGAGGTGCAAGGGATCGCGGCGCCAATCCGAACGGATCGGTCAATGACATCGCCGGGATTTATTCCAAGAATTTTAATGTGCTGGGCCTCATGCCGCATCCCGAAAATCTCATTGACCCGCTGGTTGGCGGGACCGATGGGCGCGGCATGTTCGAGAGCCTGGCGGGCTTTAAGGGGAGCCCGAATCAAGATACGTTCGGCCATCGCTACGCCGGTTCGAGTGGGGGCCAGGAGTAAGGTTGGGGGTTCGCCCGGATTCAGTGCAGCCCGCAAGACGGAATGAGAGACTGGTCTATGCCCGAGTCGAGGTGCCGTCGCAATTTGTGTTGGAATTGAGTTTGGTGCGATCTCCAGCAAGACGAGGTTACCCGATCATGCGGTGAGGTCAATCGTCTGATCGGATGGCCTTTCGTTGAGGCTTCGCTAGCCGTCCACCTTGCGCATTGTGGTCTGACCAGAAGCCAGCAAAGCCTAAAACAACATCGCCGCGACGAGATATTCGCGAGCCGCGCGAGTTCGAAAACGAGCGGCTTGTTGAGCGATGGAATGGCGGCAAAGCATGGCCAGGCGGATGGGCGAGCGGCACGAAGACCTCGCGGGTTCGGCTGCGGGCGATCCGAACATAATCCTTCACAGCCGTATAACCCCCGGCAAAGCCGTGTGCGATCCGCAGCCGTTCGAAAATCCGCTTCGCCTACACCACCAGGACATTCCGAAAAATTATGGCGAGCTTCTCGGTCGCATTGAACTCGCGCGCGGCAGCGGCGCTCACGCAGCTTCCTGCAACCGCTTTGACACCTGCTCTCGCAGCGCGCGCAAATCCCGGGCAAAAACCCTGATCCCTTCGGCGAGCTTCTCGGTCGCCATGGCATCCTCGTTAAACATGAAACGGAAGCTCTTTTCGTCGAGTGAGAGCTTTGCCGGCGGGTGAGCCGCCGCCATCTTGGGATCCAACTGGCGCGGCAGATCGCCCATGTCGCGCGAGAGGTCCTCGAGCAATTGCGGCGAAATGGTCAGCCGGTCGCAACCGGCCAGAGCCTCGATTTCGCCCTGGTTGCGGAACGACGCGCCCATGACGACGGTCTCTATCCCGTGGGCCTTGTAATAATTGTAGATTTGCCGCACGGAAAGGACTCCTGGGTCGGTCTCCGCCGTATAGCTCTTGCCCTCGGCCTTGCTGTACCAATCGAGAATACGCCCGACGAAAGGCGAGATGAGAAACACCCCCGCATCGGCGCAAGCGGCGGCCTGGGTCAGCGAGAAGGTCAAGGTCATATTGCAGTCGATACCCTCGCTTTGAAGAATCTCAGCGGCCCGGATGCCCTCCCAGGTCGCGGCGATCTTGATCAGGACGCGCTCGCGGCTTAACCCCAGCTTTCCGTATCCGGCGATGATAGCGCGGGCCTTGGCCGCCGTTCCCTCGATATCGAAGGATAGATCCGCGTCGACTTCCGTCGACACGCGGCCAGGCACGATCTTGGCCAATTCCAGCCCGAAATTCAAAGCGAGCCGGTCGGTGATCTCGCTTGTCAACCGATTGTGCTCCCGGCCCCAACGGACGGTTTCCTCCAAGAGACGCGCATGATTCGGCAGGTGCGCCGCTTTCAGGATTAACGTCGGATTGGTGGTCGCATCGACAGCCCCGAAGCGGCGGATGGCATCCACATCGCCTGTATCGGCGACAACGGTCGTCATGGCTTTCAATTGATCGAGTTTTGAGGGCATTGGCTTTACCGTTCGACGAAATTCAAAAGCGTCAGTAATTAACGCAGGAGAGGAGAAATTGTTGCCCCGGCGAACTGTTTCACGGGCATCGCGGAAAATTCTTCGCGGGTTACGGTTGGATCAAGCGCAAGAGCGCGCGTCCGGCCTTTGACTTAAGGTCCTTCGCGGTAAGGGTTCCATCCTTATCGGCATCGGCGGCGTTGAAGAGCTTTTCGACAAGGCCAAGATATTCGTCCTTCGTCAAGGTTCCGTCGTGATCCGGGTCGGCGTCCTTGAATTCCTTCTTGCCTACCCGCCGCCCGATCTCCTTGCGATCGAGCGTGGCGTCGCTATCCTTGTCGAGCTTATCGAACACGCTTGCGGCGGCGTCCTTGACCTCGGCGAGATCGAGCGTGCCGTCGTTATCCTTGTCGAGGGCGGCGAGCGCCGCCGCCGCAAATGATTTCGAGCTAGATGCGAAGGGGAGGAGCGCCACCGAGAGGCCGCAAGCGATCAGTTCACTGACAGAGAACCGGCGGTCGATCATGAAATTTCTCTGGCGCGGCGGGAAGGCACGGCAAAAGGTCCGGCCATACAAGGGAATTATCTGTGGTTTTGCCCGAAAAGTAAACTTCCCGGTTTGTACCCCGACGAGCGTTAATAGCCGCTTGTCAATGGACAAGAATCGTTTAAATGAATCGTTTTCTTAATTATCAGGGATCAGAACGGTGGCCATTCCTGATTATCAGACCCTTATGCTCCCGGTTTTGAAACGCGCGGCGCAAGGCGAGACGCGCGTCCCCGAGGTCGTAGAAAAGATCGCCGCCGAGTTCAACCTAACGCCGGAGGAGCGCAATCAGATGCTGCCGAGCGGCAGGCAGAAAATCTTGCACAATCGTATTCACTGGGCGAAATCGTACATGCTCAAAGCGGGACTGATCGATCAGTCTCGGCGGGGATGGTTCAAGGCCAGTGAAGCCGGCCTTGCGTTGCTAGCCAGAAATCCTCCCCGAATCGACGTCAAAGTTCTGGAGGAATTTCAGGGCTTCAAGGATTTTCACGACGGTCACGGAGATGGCCCTGTGGCCGAAACCAATGGAATCGTCACCGTCGCGCTTCCGCCTGCTCCGGCGGCCACTCCCGAAGAGCAAATCGAGTCGATCCATCTTGCCGCTCAAACGGCTTTGCGCAACGATCTTCTGCAACGGATTTTGCAAAACAGCGCCGCGTTTTTCGAGCAGGTAGTTGTCGATCTTCTCGTCGCGATGGGCTATGGCGGCTCGCATCGCAATGCCGCGAAACAGCTCGGGCGAAGCGGCGACGGCGGGGTCGATGGCGTAATCGATGAGGATCGGCTGGGACTCGATCGCGTCTACGTCCAGGCTAAGCGCTACGCGCCGAATAGTTCCGTGGGCCGCCCCGACGTGCAAGGCTTCGTCGGAAGTCTTGTTGGGCTCGGCGCGACAAAAGGCGTCTTCGTCACTACTTCGGCATTCAGTCAAAACGCGATCGACTATGCCCTCCATTTGGCGCAACGCGTGATCTTGATTGACGGGCACCGACTTGCCGATCTCATGATCGAGCATAACGTCGGCGTCCGCGTCAGCCGGGCGATCGAGTTCAAGCGAGTCGACGAGGATTTTTTCTCCGAAGAGGAATAGGAATCGAGGCGTTGACGCTGTCCCCCCGCCTTCGCCCATTCCTGGACGCCGGCGGGGTACCGCGCGCGGACGCGTCCGGCCCCTGCGCGAGCGGCGACCGCATCGGCGCCGGGCCTCGTTATCCGGCCTTCGCTTCGTATCGCGCGGCGCGTTGCCACAGTATAATTGCCCCGGCTGCCAATCGTACCAAAGTGTTTCACGTGAAACATTTTGGTACGATTGCGGAAAATTGCCGACACATGTTTTGCACCCGCCCGCATTGCCGTTCGCCGTCTATCTTATGCTGGACCTGACCGGCACGATGAGACTGACGCTCGATCCCATCTCGGGAGGCAACGGCCGCCCGCGGGCGTTCCGCGCCATTTCGAGCGCGGCGTGGTCGAGCGTGGATGATCCGGAACTTCCAACTAACCGCGCGGACATGACCTGGCCGCTGCCGCCGATCGTGAGCGCGAGCCGGACCGTGCCTTGTTCGCCCCGGGCCCGCGCCGCCTCCGGGTAATGCCGGTTCCAGTTCAGGGCCGCCGCCCAGGCGCCGCTCCACGCAGCCACCTCCGCCGCGCTCGCGAGCTTCCTTGACTCCTTTGCTGGGAAACGCCTACAAGGCCCGGTCCTTGTTTTGAGGGTTCTTCGAGCGAGCCGCCTTGTCCCGAGGGGCAAGCGGTGAACGTCCGGCGGCGCGTTGCGCTCCCGGGCGGGTGTGGTGTTGAAGCCTTACGCACAAGTCCCCGTTTGCGTTGACAAGCTCCGGCCTGGCGGACCTTATCGTCGGGGAAGCGTGTTAGACGTACCAAAAAATCCGCCGGCGCGGCAAAACCACAGGATAAACGCATGTTCGAAGGGCTTTCGGAAAAGCTCTCTGGAATATTGGATAAATTAACGCGGCGCGGTGCGCTTTCCGAAGAGGACGTCAACCTCGCGCTGCGCGAGGTCCGCCGCGCCCTTCTCGAAGCCGATGTCGCGCTCGATGTCGTGCGCTCCTTCGTGGACAAGGTGCGCGCGCGCGCGGTGGGCGCCAACGTCGTTAAATCGGTGACGCCCGGCCAGATGGTCGTGAAAATCGTCAACGACGTGTTGATCGAGACGCTTGGCGCCGAGGCCGATCCCATCGACCTCGACGCGCCGGCGCCGGTCGCGATCATGATGATCGGCCTCCAGGGCACCGGCAAGACGACGACCACCGCGAAAATCGCCAAGCGTCTTTCCGAAAAGATGAAGCGCAAGGTGTTGATGGCCTCGCTCGATGTGAAACGACCAGCGGCGCAAGAGCAGCTCGCGGTGCTCGGCCGCCAGGTCGAAATCGATACTCTGCCGATCGTCGCGGGCCAAACCGCTGTCCAGATTGCAAAACGCGCGGAACAGGCGGCGCGTTTGCAGGGCTATGATGTCGTCATGCTCGACACCGCTGGGCGCACCCATATCGACGAAGCGCTGATGGAGGAGATGGTCGAGATCAAGGCGGCCTCGCGCCCGCACGAGATTCTTCTCGTCGCCGATAGTCTCACCGGCCAGGACGCCGTCCATCTCGCCAAAAGTTTTGATGACCGGGTCGGCATTACCGGCATCGTGCTAACCAGAATCGATGGCGACGGGCGCGGCGGCGCGGCGCTTTCGATGCGCGCGGTCACCGGCAAGCCGATCAAACTTCTCGGCACCGGCGAGAAGATGGACGCGCTGGAGGATTTTCATCCCTCCCGCATCGCCAACCGCATTCTCGGCATGGGCGATATCGTCTCGCTTGTCGAAAAAGCGGCCGAGTCGATCGATGCCGAAAAGGCGCGCCGCATCGCCGAGAGGATGCGCAAGGGCAAGTTCGATCTCGATGATCTTTCCGATCAGCTCGCCCAGGTCGAGAAGATCGGCGGCTTAGGCGGCATCATGGGAATGCTACCCGGCGTCGCCAAGATGAAGGAGCAGCTTGCCTCTGCCCGTTTCGACGATGGCATCATCAAGCGCCAGCGCGCCATTATTTCGTCGATGACCCGCGAGGAGCGGCGTGCCCCCGATGTCCTCAAGGCCTCGCGCAAGAGGCGCGTCGCGGCGGGCTCCGGCGTCAGAGTCGAGGATGTCAACAAGCTTCTAAAACTGCACCGGCAGATGGCCGATACGATGAAAACGATGGGCGGGGCCAAGCGTGGCGGCGCTATGGGCAAGATGGCTTCCATGTTCGGCCTGCCCGGCGGCGGGATGGGGGTGCCGCAGCCTACGCCGGAACAGCTCGCCGCCTTGCAAAGGCAAGTTGGCCAGAGGCAAATCGGGCCAACGCCGGGGCAGCCGGCACAAGTCAAACCCGGCTTGAGGCCGGCGGAGCCGCCGAAATTGCCCGATCTTCGGGGAGCTAAACTGCCTGGGCTCGGCGGCGGCCTGTGGAGCGGCCTCAATCCTTTCGGAAAAAAGAAATAATGGCCGACGTTGAAAATCTTGTCCTTGATCATCTGCGTCATATGCGTGGCAGCTCGATCGCATGGAGCATAAGCTGAGGATGTCATTCGCGCGCCTCGGCCACGTCGAACGTTCCGTGGCCGACCATTCCGTACAACTCGCGGAGATCAATACAAAGCTCGATCGCCTCGACGCGCGCGTCACCCGCATCGAAAAGCGGCTCGACCTTGTCGAAGGCTGGACATCAATCGCCATGAGTTGAAAGGAAAGCACAATGCCATTGAAAATTCGTCTATCGCGCGGCGGCGGCAAGAAGCGGCCTTTCTACCGGGTCGTGGTCGCCGATTCCAGGATGCCGCGCGATGGCAGGTTCATCGAACGCCTCGGCATCTTCGATCCCTTGAAGGCGAAGGATGCGGAGAGCCGGATCGTGCTCGACCAGGAAAAGGCGAAAGCGTGGATCGCCAAGGGCGCGCAGCCGACCGATCGCGTTGCAAGGCTGCTCGACAGTCTCGGTGTCGTGCCACGCGTGCCGCGAAACAATCCCAAACAGGCTTTGCCGAGGAAAAAGGCGCGGGAACGCGCCGCCGCCGTCGCGAAACCCGCGGCGACACCGGCCGCCTAAGCCCTGCCGCGGCCGCCGCGCAATGGTCAAGGATCGTATCCTCGTTGGCCGTTTTGGCGCCCCGCGGGGCGTCGGCGGCGAATTGCGGCTCACTTCCTTTACCGGCGTACCGGGCGCCATCGCCGCCTACAAACATCTGTTCGATGCGACCGGAACCCGGCGATTTTCGATTGTTAGCCTGCGTCCGATCAAGCACAACATGTTCGTTGCCAAGATCGCGGGGGTTGACGACCGCGCGAGCGCCGGGACTTTGACCCATGCCGAACTCTTTGTCCCCCGCGCGTCGTTACCCGATGTGGAAGGCGAGGAATTCTATCTCGCCGATCTGATTGGGCTTGCGGCGTTGAACGAAGCGGGAGAAGCGTTTGGCAGCGTCGTCAATGTGTTGAATTTTGGCGGCGGCGATATTTTGGAAATCGCGTGCCCAGACAGGTGCGAGACGTTGCTTTTGCCTTTCCGGAAAGAGGTTTTTCCGCGTGTCGATATCGAGGCGGGCCATTTGACCGTCGTGCCGCCGGCCGGGATCGAAGCGAAACCGCCGGAGCGTTGAGGGGCCAGAGGGGCCAGAGGGGCTATGTGGCGGG
Organism: Pseudomonadota bacterium; assembly: GCA_030948025.1. Classification (GTDB taxonomy): domain Bacteria; phylum Pseudomonadota; class Alphaproteobacteria; order Rhizobiales; family Beijerinckiaceae; genus Methylocapsa. Next base: position 9,944 of record JALZAY010000065.1, read on the forward strand.
CGACGGTTTTCACGGTGTTTCCAGAAATGTTTCCCGGGCCTCTCGGTGTCTCGCTCGCGGGCGAGGGTTTGGCGCGCGAGCTTTGGAGCATCGAAATTCGCGACATCCGCGCGCATGGACAAGGTCGCCATAGGGCGGTTGACGATACGCCGGCCGGCGGCGGCCCTGGGATGGTGATCCGCGCCGATGTGCTGGCCGCCAGCCTCGACGCCGGGCTCGACGAGGGCGACAGGCGGCCGCGCTTGCTGCTTTCTCCGCGCGGCGCGCCCTTCACGCAAGCGCGTGCACATACTCTTGCGGCGGGAGAAGGCGTCGTGCTGATCTGCGGCCGGTTCGAGGGCGTCGATGAGCGGATCGTTGCCGCGCGCGGCCTCGAAGAAATGTCCATTGGCGATTATGTGCTCTCCGGCGGCGAGATCGCCGCCTTTGCCGTGCTCGATGCCTGCGTACGGCTGTTACCCGGCGTGATGGGCGCCCAAGCGTCAGGCGACGAAGAGAGTTTCGCAGCGGGGCTTCTCGAATATCCGCATTATACGCGGCCGCGCGAATGGGAGGGAAGGGCAATCCCGGACGTGCTGCTTTCCGGCGACCACGCGAAAATCAAGGCCTGGCGCGAGGAAGAGGCGCTCAGGCTCACGCGCGAGAGACGGCCGGATTTGCTCGCGCAGTCTCCGCTCGCGGCCAAACGCGGTACGAAGCTTCCATAATAATGGTCTTAAGATTGATCAATCCGTCATCTTCCTCGACGGGCAGGGTTGCCCGTCGTCGCGGTCAAGCGCGTGACGGCATCTCCCAAATTTTCTGGGTCCCAGATGATCGTGTTCAAGTGGCTGGTATCGAAATGCGACTTGTTAGCGTCTCATTTCTGCTTATGGCAAGTGTAGATAACCGGGCGGTCCAAACCTTCGGCAAATCCTGCCTCTCAATAGGCGCCATTGTTGTCATGGGTGAGATCGGCGATCACGAATCGTGACGTGCGAAGTGCCACCCGAAGCTGGTCGTCTATTGAACCCGCGGGCTGGCCATCTGTCAGCACTCGGAGCTCAAAGCCTGTCCGTGCGACTGCCGGTTTGAAACAGTCTTAGACAACACGATCCATTTCGCTGTCGAATTGCATCGCCATAAATGCCGTGAAGCTTTCGAACTCTTCGCGATTGAGAGCCTCCCAGCGTTGCCAACCATCGAACGTAAGTCTGAGTCGACGGGTAGGGCGGTTGATGGCGTCGTATTCTTTCACGAGCATCTGTATTTTTGTTCCAGCAGCCAGCTCAGCCCTTCGTCCCGAAAGTTCGACGTGATAGGCGCACCAATCCAAGCAGATACCTCCGGTTCAAGAATTTCTAGTGCGTTTGCCGGAGAAGACTGATGGTTGCCAATCCAACGGATCAAACTATTGGCCTGTTGCTTTGGCGATGGGAGAGGATCGTCAAGATTGAAAGTCCCCAGCTCCCCCTCGTAAATCGGGACCGGAGTGCCGTCCGGCCGTTGCATGCGGCGTAGTCGATGGCTCAAAACGATGCGTCTACGCAACGTCATGAAACTATCGCTGAACCCGTTCGACGCCATGGGTAGACAAAAATAAGCCGCGCGACCGCGGCTTCGCTCCGCGCCTTGCGCCGGAGCGGGTTCGGGGACGTTGGAGCAGGTCCTTAAAAAAGGTGACGGACTTTTCGATTTCGACCTGCTCCAGTTTATTTATATTGAGCGATTCCGTTTCGATCACATGATTCCATGTGATCGGGAAACGTTCTAACGGGCGACGAGAACCGGAAACAGGCGATGAGCGAAATGCGCGCGGCAGACTCAAGCAGGCCGTTGCGGCGCCCACGCCATCTGGGCGCTGGGCGCCGCGCGCTTCAAGCGATGCATCGCAAGGCGAGCGGTCGCCGCATCGCTGCCGAAGGGCCGTCCGCCCCCGACACCGCGGCGATGCAGATCAATCGACGCTGACCCTGTTTTTCGCCGCTGTTGCCCTACCAGACACCGGGGCGCTGGCGTACGCCGATCAGGCCCCACGGGAGGAGAGCAAAGCCGAGAGCCAGATGGGTCGGCGCGATGACGGCGCAGAATGGGTCGTAGGAGGGCCAGAGATCCGAAACCAAGCGGCCATCGAGCTCATAGCTCGCGCGCCACGGCTCCTTGTGAATGTGCGCGCCGATCCGCGGGTGTCCATAAAGCAGGCTGCACGCCGCGCCGGGCATGAAGGTCACGCGCAAGCCGCCGGCCTTTCGAATGGTGTATGCGAGCCGGTGGCCGAGACCGCTCAGGATATCCCCGTAAAACAGGTTATGGCTGTGCTGCTGGGAGGCGTACTGGCTGGACTCGATGGTTCCGTCCAGCTCGGCCGTGAGGCCACGCAGCATGCTGTTGCCGAAGGTGAACAGCACCCACAAGCCGAACACCGCGAGCCACATATTCCTCTTGCGGCGCCGCTGCGCGCGATGTCGTCGACCGAAAAGGGATAGAGACGCTCGCCATCTCCATCGAGGTCGTCGCGGCGATCCCAGGCGCGATCATAGCTGTAGCGGCGACCGCTGGAATCTTCGTCGTTCCGGGTGCGCGCGCGAAAACGTATCGCTGCGCGCGGCGGCGGCCTCGGTACGCTCGCGGTCGAGCTGCGCCCGCTGTTCGCGATTTGAGAACACCTCATAGGCCGCGGCAATCTCCTTGAAGCGGGCTTCGGCGCCGGCGTCGCCGGGGTTATGGTCGGGGTGCCAGCGCTTGGCCGGCCGGCGATAGGCAGCGTGAATCTCCCGCCCGCCTGCGACGAGACCCCCAGCACCTCGTAGGGATCGCGATCCCCGATCACTCCCGACGCCTGCACGCGCGCGGTTCTCCTGGCCGATTTCTTGCCGCGGGAGCGATTAACATGCGAGCGAGTCTTTCGGATGGGGGTTCTTTTGCCGCTCGGTCTTACCTTCGAGTTTGGCGCAGAAGGCTTCGAGCAGCGGGGTGTTGCGCGGGTCGAACGCATCGGTCACGGGCCGGGGCGTTCCGCTGGCTATTGTGCTCGCGCGGACCGCGCTTCTTCCCGCCGCCCGATTCGTGATCTTCCACTGTGCCGACCTTTACGAACGGGCGCTAGACGGGACCGGGCAGTATTACGAAAGCGTCGATTTGATCGATGCTTTCCATCCCCAAACCGTTCTTGCCCACAGTCTCAACGACGTCCCGCTTTCGGTTGGCCACGGTGCCCCACTGCGGCTGCGAGTCGAACGGCAGCTCGGCTACAAGCACGCAAAATATCTGATGCGCATCGAGTTGACCGACCGGCTCGCCAGGTTCGGGCGCGGCAAGGGCGGGTTTTGGGAAGATCGCGGTTACGAGTGGTATGCGGGGATTTGAACGGGGCGAGTCGCGGACGGAACATTTCACGCGCTCCCACGTTCACCGCGACATGGCCTTACGCTCCGATCGTTATCCCGGAATTTACTTCCTCTCTCTGCCGCATTACAGCCATAACCCTCCTGCATCGACACAAAGGGCAACCGATATGGGTAATTCACGCAAAGATGATTATTCTTGACAGCGTGCCCAGGGGAGGAGGACCTTGCCCGCCAAACCAAGGCGCCCATCGAAGTCCCGGCCGGAGGGGAGGCAAATATGGCGCGATTGTCTTCAGCCTTTCCGGCCGCGCCGCGCGAGCCTTGCTCTTTAAGCAGGCGCTTGTTCGAAACGAGGCGCCTTTCCCTGGACCTCGCCCGCCCGCTCAGCGCCGAGGATATGACCGTCCAGGCGATGGACGACGCCAGTCCAACCAAATGGCATCTTGCGCATACGACCTGGTTCTTCGAGACGTTCGTTCTCGCCAGCCATCTCAACGGCTATGAGCCGTTCGACGAGACATTCAACTATTGCTTCAATTCCTATTACGAATCTCATGGGCCGCGGCAGCCGCGCGGCAAGCGCGGGCTCCTCACGCGGCCGTCGAGCGATCGCATCTTCGCCTACCGCACCCATGTGGATGCCGGGCTCGAAAGGCTTCTTTCGGGCGGGATGGCCCCGGGGTCCGAGCTGGCGCGCGTTATCGAGGTCGGCATCAATCACGAACAGCAGCATCAGGAGTTGATGCTGACCGACATTCTCGCGCTTTTCGCCGCAAATCCGCTGCGGCCGGCCTACCTGGCGCCGCGCCCACGTGCAGATCAGCGTGAGCCGGAGCCTCTTCGCTGGATCGAGTATTCCGGCGGGCTCCATGAGATTGGTCACGGCGGCGAAGGCTTTGGGTGGGACAATGAGACGCCGCGCCACGGCCAATTGATCCATCCGTTCCGTCTCGCCGACCGCCTTGTCACCAATGCGGAATGGCTCGCATTCATCGAGGACGGCGGCTATCGAACCTACGCGCTCTGGCTTGCCGACGGCTGGACGATCGTCAATCGGGAAGCCTGGCGGGCTCCGCTCTATTGGGAGGAGCGCGACGCGCAATGGTTCGCGATGTCGCTCGAAGGCATGCGACCGATCGATCGCGCGGCTCCAGTCGCGCATGTGAGCTATTATGAGGCGGACGCTTTCGCGCGCTGGGCGGGCTATCGGCTTCCAACCGAATTCGAATGGGAGGTTGCGGGAAAGGGTGTTGAGGCGACCGGAAACACGCTCGCCTCGAGTGCGCTGCGGCCCCTGCCGGCCACTCCTCGCCCAGATGGGCGGCCCCGCCAAATGTTCGGCGACGTCTGGGAATGGACCCAGAGTGCTTATCTGCCCTATCCAGGCTACCGCGCGCCAGCGGGGGCACTTGGCGAATACAATGGCAAATTCATGGTCGGCCAGCAGGCTTTGCGTGGCGGCTCCTGCGCGACGCCAGAAGGGCATGCGCGCGCGACCTATCGCAATTTTTTTTATCCCCACCAGCGCTGGCAGTTCATGGGGCTGCGCATCGCCTCGGAGATCGAATGATGTGGACGAGCAACAAAGCTCTTTGCCCGCCCAATGTTAGTACCGGCCCGGATCCCGAGTTCGCCGCGGGCGTGATCGCGGGTCTGTCAAAGCCGCGCAAAAGCCTGCCTTGCCGGTTCTTCTACGATGCGCGGGGCAGCGAACTCTTTGAAGAGATCACCTGCCTGCCCGAATACTATCCAACGAGGACCGAGATCGCGATTCTCGACGCACATGCGGTGGAGATCGCGAGACGCGTGGATGACGGCGCGGTTCTCGTCGAATTCGGTTCGGGTTCAAGCCGCAAGACGGAGATTTTGCTCGCGGGCTTGCCGCGACTGCGCGCCTATGTGCCTATCGACGTGTCCGAAAGCGCCCTTGAGGAGGCGAAGCGGCGCCTGATCAACCGCTTTCCGGCGCTCGCCGTGCGCCCCATCGCTAGCGATTTCTCGCGGCTGCTCGCCTTGCCGCCGGACCTCGCCAAAGCGCGAAAATTGGGTTTCTTTCCTGGCTCGACAATCGGCAATTTCTCGCCATTTGCCGCCCGAACGTTGCTTGGCGCCATGCGGCGCTTGCTGGCGCCAGATGGTTGGCTCATTGTCGGCGTTGACTTGAAGAAGGACGCCCGAAAGCTGATCCGCGCCTACAATGACGCGGCCGGCGTTACCGCGGCCTTCAACCTCAATCTTTTGACGCGGATCAACCGCGAGCTCGAAGGCTCGTTCGATCTCGATGGCTTCCGCCACGAGGCGATTTACGATCCCCGCGAGGGCCGCGTCGAAATGCACATTGTCAGTATTAGGAATCAAGCGGTGAGAATCCGGGGCCTGTGGTTTCGATTTTCCGCCGGCGAAACCATCCATACCGAGAACTCCTACAAATATTCCATCGGCCAATTTCAAGATATCTCCTGCTCGGCGGGATGGCTGCCGGGCCGCGTTTGGACCGATTACGGAAATCTCTTCAGCGTGCATGAATTGATCTCCAACAGAGTCAAAACAGCGGTGATTTAACGTGTTTCCCAGAGCATCCGCTTATAGAAGTTGCCCGGCTTTTTCAATTCTGACCTGCTCCAACTGTTTGATTTAGAGCTGCGTTCTTATCGATCAAAAGATTCAATTTGACCGGGACGCGCTATAAATAGAAACCATACAATCACTCGATGTGCCGCGAAGCGCGGTACATCAAAAAGGGAGTGCAATTCATGTATACGATATTTGATGCACATCCATTCACCCTCTGCGTGATCATAGCCACCGTTATGGTAACCCCGTTTTACATGTTGGCCGTTTATGTTTTTAGTAAAGCATCTCCTAGAAAGGGGATAATAACCGGGACTGGGTTTCTTCTCTGGGGGGCAGTTATGACTTGGGTGTGTCTGACGAAGGTACCAATGATCCTCGCCCCGGTGGGGTCTGCGTTTGTGCCATTAGGTTATGCGATTGTGCCATTAGCTTGGATTACACCGAGTCTACTCCTAATCCTAGTCCGAAATTGGTTTTTGAGTGGGCCACTCTCACAACGGATGCTCGTCGGCCTACAGCTCGTCCGCGTGATTGGCGGCGTATTTTTAGTTGAGATGACGAGGAATAACATCCCGGGAATATTTGCTTATCCAGCTGGACTTGGCGATATT
>JALZAY010000066.1 GCA_030948025.1 Pseudomonadota bacterium
AGCGGATTCTCTATTATTCCGGCAAATCGCATAAGATCGGCGAAGTCCATGACGGCGCGGCCACCATGGATTGGATGGAGCAGGAGCAGGAACGTGGCATCACGATCACGTCCGCCGCGACGACGACCTATTGGAGCGGCAAGCGCCTAAACATCATCGACACGCCCGGGCATGTCGATTTCACGATCGAAGTCGAGCGCTCGCTCCGGGTGCTTGACGGCGCCGTCTGCGTCCTCGACGGCAACCAGGGCGTGGAGCCGCAGACCGAGACGGTTTGGCGCCAAGCCGAGAAATACAATGTGCCGCGCATCGTCTTCGTCAATAAGATGGACAAGACCGGCGCCGATTTCCATCGCTGCGTCGAGGATATCAAAACCAAGGTCGGCGGCCGCCCGGTCTGTATTCAACTGCCGCTTGGATCGGAAGCCGATTTCAAGGGCATCGTCGATCTCGTGCGGATGAAAGCCGTGGTTTGGGAAGACGAGGCGCTCGGGGCCAAATACGCCGACGCAGAAATCCCGGAAGATCTGAAAGCCAAGGCGGCGCAATACAGGCATATCCTCATCGAGGCGGCGGTCGAACTCGACGACGATGTCATGGCCGCCTATCTCGACGGCACGGAACCGGATGCTGCGACCTTGCGGCGTCTCTTGCGCAAGGCGGTCCGCGACATCGCCTTCATCCCGATTCTGTGTGGCGCGGCATTCAAGAACAAGGGCGTGCAGCCGTTGCTCGACGCCGTTGTCGATTTTCTCCCTTCGCCTCTCGACCGCGAGGCGATCAGGGGTGTCGACATGGAGACGGGCGCCGATGTGATCCGGCTGCCGCGCGACGAAGACCCTTTTTCCATGCTCGCATTCAAGATCATGGACGATCCCTTTGTCGGCACGATTACTTTCGCGCGTGTCTATTCGGGCCACGTCGAGTCGGGCACCACCGTCTTGAACTCGACCAAGGACAAGAAGGAGCGGGTCGGGCGCATGCTTCTCATGCACGCGAATAACCGCGAGGATATCAAGGAAGCGTATTCGGGAGATATTGTCGCGCTGGCCGGCTTGAAGGATACGAGGACCGGAGATACGCTCTGCGATCTCCACAAGCCGGTTATCCTGGAACGCATGGAATTCCCGGAACCGGTGATCGAGATCGCCATCGAACCAAAATCCAAGGCCGATCAGGAAAAGCTCGGCGTCGCCTTGGCCAAGCTCGCCGCGGAAGACCCTTCGTTCCGGGTTTCGACCGATCCGGAATCCGGGCAAACCATCCTGAAGGGGATGGGCGAGCTTCATCTCGACATCAAGGTCGATATCCTGCGCCGCACCTATAAGGTCGACGCCAATATCGGCGCGCCGCAAGTTGCCTATCGCGAGAAGCTGACCCGGCGCGAGGTGATCGATTGGGTCCACAAGAAGCAGACCGGCGGCTCGGGCCAATTCGCCCGGGTCAAGATTATCTTCGAGCCGAACGAGCCGGGCAAGGGCTCGAGCTTCGAGAGCCAAGTCGTCGGCGGCACGGTGCCGAAGGAATTTATTCCCGGTGTCGAAAAGGGTATTAACAGCGTCATGGGGTCGGGCGTTCTTGCCGGCTTCCCGGTTGTCGACGTCAAGGCCACATTGGTCGACGGCGCCTATCACGACGTCGATTCGTCGGTCCTTGCGTTCGAGATCGCCGCTCGCGCGGCATTTCGCGAAGCGCTGCGAAAAGGAGGCTCCGTCTTGCTCGAGCCGATCATGAAGGTCGAGGTAACCACCCCCGAGGACTACACGGGCTCGGTCATGGGCGACCTCCTCGGCAGGCGCGGGCAGGTCCAGGGGCAGGACATGCGCGGCAACGCGGTCGTCATCAATGCGATGGTCCCGCTCGCGAATATGTTTGGCTACGTCAATCAGCTGCGATCCTTCAGCCAAGGCCGCGCCAATTACACGATGCAATTCGATCATTATGAACAGGTCCCGGCGGGCGAAGCCGGGAAGATTCAGGCCAAATACGCTTGATCTCCTGAGGCAGCACGTGAGTAAATCCTAGAGGAGCCGGACGATGGGCAAGGAAAAATTCCAGCGGACAAAGCCGCATTGCAATATCGGGACAATCGGTCATGTCGATCATGGCAAGACGTCCCTAACGGCGGCGATCACTAAGGTTTTGGCCGAGACGGGGGGCGCGACCTACACCTCCTACGATCAGATCGACAAGGCCCCGGAAGAAAAAGCGCGCGGGATTACGATCTCGACGGCGCATGTCGAATACGAGACCAAGAAGCGGCATTACGCCCATGTCGATTGTCCGGGCCACGCCGACTATATAAAAAACATGATCACCGGCGCGGCGCAGATGGACGGCGCGATTTTGGTGGTCTCGGCGGCGGACGGCCCGATGCCGCAAACCCGCGAGCATATTCTACTTGCCCGCCAGGTCGGCGTCCCGGCGCTGGTCGTGTACATGAATAAGGTTGATATGGTCGATGACGCCGAGCTTCTTGAGCTCGTCGAACTCGAGGTTCGCGAGCTTTTGTCGAAGTACGATTTTCCCGGCGACGATATTCCGATCACCCAAGGTTCGGCGTTGTGCGCGCTCGAGGGCCGCAATCCGGAGATCGGGCACGATGCGGTGTTGAAGCTGATGGAAACTGTCGATGGCTATATTCCGCAGCCCGAGCGTCCGGTCGATCAGCCGTTCTTGATGCCGGTCGAGGACGTGTTCTCGATTTCCGGCCGCGGCACCGTCGCGACAGGCAGGGTCGAGCGCGGCGCCGTCAAGGTCGGCGAGGAGGTCGAGATCGTTGGCCTGCGGCCGACGGTGAAGACGGTGGTGACCGGCGTCGAGATGTTCCGTAAGCTCCTCGATCAGGGTCAGGCGGGCGACAACATCGGCGCGCTTTTGCGCGGCACTAAGCGCGACGACGTCGAGCGCGGCCAGGTCTTGTGCAAGCCGGGTTCGGTGAAGCCGCACACGAAGTTCAAGGCGGAAGCCTATGTCCTGACCAAGGACGAAGGTGGCCGTCATACCCCGTTCTTCACTGACTACCGGCCGCAATTCTATTTCCGCACCACCGACGTGACCGGCGTCGTGACCTTGCCGGAAGGCACCGAAATGGTGATGCCCGGCGACAATGTGACGATGGATGTCGAGTTGATCGTTCCGATCGCCATGGAGGAGAAGCTGCGCTTCGCCATCCGCGAAGGCGGCCGCACCGTCGGCGCCGGCGTCGTCGCCTCGATTACGGAATAACGCGGGCGCGCGCGTTCGCGTGGTTGGATATGCGGATCTCCCTGCTGGCGCCACTCGGTTACGGCATGCCGGAGAACGAGGATTAGGGTTAGCCGCTGGGGCCAAGGGTCGCGGCCGGCAGGCAGGGATTTGATGAGATGAACGGCCAGAATATTCGCATTCGCCTCAAGGCATTCGATCATCGAATCCTCGATTCCTCGACGAAGGAGATCGTCTCGACGGCGAAGCGGACGGGAGCCCAGGTGCGGGGCCCCATTCCGCTGCCGACGAAGATCGAGAAATTCACCGTCAACCGTTCGCCGCATGTCGATAAGAAATCGCGCGAACAGTTCGAGATCAGGACTCATAAAAGGGTTCTCGACATCGTCGATCCGACGCCGCAGACGGTTGACGCTTTGATGAAGCTCGATCTGGCCGCGGGCGTCGATGTGGAGATCAAGCTTTAGCAAATGCTGGGCTTTCTGAATTGAGATGAACGTCGCGCGGCGCGAAGCCGGGCGGGGGTGATTAAGGGATTTTAACCATGCGATCCGGGGTCATCGCACAAAAGCTCGGCATGACCCGCGTCTTCACTGCCGCGGGCGAACATGTGCCGGTTACGGTGTTGAAGCTCGATGGCTGTCAGGTCGTGGCGCATAGGACCATGGATCGCAATGGCTATACCGCGGTCCAGCTCGGCATAGGCCGCGCCAAGGTCAAGAATGTATCGAAGGCGGAGCGTGGCCACTTCGCGATCGCCAAGGTCGAGCCCAAAATGAAGTTGGCCGAATTCCGTGTCGAGGAAGACACGTTGCTTCCGGTCGGCGTCGAGATCACGGCGGATCATTTCGTCGTTGGCCAGTTCGTTGACGTGACTGGGACGAGCACAGGCAAAGGTTTCGCCGGCGCCATGAAGCGCTGGAATTTCAGCGGCTTGCGGGCGACGCATGGCGTCTCGATCTCGCACCGGTCGCACGGTTCGACCGGCGGTAGGCAGGACCCGGGCAAGACATTCAAGAATAAGAAAATGGCCGGGCACCTCGGCACCGAGAGGGTGACGACATTGAACCTGCGCATTGTCGAACTCGATATCGAACGCGGCCTTATTCTCGTCGAGGGCGCGGTCCCTGGAACCTCCGGTGGCTGGATCTATGTGCGCGATGCGGTGAAAAAGGCGCTTCCGGAAGAGGCGCCGAAGCCGGGCAAATACCGTATGTCAAGCGCTATTTCCGGCGGCACGGCCGGGGAAGCGGCGGAGGCCAGCGCATGAAGATCGAGATCACCTCCCTCGACGGCGAGGCGGCCGGTTCGATGGACCTCAACGATGCTATTTTCGGTCTCGTTCCGCGCGAGGATTTGATCGCGCGAATGGTCCGCTATCAGCTCGCCAAGCGCCGTGCCGGAACGCATCAGACGCTTGGCCGCGCGGACATTCGGCGCACCGGCAAGAAATTGTACAAGCAGAAGGGGACCGGATCGGCGCGGCACGGATCGGCGCGGGTGCCGCAATTTCGTGGCGGCGGACGCGCCTTCGGTCCCCTCGTGCGCTCACACGCGCATGATCTGCCCAAAAAGCTGCGCGCTCTCGCCCTCAAACATGCGCTTTCCGCCAAAGCCCAGGATGGCGGGATTATCGTGTGGCCGGACGCACGCGCCGCGGACGCCAAGACCAAATCGTTGAAGGCGAGTTTCGCTAAGCTCGGCTTGACCAACGCCTTGATCGTCGACGGCGTGGAGCCCGAGGCGAACTTCCGGCTTGCCGCGCGCAATATTCCGCAAATCGACGTCCTCCCGGTACAGGGAATCAATGTCTACGACATTCTCCGCCGCGAGAAGCTTGTCTTGACCAAAGCGGCGATCGATGCCTTGGAGGCGCGTTTCAAATGAGCCCGGCCAAACTCGCCCACGATGCGCATCATTATGACGTAATCATCGCCCCGGTCATTACCGAAAAGGCAACGATGGCATCGGAAGCAAATCAGGTCATCTTCAAGGTTCGCAAAAATGCGACGAAGCCCGAGATCAAGGCGGCGGTCGAGCGGCTCTTCGATGTCAAGGTGGAAGCGGTCAATACGCTCATCCGCAAGGGCAAGCGAAAAGTTTTCAAAGGCACGCGCGGCGTCCAATCCGATTTGAAGAAGGCTGTCGTGACCCTCGCCGAGGGTCATAAGATCGACGTCACGACCGGGCTTTGAGCCTTATGCGAGGAATGCGGCAATGGCATTGAAGACGTTCAAACCGGTCACCCCTAGCCTTCGCCAGCTCGTCATTGTCGATCGCGCCGGCCTCTACAAGGGCAAGCCACTGAAGCAGCTGACCGAGGGAAAACCTTCGACCGGCGGCCGCAACAACAATGGCCATATCACCGTGCGTTTTCGCGGCGGCGGTCACAAGCAGAGTTACCGGATCGTGGACTTCAAGCGGCGCAAGCTCGATATTCCCGCCAAAGTTGAGCGGATCGAGTACGATCCGAACCGGACATCCTTTATCGCACTGATACGCTATGCCGACGGCGAACGCTCCTACATCATCGCGCCGCAGCGGCTCGGCCCCGGCGATGAAGTGATTTCTGGCGCGCAGGCCGACGTGAAGCCGGGCAATGCGATGGCGCTCGCCAATGTGCCGGTCGGCACGATCGTTCATAATATCGAGATGAAGATCGGCAAGGGCGCCGCCATGGCGCGTTCGGCCGGCACCTACGCCCAGGTCGTGGGACGCGACGAGGGCTATGTCATCGTCCGCCTAAACTCCGGCGAGCAGCGCCTTATCCATGGCCAATGTTTCGCAACCGTCGGCGCTGTGTCCAATCCCGATCACATGAATATTTCACTCGGCAAGGCCGGGCGCAGCCGTTGGCTTGGGCGCCGACCGCATAATCGCGGGGTGACGATGAATCCCGTCGATCATCCGCACGGCGGCGGCGAAGGCCGGACCTCGGGCGGACGCCATCCGGTGACGCCCTGGGGCAAGCCGACGAAGGGCAAAAAGACCCGGACCAACAAATCCACCGCCAAATTCATCGTGACCTCGCGTCACAAGAGCAAAAAGAAGGGCTGATCATGACACGCTCGATCTGGAAAGGCCCGTTCGTCGATGGCTATCTGCTCAAGAAGGCGGAGAGTTCGCGCAATTCGGGCCGCTCCGAAATCATCAAGATTTGGAGTCGCCGGTCGACCATATTACCGCAATTCGTCGGGCTCACCTTCGCGGTCTATAACGGCCACAAGCATGTGCCGGTCTCCGTGACCGAAGATATGATCGGCCATAAATTCGGCGAGTTTTCTCCGACGCGGACCTTTCACGGTCACGCGGGGGACAAGAAAGCCAAACGAGGCTGAGAGAGACTGATCATGGCCAAGGAGAAAGCGCCGCGGACGCTGAAGGACAATGAAGCCAAGGCGGTCGCCCGGATGCTGCGGGTCAGCCCGCAGAAGTTGAACCTTTTGGCGCAGTTGATCCGCGGCAAGAAGGTCGAGAAGGCTCTCGCCGATCTCGAGTTTTCCCGCAAGCGGAGCGCCTTCGATGTCAAGAAGACCCTTGAGAGCGCGATCGCCAACGCCGAGAATAACCACAATCTCGATGTCGACGATCTTGTCGTCGCCGAGGCCTATGTCGGCAACGCGATGATCCTGAAGCGCTTCAGCCCGCGCGCGCGGGGACGCTCCGGGCGCATTCGTAAGCCGTTCGCACATCTGACGATCGTCGTCCGGGAAGCCGGCGCCACCGCCGCTCAGGCGTAAGGAGAAAACGATGGGACAAAAAGTCAATCCGATCGGCCTGCGGCTCGGCGTCAACCGGACCTGGGATTCACGCTGGTTCGCTGGCAAGACCGAATATGGAAAGCTCCTGCACGAGGACATGGCAATTCGCGCGACGCTCATGAAGAACCTCAAACAGGCGGCGATTTCGAAGATCATCATCGAGCGGCCGCATAAGAAATGCCGGGTGACGATCCATTCGGCGCGCCCTGGCGTGGTGATCGGCAAGAAGGGCGCCGACATCGACAAGATCCGCAAGATCGTTGTGACGATGACGGCGTCCGAAGTCCTCATCAATATTGTCGAGGTGCGCAAGCCCGAGATCGACGCGGTCCTCGTTGCCGATTCGATCGCCCAGCAGCTTGAGCGCCGCGTCGCCTTCCGCCGCGCTATGAAGCGGGCGGTGCAATCGGCGATCAGGCTCGGCGCGGAAGGCATAAGAATCAACTGCTCGGGCCGCCTCGGCGGCGCCGAAATCGCAAGGCTCGAATGGTATCGCGAAGGCCGGGTGCCGCTGCATACATTACGCGCCGATGTCGATTACGGCACCGCGACGGCGCACACGGCCTATGGTACCTGCGGGATCAAGGTCTGGATCTTCAAGGGCGAAATTCTTGAACACGATCCGATGGCGCAAGACAAGAAAATTGCCGAACAGGATCATTCCGGCGGCGGCGGAGAGCGGCGGCGGCGCGAACGCGATGCCGCCTGATCGAGAACCGGCGCAAGCTTTAAGAGTTGAACCATGTTGCAACCCAAGCGAACAAAATTCCGGAAAGCCTTCAAGGGCCGCATACGCGGCGCCTCGAAAGCCGGGTTCGAATTGAATTTCGGCCAGTTCGGCCTCAAGGCGCTCGAACCCGAGCGGATTACCGCGCGCCAAATCGAGGCCGCGCGCCGCGCCTTGACACGTCACATGCGCCGCGCCGGCCGCGTCTGGATCCGGATTTTTCCGGATGTCCCGGTCTCGAAGAAGCCGGTCGAGGTTCGCATGGGCAAAGGCAAGGGTGCCCCGGAATTCTGGGCCTGCCGGGTCGCGCCGGGCCGCATCATGTTCGAGCTCGATGGGGTCACGGTCGAACTTGCGCGGGAAGCGCTCCTCTTGGCCGCCGCCAAGCTGCCGGTTAAGACACGCTTCATCCAGCGGATCGTCGAGTAGAGGGGACGCAGTCGTGAAACATAAGCAGCGGTTGTCCGATCTCAAGGTGATGTCCAAGGATCAGCTTGAGCAAGAGTTCCTGAATCTCAAGAAAGAGCAATTCAACCTGCGCTTTCAGCGCGCCACCGGGCAGCTCGAAAACACCGCACGGGTGCGCGTTGTCCGCCGCGACATCGCAAGGATCAAGTCGCTTTCGGCGGAAAAGCGGCACGAAGGCGCGACGTAGGATCGCCAACAAGGTTTTAGAGAGACAGGTTCAAGAAATCATGCCGAAGCGAATTCTCCAGGGTATCGTAGTGAGCGACAAGCAAGAAAAGACGATCGTCGTCAAGGTCGAGCGCCGTTTTACGCATCCGTTGTTGAAGAAGACGGTGCGGCGATCGAAGAATTATCACGCGCATAACGAGATGAAAGCTTTCAAGGTGGGGGACACGGTGTCGATCGAGGAGACGAAGCCAATCTCGAAGCTGAAGCGCTGGACCGTCGTCGGCGCGGCGGCGAAATGACGGGTTAATTGATGGGGAGGCGAAAACCTCCTTCAGACAGAAGTCCGGTTGGCCGTGGGCCGCCGGAAACCGGTCTGGGAAGAAAGGCGCAAGACGATGATCCAGATGCAAACCAACCTCGACGTCGCCGATAATTCCGGCGCGCGCCGCGTGATGTGCATCAAGGTGCTCGGCGGCTCGAAGCGGAAATATGCCGGCGTCGGCGATATAATCGTCGTCTCGATCAAGGAGGCGATTCCGCGCGGGCGCGTCAAGAAAGGCGACGTGATGAAAGCGGTGGTCGTGCGCACCGCCAAGGACATCAAGCGCGCCGACGGTTCGGTCATCCGATTCGATTCCAACGCGGCGGTGTTGATCAACGCCCAGTCGGAGCCGGTCGGCACCCGCATTTTTGGGCCGGTTCCACGCGAATTGCGCGCACGGAACCAGATGAAGATCATCTCGCTCGCGCCGGAGGTGTTGTGATGGCGGCAAAAATCAAAAAGGGCGACAGGGTCGTTGTCCTCGCCGGGCGCGATAAAGGCCGTTCCGGCGAGGTCGTCCGGGTTCAGCCCAAAGAGGAGCGCGCGATCGTGCGCGGAGTCAATACGGTGAAACGGCACCAGAAGCAATCCGCCAAGGTGGAAGGTGGGATCATCACCAAGGAGGCCCCGATCCATCTATCGAATCTGGCGATTGCCGACCCCAAGAATGGCAAGCCGACACGGGTGGGATTCAAGATCTTGACGGACGGCCGCAAGGTCCGTTTCGCGAAGCGCTCCGGAGAATTGATCGATGGCTGACGCGAAAACCGGCAAGGGCGGAGCCAAGGGCGCGGGCAAATCCACAGGCAAGGACGCCGGTAAAGATACCGCCAAGGACACCGCGAAGGGCGCTCCAAAGGCCGCTGCCAAAACCAAGAAACCAGCCCCTGAAAGCCGAGGAGACGCGAGGGCGACGGCCACCGCGGAAGCGCTTGCGCCACCCAAGGATTACCTGCCGCGGCTCAGGAAACATTACGAAGAGGTCGTGCGGCCTCAGCTCGTCGCGCAATTCGGTTACAAGAACCGGTTCGAAGTGCCGGGCATCGAGAAGATCGTCCTCAACATGGGCGTCGGCGAAGCGGTCAACGACACCAAGAAAGTCACCCTCGCGGCGGCTGATCTTGGCCTGATCGCCGGTCAGAAGGCGGTCATCACCCATGCCCGCAAGGCGATCGCGACGTACAAGGTGCGCGAGAACATGCCGATCGGAGCCAAGGTCACCTTGCGCAAGACGCGGATGTATGAGTTCCTCGACCGGCTGGTCACGATCGCGCTGCCTCGGGTCCGGGATTTTCGCGGCCTCAACCCGAAGAGTTTCGACGGCCATGGCAATTACGCGTTGGGGATTAAGGAACATATCGTGTTCCCGGAAATCGACTACGACAAGGCCGAAAGCATTTTGGGTCTCGACGTGATCGTTTGCACGACGGCAAAATCCGATGACGAGGCGCGCGCGCTGTTGCGTGCCTTCAACTTCCCGTTCCGGCAGTGAAACGAACAGGTTTCAAACGCGGAAACTAGAGGCAAAGATTGATGGCGAAGAAAAGTTCGATCGAGAAAAACAACCACCGCATCAAACTGGTCAAGCAATATGCCGGCCGCCGCCGCCGCTTGAAGACGATCGCCAATAACGAGGCCCTGACGATGGAGGAGCGCTTCGCCGCGCGCCTAAAACTTGCCGAACTGCCGCGCAACTCCGCCGCTTCGCGGATTCGCAACCGCTGCGAGGTGAGCGGGCGGCCGCGCGGCTTTACGCGCAAAATGAAAATGTCGCGCATCGCGCTCCGGGAATTGGGCTCGAAAGGCTTGATCCCCGGTCTCGTGAAATCGAGCTGGTAGGAGGGCGGTTCATGTCCATGAACGATCCGTTGGGCGATATGCTCACCCGTATCCGCAATGCCCAGATGCGCCGCAAGGGTAAGGTGCAGACGCCGGGATCGCGGCTGCGCGCGCATGTCCTCGACGTCTTGCAATCGGAAGGCTATATTCGCGGCTATTCCACGACCGAATATGGCAATGGCCGCACCGAGTTCGAAATTGAACTGAAATATTCCGACGGCGCCCCGGTCATTCGCGAGATCGAACGGGTGTCGAAGCCAGGGCGCCGCGTTTATGCCGCCGTCGATGCGATGCCGCGCGTTGCGAACGGCTTGGGAATTACAATTGTTTCAACCCCCAAGGGCGTCATGGCCGACCATGCCGCGCGCGACGCCAATGTCGGCGGCGAAGTCCTCTGCAAGGTCTTCTAACCGGAAGAACGAGGAAATCTTAGGATGTCGCGGATCGGAAAAAAGCCGGTTATTATCCCCGCCGGCGTAACCGCTAAGATGGACGGCCAGTCCATTTCAGTGAAGGGCGGCAAGGGAGAGCTATCCTTCACCGCGCCCGATAACGTGAGCGTGGCTTTGGCGGAGGGCAAGATTGCGGTCACGCCGCGTAACGACAGCACGCAGGCGCGGGCGATGTGGGGCACGACGCGGTCGATGGTCAATAGTCTCATGATCGGCGTCTCGAAAGGTTTCGAACGCAAACTCGAGATCACCGGGGTCGGCTATAAGGCCGTGGTTTCGGGCAAAAGCGTTCGACTTTCGCTTGGCTATAGCCACGACGTGAATTTCCAAATTCCGGCGGGGATCGCAATTGCCGCGCCAAAGCCGACAGAACTCTCGATCACGGGCATCGACAAGCGGCAGGTGGGGCAGACCGCCGCGGAAATCCGCGCTTTGCGCCCGCCCGAACCCTATAAGGGCAAGGGCGTAAAATATGCCGGTGAATTTATCTTCCGTAAGGAAGGCAAGAAGAAGTAGAGTAGAAGAGACGCAAGCAAGGATTTGAGCGCATGGCAAAAGATAACGCGGTGACGGCCCGCCGCCAGGCGCGTGTCCGGCGTTCGCTCCGGGCCCACGCCTATGGCAAGCCGCGGCTGACTGTCTTCCGCTCGTCGAAGCAGATTTATTGCCAGATCGTCGACGATGGCTTGGGCCGCACCCTCGCCGCCGCGTCGTCGCTCGAAAAAGCCAACCGGGAAGGCCTGAAGAGCGGGGCAACGGTGGAGTCGGCGAAGATCGTCGGTCAGCAGCTCGCCGAGCGGGCGGGGCGGGCCGGAATAAGCGAAGTCGTGTTCGACCGCGGTGCCTATATGTATCACGGACGTGTCAAGGCGCTGGCGGAAGGCGCCCGCGAAGGCGGTCTCAAATTTTAAGGCGATCGGCAAATAAGCTGTGGGCCGCGAGGCGGAATCAACGCGAGGCGGATGGGAAAATGGAACAGACAGATGGCGCGTGACGGGGAAGGCGGCCGGGGCCGCGATCGCGAGGATCGCGACAGCGAGTTTATGGATCGTTTGGTCCATATCAATCGCGTCGCCAAGGTGGTGAAAGGCGGCCGCAGATTCGGCTTCGCCGCGCTCGTCGTCGTCGGTGATCAGAAGGGCCGGGTCGGCTTTGGCCATGGCAAGGCCCGCGAGGTTCCCGAAGCCATCCGCAAGGCGACCGAAGCCGCGAAGCGCTCGCTCATCCGGGTGCCGCTGCGGGAGGGCCGCACCTTGCACCATGACGTCAATGGGCGGCATGGGGCGGGCCGCGTGGTGCTGCGCGCGGCGCCGGCCGGAACCGGCATCATCGCCGGCGGTCCGATGCGCGCCATTTTCGAGACCCTCGGCATGCATGATGTCGTCGCCAAGTCGCAAGGATCATCGAACCCCTATAACATGGTGCGCGCGACCTTCGATGCCTTGCAACGGGAAGACTCGCCTCGCGCCGTCGCGGCGCGGCGCAACCTCAAGGTATCCGCTCTCCAGGCTCGCCGCCAAGGTGGCGGGCAAGGTGGCGAAACGGAAGCCGCGAGCGAAGCGTAAGGGAACAAGCCATGACGGAAAACCCCGTGGCCCGGATCATCGTGGAACAGATCAAGAGTCCAATCGGGCGTCCCGCGTCGCAACGCGCGACGCTTGTCGGTCTTGGTCTGAACAAGATCGGCCGGCGGTCCTCGCTTGAAGACACCGCCGCCGTGCGGGGCATGATCGCGAAAGTGGCGCATCTCGTCCGCATTGTCGACGCGGCGCGGGACCAAGCGGGGACAAGACGATGAAACTCAACGATATAGCCGACAATGCCGGGGCGTTGAAGCCGCGCATGCGGGTCGGGCGCGGGATCGGGTCTGGAAAGGGTAAGACTTGCGGGCGGGGCGTCAAGGGACAGAAAGCGCGAACCGGTGTCGCGATCAAGGGCTTCGAGGGGGGGCAGATGCCGCTGCATCGGCGGCTGCCAAAGCGCGGCTTCTGGAACCCATTTTCGATCCGCTATAATGAAGTCAATCTCGGCCGCGTTCAGGCCGCGGTGGATGCGGGCAAGCTCGATGCGGCGGCCCCAGTGACGATCGAGGCGTTGATCGGCGCCGGTGTCTGCGCCAAACCGCGCGATGGCGTCAAGATCCTGGGCAAGGGCGCGCTTGCGGCAAAACTCGTCTTCGAGGTGGCGGCGGCGTCGAAGAGCGCGGTGGCGGCGATCGAGGGCGCCGGCGGGTCGATCGTTTTGTTAACAAAGGAAATCGAACCTCCGCTGGCCGGGGCTTAAGTTCGCCGCCAAGACGCGAGGCCGGCGTTGTCCAGCCGGCCGGCCGGAGAATGCGCCTGCCGCAAAAGGCGTTGCTTTAAATGTCCTGGCCTCGACAACGGTTGGCGTCGGGAGGAGATTTGGAACTTTCTGAGTCCCCTGGAAGTCAAATGGTCAACAACGTTCTGGCACCTCGCGGGTCAAGGGAGCAGTAAATGGTATCGGCGGCGGAGCAGCTCGCGGCGAATATCAATTGGAGTGCGTTCGGCAAGGCCGAGGAACTCAAAAAACGTATTTTGTTCACGCTCGCGGCGTTGGTCATCTATCGTCTGGGGACCTACATCCCCTTGCCTGGAATCGACCCCGCGGTTTTTGAAAAGAGCTTTACCGGCAACCGGCAGGGCGTTCTTGAATTGTTCAATATGTTCGCCGGCGGCGCGGTCCAGCGCATGGCGATCTTCGCGTTGAACATCATGCCTTACATCTCCGCCTCGATCATCATCCAAATGCTGACGTCGGTCTTCCCGACATTGGAGGCTTTGAAGAAGGAGGGCGAGTCCGGGCGCAAGGTCATCAATCAATACACGCGGTATCTGACGGTCGTTCTCGCTGCCTTCCAAGCCTATGGCATCTCGGTGGGACTCGAAGGCCAGCCCGGAGTTGTCCTCGAACCTGGCCTGTTCTTCCGCATTTCCACCGTGTTGACCTTAATGGGCGGCACGATGTTTCTGATGTGGCTCGGCGAACAGATCACCTCGCGCGGCATTGGCAATGGCTCCTCGCTGATTATTTTCGCCGGCATCGTCGCGGCTTTTCCCTCGGCCATCGTCAATACCTTGGAACTCGGCCGCCAGGGCGCGATCTCGACGGGACTGATCATCGGGGTGCTGGCGATGTCGATTGCGGTGGTCGCCTTCATCGTGTTCATGGAACGGGCGCAGCGGCGGCTTCTGATCACCTACCCCAAACGTCAGCAAGGCAATAAAATCTACGAGGGCCAAACTTCTTTTTTGCCGCTGAAGCTGAATACATCGGGGGTCATCCCGCCGATTTTTGCGTCCTCGCTTTTGCTGTTGCCGGTCACGATCGCCAATTTCTCACAGAGCCAGGGCGGCACCGGAGTTCTCGCGACCATCACGACCTATCTCGGTCACGGCCGCCCGCTGTACATGGTCGCCTATGTCGGGCTGATCGTCTTTTTTGCATTTTTCTACACCGCCATTGTCTTCAATCCCGTGGAGACGGCGGACAATCTCAAGAAACACGGCGGCTTCGTGCCGGGGATAAGGCCGGGCGAACGGACGGCGCAATATATCGACACAATCCTGACCCGCGTCACGGTTCTCGGCGCCGCCTATCTCGCCCTTATCTGTCTGTTGCCGGAAATGCTGATCTCCTATGCGGCGCTGCCGTTTTATTTCGGCGGAACGTCTCTCCTTATCGTGGTCAGCGTCACCATGGACACGGTGGCTCAGATCATGGGCCATCTGCAGGCGCATCAGTATGAGGGCCTTGTGAAAAAAGCCAAATTGCGGGGGAAACGCCGATGAGACTGGTCCTTCTTGGACCGCCCGGCGCGGGAAAAGGCACCCAGTCGGCGCGGCTCAAGGAGAAATATCATATTCCGCAATTGTCCACGGGAGACATGCTGCGCGCCGCGGTCAACGCCGCAACGCCGGCCGGGCTCGAGGCAAAGGCGATCATGGACAAGGGCGGCCTAGTGCCGGACGAGACGGTGGTTGGCATCGTCGCCGATTGTATCGCGGCGCCAGACGCCAAAGCGGGTTTTATCCTGGATGGATTCCCGCGCACGGTGCGTCAAGCGGAGGCCTTGGCCAAAATGCTGGGCGCCAGGAACCTGGATCTCGATGCCGTCATCGAACTCAAGGTGGACGAGGCGGCCCTGCTTGCGCGGATCGCCAAGCGCGCGAACGATAGCCTCGCGTGCGGCGGAGCGGTGCGCGCCGACGACACCCCGGAGGCGTTCAAAACCCGGCTCGCCGCCTACCACGCCGAGACGGCGCCCGTCGCCGCCTTTTATGCGAAAAAGGCGGTCCTGAAAACGGTCGATGGGATGGCGCCGGTCGATGCCGTCGCCACGGCGATCGAGCAGCTTCTCGATGGCGCCGTCCAGACCGTTCGCTTGGGTTGACCCGGTTTTGATCACGCGAGATGAAAATTTGCGGAGCGCGGCGCGCCGGGCGGGCTTCCTCGCCGGCACTTTGAGCGTCAAATGCAATGCAAAAGATTTTCTTCGTCGTTGCCGGCCAGCGCCCGCATCTCCGCGAGCGTGCGATTGTCGAGCACGGTCGCGATCGCGTTGCGGGCTTCGAGCATGACGAGACGGACACAGCAATGTAGCTCGTCGGCGCAGTCCTCGCAGCGCCGATAGGAATTCTTGCTTGCGCAGGCGACGGGAGCGAGCGGCCCATCAAGGACGCGAACGATATGACCAACCTTGATTTCATGCGCCGGCCGGGCCAATGAGTAGCCGCCGCCCTTGCCCTTTTTTGAAAAGACGAAGCCGGCGTTGCGCAGTTCGCCGAGAATCGTGTCGAGAAATTTTTTCGGAATTTCATTCGCGTTGGCGATGTCGTTCACGAGCGTTGCCTCGCCCACCGGGCGTCCGGCAAGGTGAACCATCGCCTTAAGACCATATTTTCCTTTTTTCGTGAGCATTAGTCTGACCTCGGATTGGCGTTTTCGGCCGCCAAACAGAGCCACCAAATTTCAAAAGCGCGTACACGCCGACGACAATATTGAGCCGATTCGTAAATATCCACAAGTTTTATAGTCTTTGATGGCAAAATATGCCGTTATTCCGAAGCCCCGTCGACTATGAGGCGCCATCTCAAGGGGCGGATAGAGGCGGCGAGCAAAGCCAAGCATCCAAACCGCCTGAAACAGGCAGCGAACACATATGCGGCGCGAGCGCGCCAAATCACCCATCGTCCGCAATATCGAACGCGCCCCGGTCGATGCCGCCGCCGGCGAGGATCGCGCGCTTTCCCGAATGATTGGGCGCGCCGACCACGCCTTCCTGTTCCATCCGCTCGACGAGAGAGGCCGCTTTATTATAGCCGACCGACAGGCGGCGCTGGATGTAGCTCGTCGAGCATTTTTTGTCGCGCAGAACGATATTGACGGCGCGGTCGTAGAGATCGCCCGCTTCCTCGGCATCCATGCTGCCCGGCGCCGGCCC
>JALZAY010000244.1 GCA_030948025.1 Pseudomonadota bacterium
ATTCGCGTTCGCGCTCGATCTCGCCGGATTTTTCCCGGTGGGGTTGCAAGCCGATTCGCGCGCCGGCATCGGTGGCATCGAGAACGACGGCGAGCCGCCAAGGTGCGACATCGCCCAAGGCCGGAACATCGGCAAGCGGAATCCCCCAATCCTGGCTGATGTCGATGTGGCGCATGGGACCACGAAAACCATGCGCCTCGTCGTAGCGGACAAGGCCGTCGACCAGGGCGCGTCTTGCCATCAGCTGCATTTTCGGATCGAGCGTGCTGCGAACCGAAAGACCGCCTTCATAGAGTTTCTTTTCGCCGTAACGATCGCTGAGTTCGCGGCGGACCTCCTCGGCGAAAAAGCCGGCGGCGAAAGCATTGGGCGAAAGGACCCTGGGATTGACGCCGAGCCCCTCGGCCTTGGCTTTCTCGCCGTCCTGGCGCGAGACATAGCCGTTCTCGACCATGCGGTCGATGACCCAATTGC
Source organism: Pseudomonadota bacterium (assembly GCA_030948025.1). GTDB lineage: Bacteria > Pseudomonadota > Alphaproteobacteria > Rhizobiales > Beijerinckiaceae > Methylocapsa. The sequence continues at coordinate 475 of JALZAY010000244.1, forward strand.
GCCGCTCGATCGCCCGTTCGTGCTTCAAGAAAGGATGATAATTGTTCGGCGCCTTCGGCAAGGCGGCGAGATAGGCGGCTTGCGCGATCGTAAGCTCATGCACGGACTTGCCGTAATAGTTCAGCGCCGCGGCGGCGACACCGTAATTCCCGAGCCCGAGATAAATTTCGTTGAGATAAAGCTCGAGAATCTTCTCCTTGGAATAGGCGCCCTCGATCCGAAACGAGAGAAGCACCTCGCGGATCTTGCGCTCGAAGGACCGCTCGTTCGTTAACAGAAAATTCTTGGCGACCTGCTGGGTGATGGTCGAGGCGCCCTGGACATGCTTGTCGCCTTGAAGGAACACGATAAGGGCGCGAACAATGCCCTCCGGATCGACGCCCGCGTGGGTGTAGAAATTCTTGTCCTCGGCGGAGATAAACGCCGCCTTGACGAGGGCCGGGATGGCGGCGCCCGGAAGATAAAGACGCCGCTCGCGGGCATATTCGGCGATAAGCGATCCATCGCTCGCATGGACCCGCGTCATCACCGGCGGTTCGTAATCCTTGAGCGTCGTATAATCCGGCAGGCCTCGTTCGAATTTCCAAACCAAAAGCCCCGCCGCGCAAGCCCCAATGACGAACACGATCGCGCCAGTCGCGAAAACGAAACCGAGGAAACGGGTTATGTGCCGCATGCAACCTGGCCTTTTGAATTCCGGAAATTCTTTCCGGGCGAAATCAATAATACAGCGGACCTAAAAGCAATACCGGCGCTCGACGGCGGCCGCTCATCTATAAGGCCACGTAAATCGAAGCCAAATAATGGCTTGGATATGCGAATATTCCGGCCAGATCGCCGTGCCCGCGCCCGGCGGATGCCCGGTTTGGAATCGCGGTGGGCCACTTGTTATCGCCCAACACCGACTTTGCCGTCTTCTCCGTGCGGCGCTTTTGTGTTGAAAATTTGTCGAATGAAGCGGCGCTTTACGCCACGAATAATGAAGCGCTCCGGTCAAGGGCGGTAAAATCGCCTGTATCGACGATTGCATGGAGCCGCCATTGGTTGCGATCCCGGATTTTGCTCTTCGCCGTAAAAATATTTTGGAATTTACGGCCCGGCCGACGGTATTTTTCCAACCGGCGCCCGATCGGGATCGGTCTTGGTCACGGTTGCGCCGCTCTCCCGTGCCGCGAAGAAAGCTTTGATTGCCTCCGCGACTTGGCTCGATGCCTTGTCGCGCCATTGCGCCGAAGTGAGCGCCAGTCCGTCTTTTTCGTTGGAAAGATAGCCGAGTTCCAAAAGGACGGACGGAACGTCGGGCGCCTTCAGAACAAGAAACCCGGCCGAACGCCGCGGATTTTTGTTTAGCCGGCACGCGACCCGCCAGTAGTTCACCAAAGTGTGCGCGAAGATGTGGCTGAAGGCGCGGGTTTCCCGCCGTGTCAAATCGAACAAAATGCCGGAAACGTCGCTGGCGTCCTCGGTTTTGTCCAGTCCGGCCGCCGCGTCGGACTGGTTCTCTTTTTCGGCCACCCGCGCGGCTTCGGCGTCCGAGGCGCGATCCGATACTGTGTAGACGGTCGCGCCGGAAACATCGGCCGCACTTGACAAAGTGTCGGCGTGAATCGAGACAAACAGGGCCGCATTTCCGTCGCGCGCCATCCGCACGCGTTCGGACAGGGGAACGAAGCTGTCGCCGTCACGCGTCATGACGACCTTGAAACGGCCGTCCGCATCGAGTTTGGCCGCGACCGCCTTGGCGAAATCGAACACCACCTCCTTTTCGATGAGGCCTTTCACCATGGCGCCTCGGTCGATTCCGCCATGGCCAGGATCGATCATGATGACCGGCTTTTCCGATTCCGGTTCGGGCTTTTGGGCCTTCTTGGGTTGCGCCACCGCCGCCAATTGGAGCCGCGCTCTTTGCACGGCGGCCTGGAAACTCCGGCGATCCGTTTTGGCGAGCTCGATGACGAGGCGTGCGTGGCCGTCACTATCCAATTTATCGCTAGCCGCCCGCAAAACCAGTGCAGGGGCACCAAGATCGATGACAATACGCGACTTTCCAGGCGCGAGCTGCCCGAATCGGAAGGAGGCGATGAGGCCGGTTTTCCGGTGCGGCGGGTCTTCCGCTTTGCCGGTCTCCGGGTCCAGCGCAAAATCGGTTTGCGGCAAATCGACGATGACCCGATCAGGATCGGCAAGGACAAAGGCCGTGGCGTCCAGGGGCGCGGATAGCTCGAATATGAGCTTGGCGCGATCGCCGCTCTGCTCGATCCTCGCCGCATTGGCGGCCGGACGCTCGCCTGGCTCGGGCTGAACCATCGCGGCATTCGCGCGCAAGCCAAAGTATCGCCCGGCCGGAGGCAGAAGCGTCAGCCAACCGGCGGCGAGCACCGCCATACCCGCCCGCGCCATGGCGGTTGCCGCGCCAACGGCTTTGCAGAAAAAAGCGCTCTCCGCCATCGATTCGCCCCGGGTTTGCCTTTCGCGACGCGTGAACCTGGCTTTCCGTTTTTAGGATCAACGAGGTTAACGAGTCATGATCCTGCCAGAAACCCACCGCGAAAACCGTCACCACGCGGACACAGCGCAAAGGAAAACTTGCCAAACAGTCCAGAAACCCGATATAAATAACAGTTCTTTTCCGGGCCCGGAAATTTGCGAATCAGGGTCACGGGAATTTCCAGCGGTGCGCCGCCTATTATTGGTATTTCAGGTGGTTGCGTCCCGATACGAAAGCCGGAGCTGGAACAAAGCTGCTTCTGGCGCTCCTGGAACTAGGGCTTCCCCGAGGTGCCGCCTGCCAGGACCGATGTTTGGACGGTTCCCGTTTAGGGGCGCCGTTCCCGATAGGTAACGAGGATATGACCTGTCCCGCAATGGGGCTATTAGCGGCCGTCGATCAATTGGGTTATGGCATCCTTGCGGTTGCGTGGCCGGCCGTGGTTGTTGCTTCCAAAGGCGTGATTCCCGAGTTCATCCGTTGCGATCGCCGCAAGGACCGAAGCCGCCGGACCGGTCTTACCTATAACCGCGCGGCGCGTCCCAGTTTGTCCCGTGGCGGAACGCCGGGCGGCGGCGCGTCATGCCGCCCCACGCCGCCGCCTTTTTCTCACTTACTCTCCCATCCATTGCGTGATGCGGCCTTGCGTCGGCCACGCCTAGCCCCGACGTCCGGTTTGCGGACCTTGGCTGGCGGCACTGGCCCTATGCGCGTCGCGCCTGAACGAGTTTCACATGGCCAACAAAATGCTTATCGATGCGTCTCACCCCGAAGAAACCAGAGTGGTTGTCCTTCGCGGTAACCGGGTCGAGGAATTCGATTTCGAAGCCGCCAGCAAGAAACAGCTTCGCGGCAATATTTATCTCGCCAAGGTCATGCGGGTCGAGCCTTCGCTTCAGGCCGCCTTCGTCGACTACGGTGGCAACCGGCATGGTTTTCTTGCTTTCTCGGAAATTCACCCTGATTATTATCAGATTCCGGTCGCCGACCGTCAGGCCCTGATCGAGGAAGAGGCGAGGGTTCAACGCGACGAGGAAGAAGACGTTTCCCGGCCGCAGCGCCGCAGCCGCCGCTACCGGCGGGGCGATCGCAATGGCACCCGCGCCGAGAAACGGCGCGACGTGGACCCAATCCTGTCCGAGGCCTATACCGGCGAGGCCGGGGACGCCGAAGATCCTGTCCGCCCGGAGGCGGAAAGCGAAGAGGCGGGACCGGAGCCCTTCGAAGGAGAACGCACCGTGGAGGCTTCCCTTCTGGCCCCGCCAGAAGAATCCGCCGGCGCGCGTGCCGAAAATGCCATGGCGGACGAAGGCTCCATCCCGGAATCCGGGCGGCTGGATCGCGCCGGTGAAGCGCCCCTCATTGAGACCGCCGTCGAATCCACAACTGGCCTTGCGCGGGACGACGCCGGCCCGGTGGCGGAGCTAGAAGGTCCGTATATCGCCGTTGCGAGCGACGGCGCCTTGCCAACGAACGCGGCCACGCCGCAGCCTGGCGAGCTTGGTGGCGATACCGACGATGAAGGCGAGGACGAAGCGACCGAGATTGAACAGCTCGGCGGCGATGCGATGGAAGAGATGCCGGCTCGCCCGCACCGCCAGCGCAAGCAGTATAAAATCCAGGAGGTCATCAAACGCCGCCAAGTTCTCCTCGTGCAGGTCGTCAAGGAGGAGCGCGGCAACAAAGGAGCGGCGCTGACAACCTATTTGTCGCTTGCCGGGCGCTATTCGGTTTTGATGCCGAATACCGCGCGGGGCGGCGGCATCTCGCGCAAGATCACCGACTCGACCGACCGCCAGCGGCTTAAATCCATTGCT
>JALZAY010000245.1 GCA_030948025.1 Pseudomonadota bacterium
GCCTTGCTCTCGACACCGATGATGAACGGAACTGTGGCGTGGAGGTCGAGTGCGAGGCGATAGAGGGGGCCGGGGGCGCCCCGCTTCAGCTCGAGTTCGAGCTCGTTGACGTCTTGTGTTGCTTCGCCGGCGAAGACCCGGCCCACGTCGATGGCGGCTTCGGCGACGGTTTCCCCAGCCAGGCGGAGGCTACGCACGGTGCGCCGGATGTCGGTCTCGAAGACCGGCTGCAGTCCAGAAGCCCCCTCCGCCGCGATCTCCGCACCGAACGGCGTCTCCGCGACGCAAAAGAGGTCGGGCACGTCCTGATCGATCCGCCATTCCCATTCGCCGCGGGACGCCGCCACTGTGTAACCGTCCCCCGCCGACTTGAGGGTCTGGACCCGCGCGTCACCGCACCGACGAACACGCAGGCTGAGGCCCTTGCCGGCGAGGCTCAGCAGGGGCGTGTCGAAATAAACGGTGTACTCCTCCCGTGTCTCGGGCGCAGTTGCACACGGCGCCTGTAGTGCCGGGTGCCGCTCCAACGCGGCCCGTGCGTGTTCGGGCAGCAGCAGCTTCAGCTCAACTTCAACAGGCTCGTTCGGTGCCATGCGCGTCTTCGCCGTTCTTGTATGCGGGCAGGGCTGTGTAACCCTGCGGCCTTCTGTATCACGTGAGGTTGGAGTATTAGATTTCAAAGGCTTGCCATCATGCGCAGTGACGATATCCGAATTGATTGCCACACCGCAGTCGACGGCGGCGACAACGTGGTCGACTTTGATCGTCGCACTGTTGGCCGAGATCTCGCCATGGCGATCCGTGTGTTGAACGAGCGGTGATAAGCGACGCCGCGGCCGCGACCCTTCGGTGCTGATTTTGTATATTGTTGCAAATCCTCCAATCAAGGGTTCATTAGCGCGCTCTAGCTAGCGAACCACGGTCGCTCCATCAGAATTGAATCGAAACGTTGGGCTTATGGGAACGGCGCACGACTCCCCTCGTTCTAGCTCTGCTATTCCAGACCGAAGCTGGCCTATATTTCGCTCGCTTGCCGCCTATCGCCTTGGCTTCCTGCCGCAAGACCTCGTTGCAGGCCTGACGCTGGCGGCCATCGCCATCCCTGAACAGATGGCTACTGCGCGCCTCGCTGGGCTTTCTCCGGAGATCGGCTTCTTCGCGTTTCTGGCAGGGTCGCTGGCCTTCGCGATCTTTGGGGACAGCCGCTTCCTGTCATGCGGAGCGGATTCGACGATCACGCCAATTTTCGCTGGCGGGCTCGCCCTTTTGGCGACGACCGGCTCCGCGGACTATGCGGCGTCGGCCGCCGTTTTGGCCCTGATGGTTGGCGTCGCGCTTGTCGCGGGCGGCCTTTTCCGTCTGGGCTGGATCGCCGATCTCTTATCGGTTCCCGTGACGACGGGCTTTCTCGCCGGCATCTCGGTTCACATTCTGATCTCGCAGCTGCCAAGCGTGCTAGGGCTGCCTCATCAGGACGGACCGATAACTCGGCGCGCGCTGTTTCTGGCCGCTCATCTCGGCGATGCTAATCTCTTCCCATTGAGCATCGGCCTGGGCGTCTTGGCAATCATCGGAATTTCGGAACGGCTCAGCGCGCGCGTTCCGGGCGCACTCATTGGGCTCGCTCTTGCGACCGGGGCGGTCATTGCGTTCGGGCTGGAAGACCGTGGCGTCGCTGTCGTCGGGACCGTAGCGGGACGTGGCCCGCCTTTGTCGATCCCGTCCGCATCCATCAACGAAGTGGCGCATCTCATTCCGTTGGGCCTCCTCATCGCGGCCATCGTCATGGTGCAGACTGCCGCGACGACGCGCTCTTTCCCGTCGGATCCGGATCAGCCACCCGATGTCGAGCGCGATTACGTGGGCGTCGGCGCCGGCGGCATCCTGTCCGGCCTTTTCGGCGCCTTTCCGGTCAACGCCAGCCCGCCGCGCACGGCAATCGTCTCTGAGACCGGCGGACGGTCGCAGCTCGCGGGGCTCGTGGCGGCTGCCATCGTCGTCGCCATGTTGGCCTTCGGCGCACGGCTGCTCACGCACGTTCCTAATGCCGCTTTGGGCGGCGTGCTGCTGTTTGTTAGCCTCAGGATCATCCGGCTCAGAGAGATGGCCGCGATCTACCGCCAGGCGTTCGGCGAATTCCTGCTGATCATCGCCACATGGGCGGCCATCGTCGCGGCGCCGATCGAGCAGGGCGTGGCCATTGGCATAGTGCTGTCGTTGCTGCATGGAATCTGGAGCACAACGCGCGCCCACGCTATCGTCTTTGAACGCGTCCCCGGCACATCCATTTGGTGGCCGCCAATCCCGCATCGTCGCGCCGAGACATTGCCCAACTTCGTCGTGGTGGCGTTCCAGGCGCCGCTGTCGTTCCTCAATGCCTATCATTTTCGCCGCGACGTTCTGGCGGCCTTGCGCAATGCCCCGGAGCCAGTGCGGCTCGTGATTGTGGAAGCGAGCGCGATTCTGGAAATTGACTTCACCGCCGCGCAAGTGCTGCGCGATCTAATCAGCCATTGCCAAAAGGAGCACATTGTTTTCGCGATAGCGCGGCTCGAGTCCATCCGCGCGCAAGAAGCGCTGAACCGGTTTGGAATCGACGCGCAACTCGGACCCGACCGGCTGTTTCATAGCGTCGACGAAGCAGTGCGAGCTCTAGCCGGTCAGACCCCGACGTAGACAGGCGACCCAGATTTGCCCGGGCGTCTCCGGCCTCACTGTACGCTCTCCCTTTCGCGGAAGCCGCCCGATTCGTCGCTCGCCGCCAGCTTGAACGGCAGAACTGTCTGCGACGCCCCCATCGCACCCTCCAGGTGAATGGCCCACATTGGCCTATGAGCGCAATCTTCTTCAAACGCTGAGTCTTTTTCGAGTCGCATTCATCGCGGAAATCGGGAATGACTTAATTTTAAGTTGCAGTTCTGAGTTCGAATCCTTCTGTGTGCAGCCAAATCTCACTTTTAGACGAGTTGGCCGTGTTTCCCGCCCCATGGCGGGATGCGATGGCGGTGGTTTCCGCTAACAAAATCAAATGGTTGGCGGAAAGTGGCGACCACCTCGCCGTCCTCCCAGGTGCAGTTCGATAGTACGAAGTTGAGCAAGCCGCGTTTCTGGCGCGGTTCCTTTCGCTCGAACAGGCATTGGGCGTTCCGCGCCCGTTCGAGAATCTGCACGCCCTCGTCCATGTAGGACTTGTCGGCATCCCCATCGGGGACGATGTGGCGCGCCCAGGGGCACACGGCGAGCCGTCGCCGCGTCGAACGCCTCATGCGTCATCACGGCATAATAACGCCGCGGCGGTTTCTTGTATGCACCACCGACAGCCATCGGGATTTGCCGATCGCCCCCAACCGGCTCGACCAGAAATTCGTCGCCTGGCGGCCCAATCAGGTTTGGTTCGCCGACATCACCTGCTGCCAACCGAGGAAGGGTGGCTCTATCTGGCCGTCGTGCTCGATCTCTTCTGGGGCAATTTTGCTCTGGGTCGTCGCGGCGTTGGCCGTCAGGCCCAAACCGCTACGGCCAGGGCCACGGCCGCGACAATAAGAAGCGATGTCGCGCGGATCACGCGGCGCAGGCGCCAGACTAGGGGCGGTGAAATCATATTTTCGGACCGAAGGGGCAGGATATTAGACATTGTTTGATTTCTCCATTGCAAAATTCAGGACGGCGCGCCGTCTTGCTGCCGATTAACATGGGGATAGCTGGCTTAAGCCGCCATGGCGGTCGAATGAAACTTTGGTAAGGTCTGTCTGCGTGCGCGTCGCATGATATTAGTTCGCGGATCGGGTCTCAATCAAAGCGTCGCAGTTATTGCTGCATGTTGCCTGGCGAGGTGTCCCAATCTCCGGTTCGACCGGTTGGCATCACGTTGTCTGATCACCCTTGCAAAGCTCGGTTAAACGTTAGCATCGTTCGATTACTGGATTTCCGAATTATGCCGCTTCGATCACGGGCACTCCCAAAACTCGAAGTCCTCCAGCGTCCGGCGTGCTGAGGTATCGCCGAATTTTGGTGACAGCGTTTGGGTCAGGCGGCGGCTTTGGCTTGAGTCAGGCGTGCCTCTATTCCATCGTTAAATTTCACATTGGCGATGAGTTTTGGCAACAGGTTTTGTCCGTCGAGACGTCGCCACGTTTTCTGTGCGTCCTCGACGAGCTTGAACACCATGGCAAAGGCGGTCTTGTTCGACAAACAACCTTTCGAACGGATCGTTCGATGACGCACGGTCGCGAACGTACTCTCTCGGGGTAGGCTGGCGCGCCCCAGTCTCTGGCCGGCAATTAGGCATTCCGGTCCTTGAGGGGCGAGTAGCCGGAACGCTCAGTGGGCGCGCGGGTCAGGACTCTTGTAATGCCGGAACGGGCTCATCGACGGTACGGAGAAACATTTGGACGCGCGGGTTTGGGCTTTGCCAAACTAACCTAGTGTCCCGATTCCGAAGTTCCTATGCACATTTTGCGTGGGTGTCGAGTGTGCGGCGGCAGAAGCGTTCGATGGATTGAGGATGTCATCGGCGGAATTTGTCCAGCGGAACGGCTTGGGCGCGGGATTTCTGATTTTGATATAAGCGGTGATCGCGGCTTCCAGTTCGGCTACGGATAGATGCGCGCCGCGCTTGATCTGCTGCTCGGACAAGAGCGCGAAGAAGCGCTCGACCTGATTGACCCAGGATGAGGACGTCGGCGTGAAGTGGACGTGCCAGCGCGAACGCTTGGCGAACCAACTGCGGATCAGTTTGGTCTTGTGGCTCGACGCGTTGTCCATGACGACGTGCA
>JALZAY010000246.1 GCA_030948025.1 Pseudomonadota bacterium
GGCCACCGGTCTCGGCGCAAAAGTCGAGACGAGCCCGACCAATTCCTTTTGGGGAACCAGGGTCGCGACGTTTCGCGATCCCTTCGGCCATCGCTGGATCTTGAACGCGCCGCTGGCTTGAAGCGGCGCACCGCTATTCTATCAAACAACGGGCGCTCAATGCACAGCTGGAGAGCCCCATGTCAGGACATCGCGTAACCGCTCGGAGCCTGAGAATGAACCGTCGCGCGCTAGCCAAGTATCCATTTGTTGGGGCGACCATCTCTTTCGATCAGTTCCGGTGTTGCGGCAAACTCAAGTTTGCATATATCTCTGGCATGAAAGAATTGGATGCGACGGCGTTTATCCAGAATAATTTGCCCGTGATGCCGGTACCCGACATTCCTGAAATACAGTTGCACAAGGCATCTCCTTCAAGCGGTCTCGGGCGGCTGGCGAAACAAGATGAAAATGGGTTTGATTCACCCTATTGGGCATATTACTGGGCCGGAGGTTTGGCCCTTGCCCGGCATGTTCTTGATAATGCAAACCTTGTGGTTGGTCGTCGTGTGCTTGATTTAGGTGCGGGCTCGGGTCTAGTGGCGATCGCAGCAGCAAAGGCAGGCGCTAGCGAGGTAATTGCGGCGGAAGTCGATCGTTATGCCGTCGCGGCCTTGAGGCTGAACGTGATGCTCAACGGAGCGGTTGTCTCTGTCATGCACGGCGATTTGACGGGCGGGACGCCGCCGGCCGTTGATGTAGTTCTTGTCGGTGACCTTTTTTATGCGCCCGATTTGTCTGAACGCGTCACCGCATTCCTCGATCGATGTTCGCGTTGCGGCATATATGCGGTTGTCGGCGACCCTTGGCGTGCGCACCTTCCGATTTCTCGCCTGCGGGAGTTAGCCCGTTACGACGTCGCGGAGACTGGGAGTCTCGTCACCAAACCCAGCGGTGTTTTTGCCTTTCTGCCCAAAACCGATCCCATCTGATGCTCGCCGCTCAAACTTTATGACCGGGTTTCGCTGGATGAGCTCGAAATCGGACGGACTGGAATCCACCCAGCCAAGCCGTTCGGCGCTCGCCGCTAACGGGTATCAAGCGTGTGACTTTCACCACTAGATCGAAACATTATCAGCCTCCCGCATCGCTGTTCAAAAAACCGTCACGGGTTGTCCGCGACGACGAATTTTTGCATGAACGGGCCGATGTCCTTCCGCGGCGGCCGCGCTGCCCTGGCACAGTTCATTACGATATGGGCAGGGGTGAACATCGAAGCGAGAACCACGCCGTCGGGATTGGCCGCGAAAGCATAATCCAAAATCATTTCACTCGCCATGAATGGAGGACCGTATCCGAGCTGCGAAGCGAGCGCCCCGAGACGGCCGCCGCCGCCAACCAGGAGGTGCGACAAGCGTTCGTGGGCGCCGAACACGCTGTAAGTGACGAAAAAAAGCGCTGCGTCCCGGGCGAGCGCGGCTTTCACGTCCGCTACCGTCCGCACGAATGGATCATCGGGAAGCTGAGCGATTTTATATAGCTGCGAAGCGCGTGCTCCGGCGACGACCGCCTCCGGAGCTCCGGCGATCGCGACGCAGCGGACGTAGCCTTTCTCGATCATGCGCCGCAATTCGCCCAAAATGGCTTCGCTGGCGCAATCCCGAGGCCCAGGCTCGTGGAGAGCCAGCACATCGATGTAATCGGTTCGCAGACGCCGTAAGCTTTCAACGACCGAACTTTCGATCTGTTCCGCGCGCAACCGGTCACGGCTCCCGGCCACCCGCGCCTTCGCCATGCCGCCACGCAATTGCGGAAACGCCCGCGCCATGGCCCGCGCCCAGGGCCTTATAAGGTGGATCGCCGGCGAGACAACCGGGCGGGGAATACCGAATTTGGTACAGATTGCCACGCGATTCCGGCGGCCGGCCAAGAATTTTCCCAATATTCCCTCCGCCTCGCCATCGCCATAGGGAGGCGCGACGTCGTACCAGGTCACGCCGCGCTCGAACGCAAGACCGAGCGCCCGCAATCCTTGCACCTCGGAAACCCGCGATCCAAGCGAGGCACAACCAAAGCCCAAGGCCGAGACTTCGCGGCCAAGGCCAGGACAGACGACAGTTCTCATAGGGCCATCTCCCGCGTTTTCAGACGGCGACCGCCCTTGGCGGCATTTCGAAGATTAACGCGCCGGCGATCGAATCGGCAAGACGCCAAGCCAGAGCCCCTGTCGAACGAACCGGATTTGCTTGAGTCTACGAAGCAAGCACGCTGGCCGGCACAATATAGTATTGCGCGCCGTCATATGCACCGCAATTCGCCGCAAAGAGCGAGGCCGCCTAATAGCCCGTGACGATTGGCAGGCAGCCGCCTCCTAGGAGTCCTTCGAACGCCAGCTGTTGCGCCCGGACCCGTTCGATGAGGCTCAATTTCGAAGCGACGGCGTCGCGTATCCTGACCCAATGCTCGCGTTCTGGACCTGCCCCCGCGACAGCAAGATTAAGCAACGCATAGGCGATGACGTAGTCCTGCGGAACGCCTTGGCCCTTGTCATACATGAGCCCAAGCATGTACTGCGCCGCTGGAAACCCCTGTTGACTGGCGCATCGGTACCATCCCGCCGCCACCATAAAATTTTGCGGCACGCCCTTGCCATTGGCGAACATGTAGCCGAGATAGGTTTGCGCCCTTGCGTCGCCGAGCGGGGCGAGATCCGTAAAGATGCGGGCCGCCGTGACGTAATCATGGGCCGCGAACGCCCGGAGGCCGTTGCGCAACCCGTCCGCGGCGGCGGGGTTCGAGAAAATCGCCACGCAAACAAGCATACCGGGCATGGCCCATAAACGCCATCGGCGCGGCTTTCTCGCCGCCCGACTGCGGACGAAGCCGGCGAATTGGCCGCGGCCTTGCGCGACGCTAACGATCCTCATGGCCGTGCTCCCTTAGAATTCGAAAAATATTGCGTTGAGCAGCCAGCAAAACCAAATTGCCGGCGCGAAAAAAAGCCCGAAAGGCAATTTCGCGGCCGCGCATAAAGGACGGCGCAGGACAAGCTGGCTCGCTATGTAAAAGATCAGCGCCGTGAGGGCCGCGATTTCAATCGCAACCGGAATGAGCGTCCAGTCGAGCCAGGCGCCGGCGACCGCAGCGAGCTTGACGTCGCCAAGGCCAATTCCATGGCGATGGCGCAGCCGCAAGTAGATTTCCCGCAGAGCGAAAAATGCAAGGGCCAAAATAAATCCACGCAACGCGGCAACCGCGATGTTTTCCGGCATGCTTTCCAAACCCTCGTTCGCCGCATTCGTCAACGCAAGCAGGAAAGCAGCGATGGTCAGTCTGTCGGGGATAATGAACGCGCGGGCGTCAGCCACCGCTACCGCGAACATCAAAAGCCCCAGGGCGCCGCCAAGGAGGCCCGAACGGCCAGGCGCGGCAACAAGGCTCGCTATCGCCACGAGGCATCCGAAGGCAGCGAAGGCGGCGTATGTGATCAGCTCTCGCCGCGGCGCCGTCCCGCGCCCCGCCACAGCCACGTCACCTCCCGCCGGGCGCGTTCTCAATTCGGCGCGGCGAAGCGGGGTCCCGGTCATTGTACCAGCCCAAACGGGTATGGGGTCACGGCCCCCGGCGGTTGGAGTGTACCGGTTTTGTCCCCGCGTATCTTGGAGCGAAGCTCCTCGGCGACGAATGAAGCATCGACGCTGTCGCGAATGATCTGCGGTCTTATGAAGATGATGAGCTCCGTGCGGGTGACGGCATTGTTGTTGTTGTTCGCAAAGGCTTCGCCCAGGATGGGAATTTGATCGAGAACCGGGATTCCGTCGCGCGTCTTGTCATGCGCCTCCTGGATGAGGCCGGCGAGCAAGACGGTCTGGCTATTCGGCACTTGGATCGAGCTCTTGACGTGGCGGTCCGTGAACGACGGCGTGAGATTACCGGTGGCGCTGGTGTTGCAATTCTTGCACGCGCTGATCTCCTGGTCGATTTCGAGGTTAACATCGCCGTTGGCACGGACGTGTGGCCGAAAGCTCAAAATAATGCCTGTATTTTGGTAGGTGATGGAATTGAAGACAGTATTGGAGGCGGCAGTGGCCGTGTTCAATATATTCGCGCTGCCTGTCGTTATCGGCACCGTGTCGCCCACTTGAAGGGCCGCCACCTGATTGTCGAGCACCACGAGCGACGGATTTGCAAGGGTCTTGGTCGTGGTATAGTGATTCAAGGCGTTGATGACCGCATGCGGGGTGAGTTGGTTGCCGACGAGAAGATTGAAGCCCTGACCAGTAGAGGTAAAGACCTGGTGCAAAGGGTTTCCGGTTGACGAATTAATGATCGATCCGTTGTTGGCGCCGAGCCCAAGGTTGCTGCTGCCCAGAAAGAACTGAACGCCATATTGGAGGTCGTTGTTGAGTGCCACTTCCGCGATGGTCACATCCACGGCGACCTGCGCTTGCGGGCGGTCGAGCTGATTGAGCGCCCTTTCAATAATCCGGTAATTCTCCGCATTGGCATAGATCACGACCGAATTATTCGCGACATCTGGAAGGATCCGGACCCCTGGCATAAGAGCCCGCCCTCCGCCCGCGCCGCCGCCGGAACCTCCCCCAAAGCCAGCCGTCTCGGACGCTTCGGCGCGCGACTCGGGCGTCCCCGCGCCCTCGCTGCCGCCCAATCCGCCGCCACCGCCCCGGCCCCCGCCGCCCACTCCGCCGCCGCCCAATCCGCCGCCGCCGCCCAATCCGCCGCCGCCACCCAATCCGCCGCCGCCCAACCC
>JALZAY010000247.1 GCA_030948025.1 Pseudomonadota bacterium
GCCGGCGATGCCGTCACCCTCACTCTGGCCGATGAGCTCGATATCGCGCGCGGCGATATTTTGTGCGATCCGAAAAACCGGCCCGAGGTCTCCGACCAGTTCGCCGCGCATCTCATTTGGATGAGCGATGGCAAGCTCTTGCCTGGCCGCTCCTATCTCATGAAAGCGGGCACCAGGACCGTTCCCGTCTCGGTGACCGAGCTCAAGCATCGTCTCGATGTCAATACGCTCGGCGAACTCGCGGCGAAAACCTTGAGTCTCAACGAAGTCGGCTTTTGCAATCTCGCCACGACCACGCCGGTCGCATTTGACCCCTATAAGAAAAATCATACGACCGGCGCTTTTATTCTGATCGATCGGATCACCAACGCCACGGTGGCGGCGGGGTTGATCGCTTTCGGGCTTCGCCGCGCGACCAACATTCATCTCCAGGGCCTCGCTGTCGCCAAGCAAGATCGCGCCCGGATCAAGCATCACCAACCCGCCGTTTTGTGGTTCACCGGCCTTTCCGCCTCGGGCAAATCGACCATCGCCAATCTCGTCGAGTCCCGGCTTTACGCACATGGCGTCCACACCATCATGCTCGATGGCGACAATGTGCGGCATGGGCTCAACAAGGATTTGGGTTTCTCCGAGGTCGATAGGGTCGAAAACATCCGCCGCATTGGCGAAGTGGCAAAGCTCATGACACAATCCGGGCTCATCGCGCTATGCTCCTTTATTTCACCGTTCCGGGCCGAGCGTCGGATGGTGCGCGAATTGCTCGACAGACATGAATTCATCGAGATTTTCGTCGCTACGCCACTTGCGGATTGCATCGCGCGCGATCCGAAGGGCCTCTACAAAAAGGCGATGGCCGGAGAGATCAAGAATTTTACCGGCATCGATCAGGCCTATGAGCCACCGGAAGCGCCCGAGCTTATCGTCGGGCTAGACAAACAGACCGCCGGGCAGGCGGCGGCGCAAATCGTCGCACTGCTCACCACGCGCGGCCTCATCGACCACATCGACGATCTCGCCGCCGACTGGTCGATTTGAGGTTTCCTCACCTGGATGCGCGCGCGCCGCTCGCGTCTCGTCCGTCGATAAACTCAGGATTAGGGGACGATTTGTAGGAACAATGCTCGTTCCACATCGCCGAGAAAATGCCGAGTTCGGTGAACGTTGGCGCGCGGCCGGCGAGCGCGAGGATGCGCGCATATTCGTCCGGCTTCAAGCCATGCGCGGCAACGAGTTCAGGGGTGATTTTGGTTTCAGAAATCGCGGGCACAGAACCTCCGGATTACGCGGCCACGCGGTCAGCCTGGAGCATTGATCGCGGGCCGGCACGGGTCTAAGATGGCTCTCGTTATTTACGCTGGTTTGTCAAGATGTCCGCTTGGGCAAGTTTAAGCGCATGGATCAAACGGCCTGCCGTTGGATTGGCGGCATTCTTACTGCTGCCTTGGCGACTTTTATTACGACAACTTTATTGGCACCCGTGCAAACCTTCCTTGCAACAAAAACGGCTGAGAAGGCATGTCAGTATCAGCAGACGCTAATTAGCGATA
Source organism: Pseudomonadota bacterium (assembly GCA_030948025.1). Taxonomy (GTDB): domain Bacteria; phylum Pseudomonadota; class Alphaproteobacteria; order Rhizobiales; family Beijerinckiaceae; genus Methylocapsa. The sequence continues at coordinate 1,551 of JALZAY010000247.1, forward strand.
AATCACAATTCATAGTCCTAGTCAGCCCGCTGAAATACGATGCCGACGGGTCGCACACAGAAAAGGTAACGAGCGCTTTTCACGGTGAAAAAGGGTTTCTGGTCGTTCCAATTTGTGAATCTGTGGGCTTTGATTATACAAAGGATTTGCAAACCACCGAAGTTGACGCAAAAACGTGCGTGGGATTTGATAAAGGCCAGACATGCTGATCTTCTCCTTTTTGGAGAAGTTCGTGAGCGAGATAAGGCCGTCAAGGTTTGGGTGGTGAATGAAAACGGAGGTTGTAATCTTCATCCCAAGCCGACGATCATCGAACATGGCGATCTTCCGGGTGATTTCACTGACGAGCAAAAGAAAAATCTCATTATCGTGTCGCTGAAGGAAATCCAATCGGCTTGCTTGAATCAATCGTCGATTGTTTGGTCGGACTTCGCAAAAAGAATGAATAAGATGGAAATGTTCTTAAATCATTTTGATTTCAGCCAGCCAAAATCTTTATACTTTGCCGACTCGTACATAGAGGCCATGGGCCTTTTATATGGGAATGGTCAAGGTGATGCCTGGTTTTCCAAGGGGGAAGAATTTGCAAAACGTGTACTAAATAAAGATCAAGACAAAGATCAGGGAACTAGCAAAGCGCTCAGTTGGGTATACACTCAGTACGGGGTGTTACTTAATGAAAGATTTAACAAAATGGATAAAAATTATCAAAATGCCGCATTTGGCGCATTCGACGAAGCCATCGGCCTCGATCCAATGAGTGCTCCGTCTTATGAGGCAAGGGGCGAAGCCTATAGCGATAAGCGCGAGTGGGACCGCGCCATCGACGATTTCACCAAAGCCATTGCCCTCGACCCAGAATATGGCCGTTCCTATTGTTATTGCCACAGAGGCGGTGCTTATTTGCAAAAGGGCGAGTGGAACCGCGCCATCGAAGATTTCACCAAAGCCATCGGTCTCAATCCGAAGCCTGACCTCTATGACGGCAGAGGCGAGGCCTATTCAAAGAAGGGAGACTTCGACAGCGCGATCGAAGATTACACCAAAGCCATCGAACTCGATCCGAAATTTGCTCTCGCCTATGTGTCCAGAGGCGAGGCCTATGGGAAAAAGGGCGATTGGGACCGCGCGAACGAAGACTACAGCCAGGCGATCCGGCTAGATCCTAAAAACGCTGATTTGTGGAATGAGCGCTGTTACGCGCGTGCGATTACAGGCCACCTGCAGCAGGCATTATCGGATTGCAACCAGGCACTCGATCTGGAACCCAACAATGCCAACGTCCGCGACAGTCGCGCCTTTGTCTACCTAAAAATGGGGAAACTCGAAGATGCGATTGCCGACTACAACATAGCGCTGGGGCTCGGCCCGAAGCTTGCAGCCTCGCTCTATGGCCGCGGGGTCGCCAAGCTGAAAAAGGGAGATACCGATAGCGGCAATTCCGATATTGAATCGGCGAAACGAATTCAACCAGATATTGCGGATGAGTTCCAGCGCTACGGCATACAATTCAAGCAACTTTCGCCTCGCCCGCGAGACTCTCAAACAACCCGCGCCCATCGGTCCCGCCGACCAGCGGGTCGATGAGATTTTCCGGATGCGGCATCCGGCCCAGCACATTGAAGTTTTTTGGAATAAATCCCGGCGATATTATTGGCCGACCCGTTCGGATTGGCGTCGCCTTCCCTGCCGACGCGCGCGTCGCCGAATGCGGATTTTGCGCGGCCAAGGCTACCGCGTTCGTAAGCCGTCTTACGAAAGGCCGCCGATGCAAATCTAGCAAATGCAGGGTTAGGGTGAGCCCGCGTCATTGCGATTGACATCGAGGCCTCCCCTTGCAACGAAGCATCGGCATGAACCATCAAGATCCGGTCGCCCGGCGGCGGACCTTTGCGATTATTTCCCACCCCGACGCGGGCAAGACGACGCTCACCGAAAAGCTCCTGCTTTTCGGCGGCGCGATTCAGCTTGCGGGCGAGGTTCGAGCCAAGGCGAACCGGCGCCAGACCCGCTCGGACTGGATGGGGATCGAACGCGAGCGCGGGATTTCTGTCGTCACCTCGGTGATGACCTTCGAATATGGCGGTTGCGTCTTTAATCTCCTCGATACGCCGGGCCACGAAGATTTCTCGGAAGATACCTATCGCACGCTGACCGCCGTCGATTCCGCGATCATGGTGATCGACGCTGCGAAAGGCATCGAGGCGCGCACCCGCAAATTGTTCGAGGTATGCCGCCTGCGCGATATTCCGATCCTGACGTTCATCAACAAGCTCGACCGCGAAACGCGGGACCCTTTCGATCTCCTCGACGAAATCGAAAAGTCGCTCGCGCTCGACGCCGCCCCTATCACCTGGCCGCTGGGGCGAGGCCGCGCCTTCGCGGGGACGTTCGACTTGCGGCGCAATCTGGTGCGCCGGCTCGACCGCGACAGCGTGCCTGTGCCTGTTTCCGGACCGGATGCACCATTCGTTGCCGGCCTCTTGAGCGAAGCGGATTTCGCAAAGGCCCGGGATGAAATCGAGCTCGCCCGCGCGGGCCTCAAAGCCTTCGACGACAAGCCGTTTCTGCAAGGCCATTTGACGCCCGTCTTTTTCGGCAGCGCCTTGCGCAATTCCGGGGTGCGCGACTTGATCGATGCGCTGAAAGATTTCGCGCCGCCGCCGCACGGGCTTCGGGCAGCTTCGCGAATCGTCGATGCACGCGAGGAAAAAATGACCGGCTTCGTGTTCAAGATCCAGGCGAACATGGATCCCAATCATCGCGACCGGATCGCTTTTCTGCGCGTTTGTTCGGGCAAATTGACGCGCGGCATGAAGGCCAAGCTCGTCCGCACGGGCAAGAATATCGCGCTCAACGCGCCGCAATTCTTCTTCGCGCAGAACCGGCAACTGGCCAACGAAGCCCATGCGGGCGACGTCGTCGGTATTCCAAACCACGGCACTTTGCGCATCGGCGACACCTTGACAGAAGGCGAGGATCTCGTCTTTCGCGGGATCCCGAGCTTCGCCCCCGAGATCCTTCGCCGGGTCAAGACCGGCGATGCCATGAAGGCGAAGAAGCTGCGCGAGGCTTTGGGCCAAATGGCCGAGGAAGGCGTTGTCCAGCTGTTTTTGCCGAACGACGGATCGGGCGCGATCGCTGGCGTCGTCGGCGCCTTGCAGCTCGATGTCCTCGCCGAGCGGCTTCAAGC
>JALZAY010000248.1 GCA_030948025.1 Pseudomonadota bacterium
GCGCGATTGGTCTGTCAGCGTTCCTATCGGCGGGCAATTTTCGGCACGCCTCTTTGAAGGCTCTGACCCATCCGCTCGGGATTTCCCAATCTTGAGCGTCTTTGCCGAAGTGACCGTTTGCCGGTAATTCCACAGCAACCGGATCCGCTGGTCGGATTGGCGCAGCCCTGATGCGCCGGGAATGGACATTCGTGACCGATATTCGACGGTGTTAACCGAGGAGTCCGTGGTTAGAATTCGGCTCGATAAGCTGCCACCGCATCCTCATTCCATTCCAAGCCGACGCCAGGCGAGTCTGGAATGTTCAGCAGGCCATCCACGATTTTATATGGCTGCTGCAAAACTGGATCGGCCCAGTCCTGCCATTCGAGCCAATGCGCGGTCTCTGTGACTCGCATGACGTGAGCGGCGACCTCGGGGTAAAGGTGAGTGGAGATAGGGACGCCCGCCGCTCCGGCGATCGCGGCCGCCCTGAGCCACCCAGTGACGCCGCCGATGCGCATGAAGTCCGGCATCACTAAATCGCACGATTTCATCTGAAGCGCCCGATGAAGATCGCGGGCTCCATAGAAATTCTCGCCAATTTGAATCGGCGTCTTCAATTCGGCAGCGAGCTGCGCGAATCCGGCAAAATTGTCGTAAACGATTGGCTCTTCAATCCAGTCGAGACCCAAATTATCGATCATGTGGCAGCAAGATTGAGGCCCTGGTTGAAATCGACCATCAAATGAAACTCATCGCCGACCGAGGCGCGAACGGCATTGATAGTTGTGAGATCATCGCGCGCAATCTCTCGCCCAAGCCGAAGTTTGAGCCCGGTGAAACTTCCCTCATCTCGCAGTTCCACCGCCTCTGCGGCGACCAACTTCGGATCCCTGAGCCAAAGCCCATTGCTGTTGTAGGCCTTCACGGGTCCGACCGTGCCCCCGAGAAGCACGCAGAGCGGGAGGCCAGCCGCCTTTGCCAGCGCGTCCCAAGCCGCCATATCGAGCCCCGACACCGCGATCATGGCCAAGCCCTGATAGCCCACGAAATGAAGCGACTTGCTCGCACGTTCATGCAGTTCGGCCGGCGCTACTTGACGGCCTTTGAGCATATCGCCAAAATCATGTAGCGCCGGGATCAGATATTGCATCGCCTTGGCGGTGTACGGCTCGAGGTAGCTTCGCCCGACGATGCCCTCCTCCGTCAAAAGGTCTATTAGAATCATCGGCCAATCGGGGAGGGTCGCAATGCGTGCGACAACAGGGCGTTTCAATTTGAGCAGCACTGCTCGCGCCCGGATCGATCGGAGCGTCAACGATTCAAGTCGCATTGCAGGCAGTCCGCTTGAGCGTTTCTTAAGAGATCATGGCAGCCGCTATTTGTTCGGATCCTCGGCATCTGGCCTAGGCCGCTCAACGCTCTTCGACTTGCGTTTGGGCGTCAAGCCGCGTCTTCAATTTGGTCGAGCAATTGAATCAGGCGGCTCACTTGTTGCAACAAGATGCCTGCGACGGCGAGGGCAAACCATACGCCGAGGACAAATCCCCAATGGATCGGCGCCGCGAAAAACTCCTCCCGGAACCAGAAAGTATGTCCCCATTCATTGAATCCGATGTTGACCAAGAGCATGAAGGGACCAACGACAGCCAAGGTCAACGGCAAGGAAATGCCCTTGGCGTAGAGCGGCAATCGGGTTCTGGCGTAGATCCAGGCGGAACCACCCAGAAGCACGTAGAGCGGGAAGTTGAAATAGAACTCGATAATATGATTGGCGGTGAACGGCGTGTCTCGAATGGCGACCTGATGCCAGGAATTGTCCTGCTCGGCGAAGTAACTGCCGGCCCAATAGACCGCGAAGGTGTAGATGCTGATCCACATGGTCAGAGTGAAATAACGCCTGATTTCCTCTTTCGGAGCAATGTCGTCCATATTCCGGTCGCGGGTGAACCAGAGATATCCCCACAGGGCCGGGAACACCACGGCCAGCACGGTCAACTCAATGTATAACAGCCGCATCCAATGCGTTTCGAAGGCCGGCTCAGAGGAATCGAGGCCGGCCACAACGCCGAAGGCACCCTGATAGAGCCGTAACCCGACGTACATGACTGTCAGCCCGGCAAAGGTCAGCAGATATTTATAGAGATCCCTGAGGTACCATGGCAGGAGGAATGCGTCTTGCGCTCTTTTGGGCGAAATGGCTTGTGATGTGGCGGTCATGACGGTTTCCGTTCGAGTTCACGTTTGCGGGGCGTTTTTGGTGGTGCGAGTGGGGTGTCTGCGACCGACGTCAGTCGAACTTCGGAATGACGGCGGTCGAGATGCTGGCGATGTGGCGTTTGCCGGTCGCGTCGTAGAGGAACAGGAGACTGCCCAGTCTGCTGTCAGGATCGCGAATTAGCCCGTCCAGTCTTTGCGTCGCCCACAAGACGTCCAACGCCGTGACGCGGACGGTTCGGGATTGTCCCGGCTGAATCGGGTCGGCGGAGTCGAGGCTCAGCCCCTGCGGAGCGACAACTGTGTCGGAGTCGTCCTTGCGGGAGGGGCCTACGCCAGGATTGAGGAAACGCACATTGGCGGTCGCAAACTCCCCAATCCGGACCGGTTGGTTTGACGTGTTGTGAATTTGCGCGACGATAGTCATCGCGCGGGCGGGAACGTGGTATTCCGTCCGCTGAACCTTAATCTGGACCATGCCGAGGTTGACGGCGGGCGGCAGTGGCGCAATTTGATCCATTGCTGCTTGCAGTGGAATGGCGTTGGGATATTGACGGTCCGTCATCGCGTTAGCGCCAAGAACGAACAATGGCACGGCCGCCAGCATGACGATGGCGATGGTCCTGTCGAGCGGCGTGATCAGCGCTTTCTCTTGGCCGGACTGAAGCAACTTGTAACGAGGAATGAACAGCGGTCGCCGGACCCACCAGAGCAGCCAGGCCGCGCCGAGCGCGAACCAGAACGCGTGCCAGCCGATGCCGCTGGCAAGGCCATAGGTTTCCATGTCGATCATGTCGCCATTGAGCGTTTTCACCTGATTGGTGAAGGCGGCCGCATCACCAGCGACTTCGAACCAGTGCCCCGGCCCCATGACGGCGCCGGCGTCGTGCAGATTGAAGAATGGATGGAGATGATATCGGCCTGGCAGGCGCGCCTTGAGCACGATCTTGAAGTCGTAATCCCCTCCCAGCTTCAGGGCGGTGGAACTAACCGAAGCCTGCCCGTTCAGATACCGCTCTGTGCGGACAAACACTGGTCCGGGTGATGAGACGTTGAGATAGGTCGCATCCGGTTTGGGCACGGCGCGCGGCCAGTCCTCGGCGACATGGAACTTGCCGGTAATGACCAGCTCGTCGTTGACGTTCAGTTTCTCTTGCGACCATTGTACGTCATACCATTGAATGGTGCGCATACGGATGAACGGCTCCAGCGCCTTTTCGCCGTGGGCGGCGGCGCCGTTCGGGGCAAGCGTCAGGCCGCACAACCCTAAGCAAAAGATGCCCAGTAAATTCTTCATGGCTTTCAACATGGCTGCGTCCTCCGCTTAAATGTTCTTAACGAATCTTGTCGTCGCAAACGCTTTGCCCAAGTACCACCAAAGGGGGTACATCAAAGTGCACAGCAGGGCTGAGAAGAACGCCGACAGCGGCGTGGCGATTTGGCCATACGTCCTGAGGGTGCCTCTTTCGATGATTCGCAGATACTCGGGCGTGCCGGCGCGGATGTACTGGAAGCCGAACACATCGGCAAGGGTCAGTTGAGCGCCGCCATATTCAACCGGCACATGAAACATGCCGAAAATTGGCCAGTTACTGGGATAGAACAACAGTGCGAAGGACATTCCCCCCAAGATACTTGTCACAGTCACGCTGTTGCTCAGCATCAAGATGGCGTCGAGCACCAGAGCGCTTGGCAACATGGTCGCCGGCAGCACCTCGTTGATCGGGAAATAGTTCCACAGGTGATAGGCGAAGATTCGCGCGATCCAGGTTCCAATCAGAAGACACGAGATGCAAAGCGTCGCGCCCATCGGCAGACGGAAATGCGTCCAGAGGACTGCCTGGACGGCCGCCGGAAAGGTAATCATCATCAATGGGGTGACGAGGGGCCACCATTGCCGGTCCTTCCAGTCCACCCAGAAGTCCCAGTCTCCCACGGTCAGGGCCACATGCAGATGGAACGCGCCGATGAACAAGAACAGGGCCAGCACCAGGATGAGATAGTCATAGGCTCGGGAAAGCCTCGCTTTTTCGCCGGTGTATGTTTTAGGTGGAATTTCGAGAGCCTTGGCCGTCATCGGATTCTCCTCACCAGACCGGACGTCCGCCGGCTTGCTGTGCAAATGTCGTGTCGCCCCAAGCGTTCGCAGTCACGACTTGGCGTGAATGTGACCGTAAGGGGCGGTGACGGCAATCTAGGCGCCCATGGACGCCCCGTGAAATGACGAGATTTAATGGTGGTATGAATGAAAATCACAGGCTGGGCGATCACGTTTTGATCGGCCAGTCCGATCCTTCCCCGAGAACAAAAACGTCAGCCAAGCTGTGGTCAAGAGATGTCGGAGTTACGCAATTTCGATCTGAATCTGCTGGTCGCCTTCGACCTGCTCATGCAAGAGCAGAATGTCTCGCGCGCGGCGGAACGCATGTTCGTCGGCCAGTCGGCGATGAGCCACATCTTGCAGAGACTGCGTCAGCAACTGGATGATCCGTTGCTGGTCAAGACTCC
>JALZAY010000249.1 GCA_030948025.1 Pseudomonadota bacterium
TCGAAAGGCGAGATGCGCACCAGGCGATGCACCCCGGATTCGGTTTTGGCCCAGCCATGCGCATTGTGGCCCTTGACGAGCAAGGTGCCGGATTTGAGGCCCGCTTCGTCGCCCGCCGTCTCCTCGAGGATCTCGACCTTATATTTGTGCCGCTCGGCCCACCGCGCATACATGCGAAACAGCATGCGCGCCCAATCGCAGCTCTCGGTGCCGCCGGCGCCGGCGTGAACCTCGATATAGGTGTCATTGGCATCGGCCTCGCCAGATAGCAACGCCTCGATCTGGCGGCGCCCGGCTTCCGCCTTCAGGGCGTTCAGCTGGTCGAGCCCTTCCTTCGCGGAAGCCTCGTCGCCTTCCGCCTCGGCGAGCTCGACGAGCGTGATCGCGTCCATAAGTTCATTTTCGAAATGATTGAGCGAACCAAGCCTATCCTCGAGTCCGGTGCGCTCGCGCATGATTTTTTGCGCGGCTTCCACGTCGTTCCACAGATTTGGGTCCTCGGCCTTGGCGTTCAGCTCGGCAAGGCGGCGGGCGGCGGCATCGACGTCAAAGATGCCTCCTCAGCAATCCCATCGATTGCTTGATTGATTGGACAAGCGCTTCGGCTTCGGCGCGCATTTGGTACTCACCTTACGGGAAAATGGGACGGGACGGAGATGCAATAAAATAGTAACATCGGGCTTTGATGTAAACAGCATGGAAGCGCGTGAATACGCGCCGTTTCCCCGCGAAGCCTCCAGCCTTCGAAGACGAGGCGGCGTCTCCTGGCGCTGGGGTGCCCCGCGAGGCCGGCAAGAATGCGGATGGCCGGCCCCGGTTGCTCGTGGCCCGGACCTCGTTGAAAAAAGTTAGGTAAAGGCCAAGGAGAGGGAATTTCCATGGACTACCGCAAACAGATGATCGTCAATCCGGGCCAAAAGCTCGGCCTTAAGGATGTCGATCCCTCCTTCAAGGGCCGCCACAAGACCCATGGGTCGGCGGCGGAGGAGCTGGAACGTTACCGGCAAAAGCTCGGCCAGCTGCAAGCCTTGTTATATGCCGAGAAAAAGCACTCCGTTCTGATTGTCCTCCAGGCCTTGGACGCCGGCGGCAAGGACGGCACGGTCAACCACGTATTCACCGCGTTCAATCCGCAAGGAACATCGGTGGTCGGCTTCAAACAGCCGGCCCCAATCGAACGCGATCATGATTTTCTCTGGCGGATCCACCCGCATGCACCGCCAAAGGGATGGGTGGCGATCTTCAACCGCTCCCACTACGAGGACGTATTGATTGCCAGGGTCCACAAACTCGTGGACAAGCCCACATGGACCGCGCGCTATGACCGGATCCGCAGCTTCGAGCTGGGGCTTAGGGAGAGCGGAACCACGATTATAAAATTCTTCCTGCATATCAGCAAGGAGGAGCAGCTCGCGCGGTTCGCGCAGCGGCTTGACGATCCCGCGCGCAATTGGAAAATTAGCGAATCCGATTATACCGAGCGCGCGCTTTGGGACGATTATATGGAGGCATTCGAGGATGCCCTCGCCGCGACCAGCACGCGTGACGCGCCTTGGTATGTGATCCCGGCCAATCACAAATGGTTTCGCAATTTGGCGGTATCGCGGATTGTTGCGGATACGATGGAAGAGCTTGGCATGGCGTTTCCGAAGCCAACCGTCGATCTCGCCGAGATAAGACGAAAGTACCACGCGGCGGCGGAAAAGGAGCGCAGGGACATGCGCCGCGAGGGGGCCGCGCCCGGAAAATCCGGCGGGAAGCGCGGTTAGATTGACGGCAACCGGTCTCCCGCGATTGCCCACCGCCCGCGCCGTCTGTCATGCTCACAACATTGCACGACCCGGATCTGCGAGCTCGTGCGGTATATATGTCGAGAACGTCACGCTGAAAGGCGCGTGGTCCGGGCCCGCGGCAATCGAGCTTTTCGAGCATTCGATGCGATGTGCGACGTCGCCCGCCTGCCCGTGCGCGACGTGGTTTCCGCCAGCCATTTCGTCACCGACCTGACGCTTGGCCTCGGCGAGGTGGTGTTCGACTATTTGGAAGGACGCCTAGGCGCTTCCCGATTGGATGGAAGCATATGATCGCACAGAAGCCCTTGAAAATTAAAGACTGAATTCCTTCTCCAAACAGCCTGACAAGGTCTCGGTTTCGCCGCATTCTGTCAACACGAAACGGTTTCCGTTTGGCTTGAAAATACCTGGCCGCCGAGGATACGAGAAAGGCGACACGCGCGGCGCCGAGGGTGTCACCCTAGATCCAAGGGGTGTCACACTAGATCCAAGGGATATAATCTGGCCTACACGATTGGACGCATAATGGTTCCCCAGTTTGTCGGCGCGGATTCAGGGTGCGAGGAAGTCGCTGATGGCTGCCGCGATCTCTGCGGCATGCGTCTCCAGCGCGAAGTGACCGGTGTCAAAGAAGCGAACGAGCGCACTGGGAATGTCGCGTCTAAACGCCTTGGCACCGGGCGGCAGGAAGAACGGATCGTTCTTACCCCACACCGCCAGGAACGGCGGTTTGTGAGCGCGGAAGTAGTTCTGAAAAGTCGGATAGAGCGCGACGTTGCTCTTGTAGTCTCCGAACAGATCTAACTGGACCTCATCGGCGCCTGGCCGCGCCAGATAAAAGGTGTCGAGTGACATACCATCCGGAGAAACTGTCGTCTGGTCGGTTACGCCTTGGGTATATTGCCAGCGCGTCGTTTCGGGCGTGAGGAACGCGCGGAGAGCTTCTCGATTGGCTTGCGACGGGTCTTGCCAATAAGCGCGGATGGGGTTCCAGGCCTCGCTCAACCCCTCCTCGTAGGCATTACCGTTCTGGGAGACGATTGCGGTGATGCGGTCCGGATGTTTTGTGGCGATCCGGAAGCCCGTCGGCGCGCCGTAATCGAAAACGTAGATCGCGAAGCGCTTCAGGTCGACCACTTCCGTGAAGCGGTCAATGACGCCGGCGATGTTATCGAATGTGTAGATGAACTTGCTGCGCGCAGGCATCTCCGATTGGCCGAAGCCTGGTAGGTCGGGCGCAATGATGTGGAAGCGATCGGCCAGGAGCGGGATGAGATTCCGGAACATGTGGCTCGCGCTGGGGAAGCCGTGAAGCAATAGCAGCGCCGGTGCATCGACGCGCCCTGCCTCTCGATAAAAGACCTTGAGACCGTCCACATCCTCAGAGCGATATTTGATGGCAGTCATTACGTTTTCCTTCCGACTGAGCGACGGAGTTAGGCACCTCATAGAGGTGGACTCGCTCGCTTGAGCCGCTGTTACGAGAGCCGCGGCGGCACATTCGAGAAAAGAGAGCCGAGTCCTTCCGGCATGGTCGGATGTGCGAGAATGGCATCGCGCAGGTCCGTATATGGCAGGCCCGCCAGGATAGCCATCTGTACTACGGCCATGACCTCGCCTGCTTCGGCGCCTATCATCGTGAAGCCAAGAATGTGGTCGTCACGCGCGGCGACAAGCGCCTTCATAAAGCCTTGTCTTTCGTCGATCGTTTGGGTCCGAAGCACGGCACTCGTCGGCAGTTTTGCGACACGCGCTTCGATACCTTGACGTTGCGCCTCGCCTTCGCTCAATCCCACCCGTGCAAGCGGGGGATCCGTAAACATGCAGTAAGGAATCAACCGGTCGCGGGTCGTGCGGTTTGCCCCGGCCAAATTGTCCCGAATGATCCGGAAGTCGTCGAAAGATACGTGGGTGAACTGTGGGCTGCCGGCACATTCTCCGATCGCCCAGACATCGGGCGCACTGGTTTCCAGGCGCTCGTTGACTTTAATGTAGCCATGACCGTCCAATTCAACACCGGCCACCTCGAGCCCGATCCCGGCGGTGTTGGGACTGCGCCCTGCTGCGACCAGGACGTCGCTACCCTCGATGGTTTGCTCGCCTGAAGATGTGCGCACGAGAAGGCTGACATCCCCTCCTGAGCGACCCTGCACTCGGCTACCTCTGCCGCCACAAGAATGTCAATTCCTTCGTCACTGAGGATCCGCCGCATCTCGTCCGCGACGTCCGAATCCTCCCGGCCAGCGAGCTGACGTCCATGCTCGATGATCGTAACGCGGCTACCGAAGCGACGATATGCCTGTCCCATTTCCAGGGCGACATACCCGCCGCCGAGCACGATCAGATGTTGCGGCACATAGTCGAGTTCCAGCGCCTCGATGTTCGTAAGCGGTCCGGCGGCATCGAGGCCGGGTACACTCGGAATTGTCGCGTGTGTTCCGATATTGACGAAAACCTGCTCGCCCACCAGCACGCGCGTCCCGCCGTCATTCAAGCGCACCTCGAGCGTTTTCGGCGCCACGAAATTCCCGGCTCCCATGATCAATTCCGCGCCGCTCGCGTTGTATTGCTGCAAAGTCATGGCGATCATGCCTTCGACCATGTCGCGCTTGCGCTGACGGACTTTGGCCATGTCGATCGCGACGGAACCCGTCATCGCGCCGAAGCTTGCGGCGTGATGCACCAAGTCGGCGACTTTCGCGCTCCAGATTTCGTTCTTGCTGGGGAGGCAGTTGATGTTTGGGCAGGAGCCGCCAATCCAACGGAACGTGTCAACGACTTTGAGACAGCCGGTATTTGAATTTAAGCTTGGATTCGTAGCCTTTGGGTTGGCGGGTTGATCCAGGCGGCGGTTGGTTTGAGCGGCGGTTCTGGCGGCTTTTTGACGAA
>JALZAY010000067.1 GCA_030948025.1 Pseudomonadota bacterium
CTCGACATCCGTCAAATCAAAACGAGCCATTCCAACCTCCATGATCTGAAGGTTGAATCATTCTCTTGCCGATTCGGGAATCCCCTTTATGAGATCATGACCTAGTCTGGTGTCAGACTCGATTGCATGACGGACGTCGTCAGGACGCCGTGGAAGCGCTAAACGCGGACCGCCACGAGCCCGGCACAACAAGTGGTGGAACGTCGCTGAAAGTATGCCCAACCTCAGAGCGTTGTCCCAAAATCCAACCTTGACGGCGGCGGGATATTTGGCTCAGAACGCTTTCGAAAAGGGAAAGCCGGCAGCCGCTGGGGCCCCCGGAGAAAGTGTCGAGGTTTCTATAAAGGAATGGCCTGTCCCGACCCCCGGCTCGCGTCCCCATGATCCTCTTGCCACTCCAGACGGATCCATCTGGTACACGGGACAGATGGCCAACCTTTTGGGGCGGCTCATTCCAAGGACAGGAGAGTTCACGGAATATCAACTGAAAACACCTGGGTCAGGACCGCTGGTCTAGTTTCCGACGCAAATGGCAACATTTGGTTCACGGCCAATTTCAAAGGCTATATCCGCTAGTGATCCGCCGGTCGATGCTGCCAATGATGCCCCGGCGATTCCCAGCACGGATACAGCTTTACTTGGACGCTTCGCCTTCGAAGCGCGCTTCACTTGCGACATAGCAGAGTTCCTTTCCATCGAACAAATGCGCGGCGAGCCCACCGCACTCGTAGCACTTTTCGTGCGCTTTGAATAGAACTATGCAAGGCCGATATGTGAACGCCTCCCACCGCAAGCCCAGCTATTTTCGACATGCTGCGGGTGCCGGCCAGATTGTTGACGCCACGGATTGCGGTTTTCCATCTTGGAGAAAAGTCTCTGCACGGTGCGTCCTTCATGTCGGTCAAAGACTCAAGAGTAACATTGATGCGTTTATTGAAACCTACCATCAGCGTGCCAACCTGCTCGTCTGGACCAAGGCTGAGGTGTATCAGCGCCGCATCAAAGGTTGAGGCATCAGTCAACTGTGAGTCCGGATACAAGCGTTGCGCGGCAGAGCAAGCATTGATCGGATTTGGAAGGACCACCGCAGGCAGTCTTTTCGTTTGCGCTAAGGATGGCGAGATTTAGCCGCCGGCAGCTTATGGTGCTAAACGTAAGTGTTCGACACGACTCGCTTCCGGCAGCTATCCGAGGCACTCCGGAAAACAGATGCTCGCCGCGAGCCTTTCTCAAGGTGACCCGAAGCGGACCCCAGGTCTTCCTTGAGACACCATCCCAAACCGGCTCGTCACCGAAGCGCTCAGCCAAGAAGTCGACGAACACGCGTGTCTTTGCAGTTGGATATCGGTTGGCATCCGATTCAAGAGGAGCCGATCGCATCATGACATCAATCTCGGAGACCACTCCGTTCCAAATGGTATCAAGACGCGGCGCAAGCGGCGCCGCTCTCCACCCAAGCCCGGATCAGCTCGCCAAACTCCGTCTGCGAACCCGGCGCCGGTTCGCGCCCGACGCCCGGGGCCCAGGCCCAGCCGACAAGGGTGTCCTCCGCCATGTGCTCGACGAGCTGCTCCATTGACTTCCCCCCATTGCGTTTCGGGTCTTTGATTTGCTCGCAGATTTCCCTTAGCGATTTACCGGCCCACGCCATTTCGATTGGCGCGATGTGCCACGTCGGATGCCCCGGAACGCGACCGGGATCGAAGTTTGCCGGACCGTGACACGTGGTGCATCGCATGCCGATTGCGCCCAGACCGTCATCGCCGCGCACGACCAGGGGCTGATGGGGACGACTGTCCTCGCCTTGCAACGGCCGGTCTCCGGCTGGATGGCAATTGACGCAGCGCGGATGCTGGATCACCTTGCCGGCTTCGGTGAAGAGGGCGAGGGCGCGCTGTTTATCGTCAGCCATGGCCGCAAACTCACTTGCCGGCTTCAGCACCGGAGCGGGCCCCAGCTGAGCCGCCGGCACAGCCAATCTAGCGAACACGACCGCCATCGCGGCAGCAAAGCTTGCCGGGAGCACTCTCATTTCCGGCCTCCTCAAGTCTTTGCAGCGGAGCGCGTGAATGGCAGTTTGTAAATGCGCTGGCCCGTGAGCCGTGCCCAGGCGTTCGCAACCGCCGGTCCGATGGGCGGCACGCCGGGCTCGCCGACACCGGTCGGACTCTCCTTCGAGGAGACGACATGCACCTCAATGTCGGGCATCTCGTTGATTCTCAGCACGCGGTAGTCGTGGAAATTGGACTGCGCAATGCGTCCGTCTTCGAGGTCGATGGCGCCAAAGAGGACTGCCGACAGGCCAAATCCCATGCCGCCTTCCATCTGTGCTTTGACCACGTCCGGGTTGATTGCGATGCCGCAGTCCACCGCGCAGACGACGCGCTCGACCTTGGGCAGTCCGTCTTCGCCGACAGAGACTTCGACGACGTGGGCGACATACGATTTGAACGACTCGTGCACCGCGAGACCGCGGGCTTTGCCCCTCGCGAGAGGCTTGTCCCATCCCGCCTTTTCCGCCGCTAGATTAAGCACGGCGAGATGGCGCGGATGCTTGGTGAGGAGCCGCTGACGAATTATCAGCGGATCGACCCCTGCCGCGTCGGCGAGCTGATCCAAGAAGCTCTCATTCGCGTAGGCCGTGTGAGTGGAACCTACCGATCGCCACCACAATGTCGAGACGCCCACCTCCGCGATGTGTGCCGAGACGCGGAGGTTCGGCACTTGGTAGGGCAGCGTGCTTGCCCCTTCGACCATAGTCTGGTCGACTCGGTCTTTCAGCGTGGCGCTCTCGAATGGCGAGCCCCTCATGAACGACTGGCCGACAATGACCTGGTCCCAGGCGATAATATTGCCATTGGCATCGAGCCCGCCCTTCAGGTGGTGCACGAATATGGGGCGGTAGCGGCCGCCCTTGATATCATCCTCTCGCGTCCAGATAACTTTGATCGGACCCCTGTGCTTCGCTGCGAAGAGAACATGTGCGGCCTCTGCCGCCATATCGCCAGCGGGTGTCGCGCGACGTCCGAAGCTGCCGCCTGCCAGCAAGGTCTTGATCTTCACCTGCTCCGGCTTGAGGCCCAGGACTTTCGCCGCGACGGCTTGATCGACCGTCTGCAGCTGCGAGCCGAACATGAGCTCTGCGCCGCCGTCCTCCGTGCGCCGGATGACGCAATCATTGGGCTCGAGCGGCGCGTGGGCGAGATAGGGGAAGGTGTAGGTCGCCTCGATGACTTTGGCCGCACCGGCCAGACCCGCATCCGCGTCTCCGTCATTGCGTGCAACCGCGCCTTTAATCTTGGCGAGATCGACGTAGGATTTGACGAGATTACGGCTGCTGCGGAGTTCGGTGCCCGTTTCGTCCCAGCTTATCTTGAGTGCATCGCGACCCTTCTTGGCTGCCCAGAAGCCGTCCGCGAGCACTGCGACGCCCTCGGGAACGACAAAGACTTCCTTGACTCCGGGCACGGCAAGCGCGGGCGCGGGATCGACGTCCTTAGGCCTGGCCCCGAAACGCGATGCCCGCGCGATGAGGCAGGTCGCGAGGTCAGGGAGCTTCACGTCGATTGTGAACATTGCGCTGCCATTGGTCTTTGAGACGGTGTCTACCTTCGGCACATGTTTTCCAATCAGGCGCCAGTCACCCGAGTCCTTCGGCTTCGGCTGTCCTTTGATCATGACCGTCTGTGCCAGGCCGGCCAACTCGCCGAACGTCGCCGCCTTGCCCGAGGGATGTCTGACGACGCCCTTCTCGATGGTGATGCGCTTGGCAGCGACGTTCCACTCCTTGGCGGCCGCAGCGACGAGACGGGCTCGCGCCTCCGCACCCGCATTGCGAAGCTGCTCCCACGAATTGGCCATGGCGCTCGAGCCGCCGGTGCCCTGCACCGGACCGAACGAGAGGTTCGCGTACTTCTCGTGATCGGCCGGTGCCGATTCGACTCGGATCTGCGACCAGTCCGCATCGAGCTCGTCGGCCAAAATCGTTGCGATCCCCGTATAGGGGCCCTGCCCAAACTCGATGTGCTTGCTGATTACGGTGATGGTGTTGTCGGGCGCGATCCTCAGAAAGGCATTCGGTGCGAACTCACTGGCCGGGGCGGCAGTCACGCGTTTTGGCATCGGAAGATTGAAGCTGATGACCAAACCGGCGGCTACCGAGCCCTTGAGAAACTGCCGGCGATTGGCGGCGAACGTTTGCTCCATGGCTCAGCCCACCAGACGTCGCGCGGCATCATGAACGGCGGCGCGGATGCGGTGATAGGTGCAGCAACGGCAGATGTTACCGTTCATCGCGAGATCGATGTCGCGATCGGACGGCTTCGGCATCTGCGACAGGAGCCCAACGGCCGACATGATCTGTCCCGACTGGCAATAGCCGCATTGGGGTACGTCGAGCGCGACCCACGCCGCCCTCACCGCCTCCGTCACCTTGTCGGACACCCCTTCAATCGTCGTGACCTCGGCACCATCCAGCGTACCGACCGGCGTCACGCAAGAGCGGCGCGGCTCGCTGTTGACGTGAACCGTGCAGGCGCCGCACTGCGCCACGCCGCACCCGAACTTCGTTCCGGTCAGGCCTTGGACATCTCTCAGAAACCAGAGCAGGGGCATCACCGGGTCACCGTCGTAACGGACTGCGTTCCCGTTCAAAGTCAGCGTGATCATCGGGCGCCTCACTTCTGTGCAAACTTGGGATGGGTGGAGATGTTCAGGAAGCGCGTTGCCATGGCCTACACAACATCATGGCTTCATCATGGCTTCGTCTCGCGCGAGATGCAAGATCACGGTCCCTGCCCATAGCCGGGTCTTGAAGATCCACCGCTCGATCGCAACACACGCCGCAAGGCCCCACCGCCGCTCTAAAGCTCAAGGCTGCGTTCTCCCATGGCCGCTCCTTGGACCGTGCGAATGTCCGGATCTGGCGCTCTGCGTAATTGGCGGGGCGCCGCCCAATTTCTGGAGTCGAAGGACAAGCCGTCCCGCCGAAACAAACTCCGGCACTGGCGAATTGACCAATAGCGGTCCTTCGCCGAACTTAGTCGGAGCGTCAATGAACGGCTCGAAGCGGTCGTTTGCGATGCTGCAGTCAACGGCGACCGGAGAACCGTCGCGGCCATCCGAACAGATGGAGTCGGTGCTGCCACGCTTGCCCCTTGAAAAACAGCTATCTATTCCGTCTTGCCGCTACGGTGTCCGAGCTGGACGGCGCGCGCCGCAATCGGAGCCCTATCCGACTTAGTAGTCACCGCTTCCGACCAAAGGATGGATGCCGCCGCCGCTGCGGCCGTGACGATGAGAGTGCGGGCGATTGCGCCTCACTGCCTGCACCATTGGGTTTCCTTTCAACACCGAAAGCGAATTGGGGCTGACCGTTGGCAGAGCGGACCCCGCGGGCATACCGACCGCGCAAACGAAGATCGCAGCAAGAACGTAACGCATTCGGTCACTCCCTTCGTGCCGATAGGCCCTTGGCCCTGAGCCCCACCGGATGCTTAGCACAGTTTGCCCCCGCTTGGGAGGAAGAGCTCTGGTGTCCCCGAGCGCCGAGGGCGCAGCTCATGTCGCTAACTCCTGAAGAATCTGCGCTTCAAGAGAATGGGCTCAGCGCAAAGATTTCTCTCGATGCACGCTGCCGCCTACAACACTTTCAAATCCAACGCCACCTCACTTCGACCAAACCGTATCGCACGTTCAAGGGCCGCGGCCCTGAACGCTTGGCATCAAGCGGTTACCGCGGCGTGAGCAAGTCGTGCAGGACGATTTGTTGCGCCCTTCATTCGGCAACATGGGAGTGCCGGCGCAGATCTTCCCTTGTATCGATATCGATCTCAATCGCGGAGTCGCCTACTGGCAATTCTAGAATATACTCCCGCGCCGCGGCGATGAGGTCTCGCGCGCCCTTGTCTCCTTCGAGCATCCTGACCGCCGCGAATAGGCCGCGGCCGATCAGCGCCGGATTGCCGCGCCGCCCGCCGCGCACCGGCACGACCGCGAGCGGCTCGACCGGCGCCGCATCGAAAGCGTCAATGAGCCGGTCGATCAGGCTTGGCGCGATTCGCGGCATGTCGCTAAGCAGAATAACCGCGCCACGAGCAGTGCTTGGCAAGGTGCCGACCGCGAGCTTCAGGGACGCCGACAGGCCCGCGCCAGGATCGTGGTTGTGAATCCGTTCTAGCATGAGACCATCGAGCGCGCTTGAAACTTGTGCGTGGGCGTGGCCTGTCACCAGCAGGACTGGATGCGCCCGCGAGGCCAGCGCCGCCTCCGCGACATGGCGCACGATCGGCTTGCCATCCAGTTCGGCGACGAGCTTGGTTTCGTCTGGCGACCGGCGGAACCGCCTCGCCTCGCCGGCGGCGAGGATGACGGCTGCAACCTGCTGCACCTACGCCGCCTTCTCCACTGCGCCACAAACTTTCCGCCGCGCCGCGATGATTTCGGCAACGATCGCGATGCCGATTTCGGCCGGATTCGCGGCGCCGATGGCAAGCCCTATGGGGCTATGGATTTGTGCGAGCGCGGCCTCGGAGAAGCCGGCCGCGCGCATCCGTTCGAGGCGCCGTGCGTGGGTTATTTTGGAGCCGAGCGCGCCGATATAAAAGCACTTCGCGCGCAATGCCGCGCCGAGCGCTGGGTCGTCTATCCGAGACTCGTGCGCGAGCAGGGCAACCGCCGTATAGCAATCAAGTCCGAGCCGGGGCAGCGCCGTTTCGGGCCATTCGGCGGCAATTGGCGTTTTGGGAAATCGTTCCGGCGTCGCGAAAGCAGTGCGCGGGTCTATGACGATCACCTCGAAGCCGGCAAGGACCGCCGCCGCGGCGAGCGTTTGCGCGATATCCGTCGCGCCGATCGCGAACAGCCGCACGGGCGGGGCTTGGACATCGAAAAACAACCGCCGGCCGGCATGTTGGATAAAGGCGCTCCGCCCCTGCCGCAGCCGCGCTTCAATGAGTTCCTGCAACGGATCTTCGGCCGCTTCGCCCGCGCGGACCAATCGTTGTTCGCCCGAGTCAATATCTGTGACAAGCAGGCAGGCACGCCGGGCGGCGCATTCATCGGCGAGCGTCTCCAGAAAACGCGCTTGCATCGCGCCGACCCTCTCCACATAGATCTTGACCCGCCCGCCGCAGGACAGCCCGGCGCGCCAGGCTGTTTCATCCGCGACGCCAAATTCGAGCAGGCGCGGTGTGTCCGTCTGCAGCGTCTCCAGCGCCGCGCTGATTACCTCGGCCTCGACGCAGCCGCCAGACACCGAACCTGAAAAATTCCCGTCCGCGTCGACGGCGAGGCGGCTGCCGGGCGGGCGGGGCGCCGACCCCCAAGTCTCGACTACGCACGCCATGGCAACCGCGCGGCCCGCTTGCCTCCACGCCAGCGCCTCGCGAAAGATAGGAAGGTTTGACGCGGACACGAAACATTTCCTTTATTCAACGCGCGGCTACCGCCAAGCTGGCGCCCGCATCACATCATAACTGTGGTCGGTATCGCCGTACCGTTTTCATGAAAGCAGCTCCCAATCAAGGCTTGTGCATGCTAGTTCCTGAGCCGAGCTCACTACGAGCTCACTAGATGTATGACCTGCACAACCTCGGCTGGCACAAGGCTAGGGACACACCGCGCCGGTATTCACCCAAGCCTCAGCTAAGGCGCCGGCTTCCTTCTGGGTTCCCGGAGCGGGCTGTCGGCCAGACCGGGGCGCCCAGGCCCAGCCAACCAAATTGTCGGTGCCAATGTGGTGTATGAGGTCCTCCAGGGAACGGCCACCGTTGCGCGCAGGATCCTTGATCTGCATACAAATCTCCCTGATCGTCTTTCCTTCCCACCCCATTTCAAGCGGTGCAAGATGCCATTGCGAGCGCCCAGGCATGCGTCCGGGCTCAAAGTTGGCGCTCTGGTGGCAGACAGGACAGCGCATGGTTTCGAGCCCAAACCCGTCCGGGCCACGGTGGACCGGCGGCTGGTGCAGGCGGCTGAGATCACCTTGACGTGGGCGATCGCCCGCTGGATGACAGTTAACGCATCGCGGATTGGTGAGCACAGTGCCGAGTTCGGTAAACAGCGCCGCCGAGCGCTTATTTATATCGCCGATCGAGGAAAATCTTTCCGGCGCGGCCAGGGTGTCCGATGCCGTTTCGGCGACAGCATAAGCCGTCAATACGCTTATCAGAATGCTCGTCAGCGCCGCGACCGAAACGAGAATCGAAGACTGCAATTCGGATTTCACTTTCGGTCGCCTCTTCTGCCTAATCGCGCTCGTTCGAAGTTTCCCGGGCAAGGTCAGTCAACGCCCTCTCGGAGTGCGCCACATGAGATAGCGATGCGGATCGGCGAGAATTACGTCGCGCACAGCCTCGTGATATTTGACATAACCGGTGCAGCGGCAAAGATGGCCGTCGAGTGCTTCAGCGATGGTCCTCTCGAGCTCGGCGCGCGCCACCGGCCTTTTCGCCAGACGCTCCAGCAGCACCTGACCCTCGTTCAGGAATCCGGGAGTGCAATAGCCGCACTGGAACGCAAAATGTTCGATGAAGCTCTTTTGCAGAGCCGTAAGCTCGCCATCCTGGGCGTGACCTTCGACGGTGCGGATGGCCTTGCCATTGAAGTTCACCGCCGAAACGACGCAAGTCGGGGTGGCGTAGCTTGTCCCCTCAGGCCTATCGACGATCACCGCGCAACTCAGACACTGCGCGGCGCCGCAACCGAATTTCGTGCCGGTCAGACCAACGACCTCGCGCAGAAAATCGTTCATCGTCAGTTCGTCGCGCACGTCCATCGGGCCGTATGCACGCCCGTTGATCGTGAGGGCGAGTGTTGTCACGCAAGCGCTCCCTTCAGCATGTCCTGAGTCACCGGCAGCGATTGGAAGCGGCGGCCGGTGGCATCGAAGATGGCATTCAGGAGCGCCGGAACGACGGGAATCATCACGACCTCCGCCATGCCCTTCGGCGCT
Source organism: Pseudomonadota bacterium (assembly GCA_030948025.1). GTDB lineage: Bacteria > Pseudomonadota > Alphaproteobacteria > Rhizobiales > Beijerinckiaceae > Methylocapsa. The sequence goes on from JALZAY010000067.1 coordinate 8,954, forward strand.
TCTTTCGAATCCCGTGGAGGCAGCACCTCGATATCAAGCCCGTGCAACGGCAAATCCGATCCGCGCGCGATGACATAATCTCCGAGGTTCCATTTCCCGTTGCCGGGCCCGTCTTCGAACGGCGGCAGCGATTCCAGCAATGCATAACCGACGCCCATCGCGAAACCGCCTTGGGATTGCCCGAGTACAACTTCCGGAACGAGCGCTTGGCCGCATTCGAGGACGCTGTATGCCTTGGCGATGTGCAACGCGCCGGTCGCGCGCTCGATTTCGACGCGGACAAGTGTGCCGCACAGCGATGTGAAGGCCGTTCCGATCCGGTTGTTACCGGTGGGCGGAAATTTGACGCCGGTGCGATCGAGGCGGACGAATTCGCCACCTCCGGAGCGCACCGCCAGCGCGTCGATGTCGGCCGTCCATTGTTGTTGGGATATCGTAAAAGTCGCTTGCGACCATGCCCAGCGCGAAAAGGCGTGCGTCATAGCTCCGGTCACGCCATTGCGGCCGTGCGCTCTTGCGGCGAGCGCCGGCAACGCCAGTGGTGGCAGCTTCGGCATGACGAGTTGCCCGTCTTGCCAGCGCGCCTTCTGCCATTGCTTCGCTCTTGGATCGGTCGGCGCAATATGCCACAGCTCGAGTGCCGCCGGCCACAGTCCGAAGCGGAACACGATGCGCGCTGCCTCGGCCGCCGCTTGCGTCCCAACGTGGGCGCCAATCGAGGCGCTTGTGGCCGAGCTGACCGCCGGCACCCACCGCGGATCTTGCTGCGCCGCGTCCTGTTCCGGCTGGGTCATCGCGAAGGAGTTGCCGGTGTTGACGAGCGCGAGCGCGTCGAACACATCGACTTGCGCGAGCGTGACTTGGTCGCCCACGCCTCCCAGGTGGAGTGCCACGCGATTCGCAAGCGCCGTTCCAATGCCGTTTCCCATCTCCACGGCGTCGGCATGGATTGTGATGCGGCCGTTCGGATCGATTTCCACCGTCCCAAGCGAACAGTCAGCGCCCGTGCCGTAATCCTTGGTGGAGCAGGCTACGCCGGTGCCGATGACGATCCCGCTGTGCCCGCGTGCCTTCGCTTCGGCACGCTGTTGCCAGATCGAATGCTTCTCCAATTTGTCAAGGATCTCCGGCGTGCGGATCGAGACGGCGTACGGATTTCCCGTCATTGTCCGGCCGCCGGTCTTGAGCGCATTGCGCCGCCGAAACTCGATCGGGTCGAGCGGCAATGACGCCGCGGCTTCGTCGACCAAAACCTCCAGCGCCGTCATGGTCTGAAGCGTCCCGTAGCCGCGCATCGATCCGGCAGTCACGCCGCGCGAATGAAGTGCCACGGTCGTCACGTCGACCCTCGGAATATCGTAGATGCCGATCGCGCCGGTAGCGCCGGTAACCGCCACGCTGGGCGAATAGTTCGCAAGGCCGCCACCATCCAGGACATGGTCGGCGGCGAACGCAATCATTTTCCCACTCGCCCGATCGACGCCGATCTGTGTGCGCATCTTGAAGGCGTGCCGCTTAATTCCACCTTGGAACTGCTGATAGCGATCATGCGCGAGCCGGACCGGGCGGCTGGGAAAGAACATGGCCGCCAAGGCGACATAGAGCGGAAACGGAGTGTGATCGCGTCCGCCAAATCCACCCCCGATATAGGCGAATTGAGCGTTGATGCCCGAAGGCTTGAAGGGCGCCTGGGTTTCGCCCAGAAGAAAAGCAATCGCAGCAGCGGCCTCGTACGGCGACTGCACGCCCAGTACCAGCTCGAGATTCTTGCGAGCGGTATCGTACCACGCGAGACCGCATTCCGGCTCGAGAAACAACGGGTCAACGGATTGGGTTTGGAACTCGCGGTCGAGCACCAGCAGGGCCGAAGCGCCGCCTGCGAGCTGCGCGCGGATTTCCTCACCGTAAGTCGCGCCTTTGGCATAAACGGCCCCCTCAGCGACGGGGAGCGGCTTCCAGATCGGCCGCCCGGTATCCTCGAAAAATCCTGGGCTGACCCATCCTTCCTGGATCGGCGAGTAGACATCGGGCGCATCGGGTGTTGCGCCGGCGACGCGCGTAAAGCGATAGGCACCGTAGTCGGGCATCACTATTGGACCGGTTTCCTCCGCAAATTTTACGTAAGTTCCATCGCGCAGTTTCAGCCGCGCTTGGTCGAAGGCGTCGAACGTCTCGAAGATCAGCAGAGCCACCGGCTGGCCGAGATAGAGGGGAGTCTTGCCGGCCGGGCAGAACAAATCGCCGGCATAAAATTCTGGAACGCGCACACCAATTGGCTCGAGATCAGCCGCGGTTACCGCGACCGAAGGCTTTAATGCGTCGCTCAAGCGTGCGAGGTCGGTCCCGGCATACACATGCGTGGCGTCCGCCGCGCGGACGAGCATCGCGTGTGACGTATTCGCCGGCCAGCCCGGGAGGTCCGCGGCCCGGAAATCGGAGGCGTACAGCTTGGCTCCCGTGATCTTGGCGATACCGTCGATGCGACCAGCGCCCCTGGCGGCACGATTCCCGCCCTGTCGCCCCGGCAATGTCTCGTGCGTTATGAAATCGGGCACCTCGGCTGAGTCCAACCGCGACAGGCAAAGCGAAATACCACTCGCCGTGCCCCACTTCACGAACTCCCGTCGCGAAGGCTGCATAATCCCCCTCTTCCTCAATTTTCATTCGCTCACAGGGTGAGCCATTCCGGCTTCGCTCCAGGTCGGGGCTTGTTCAATCAATCACCGCCCAGCACGTCCGGCAGCGAACCAGTTGCCGAGACGACCTTGCCTAGTCGCAGGGCTTGCAGCGTGACCGTGTCAGCATCCGGCCTGACGAGCTGGTATTTGAGAACTTGCACGGTCTTGTCTAGCGGCGAGACGCCGCTCACCAGCAGGTCGGCACCGAACGTTGTGCTCGTCGTGGCAACACGCACGCCGGAAGCCTTGCCGAATGGGCTGAGATTGGCGATTTCGGCAAAGTCGAGGCTGTGGCGGTGCTCCATCGCACTGTCTAAGTACATGATAGGGCCACTCTGTAACGCCGAGCCGCTCGAATAGACTTTCACCACCCCGGGTTTCGCCAATTGGCTCACGACAATCCGCTCGGCGCCGCCCAGCGATCCGGCGAGCCAGCCGGTGGCCAGCGAGACGCCGCCCCGATAGGCATTACCGAATGGCATTAAGGCTGCGGTGGCCGTCGGCTGGCTGGCGCCGCCCGAATGCCTACCTGCCGCCGCGCCGCCGTTGGTCCTGTGTCCGCTCGGCGTCATCAGCGAAAAGTTGAAGACCTTTACCTCGGCCGGGCTGCCTGGGCCGGGAGCGGTGACGATGCTGTTGCGCCCGGACGTGAAGTCGACGAAGCCAGAGCTCACGCTCACTCCCGATCGATCGTCTGCGTATGGGCTGAATGTCGAGAAGATAGCTGGCGCCGTCCCCGGCGACGACGGCAGCTGCGAGCCATACACTTTGACCTCGTCGGGAATGCCGGCTCCTGACCCGACGATGATGTTGTCGGCGCTCGATCCGTCGATCTGCGTAGCCGTCACGCTGATACCGCCCTGCGCGCCGGGAGCGAACGCCGCGAATCGTGTGAGCTCAGTCCCGAACGCAGGCTTGCCGCCGTGCGCCTTTCCTGAATAGACTACAACTTCAGGGGCGTAACCCTTCCCGGCGCCAACGATCAGATCGAGGACGTTATCGCCGTCAACGTCGCCCATGGCCACGCTCGGACTCCCCTTAAATCCGGCGAATGGCGTGACCACGGCGACGAGCCGGTCGCCATTGCCGTCATACACTTTGACTTGGGCCGGGCGGCCCGGGGATCCGGGAACGGCCACCGCATAGGTCGAGACGGCCGGGATGACGTTGATCAGGGCCATCAGCCCGTTGTCTTCGTGGTTGAGGCGATGGCAATGCTGCACGTAGATGCCGGTATAGTCCTCGAACTTGGTACGCATCGTCAACACACCCGCCTGGATCACGTTTTCACTTGGGTCCATGGTTGGGGCCGGCACGTTGGCATTGTCTACGCCCCACATGTCCGGCCCCGCCTTGAGACCGGTCGCGGGATCGAAGTAGTTGGTAACCTGGAAGTCGTTGACGTGAACGTGGATCGGATGCTCATCGTTGTTCTTGTTAATGAACGTCCACTCTTCAACCGAACCGAGCCGCGGCTGGATTAGGGGAGTGTTGGGAAACGCGGCTCCATCGAATGCGTAGACGAAGGCTTTGGGGTCCGACTTGCTGGCACGATCGTTGAGGAATCCGCCGGAAATCACCAGCTCTCGCTTAACGTCGGGAGTAACCTTGGAAACGTCCACGAACGAGCTGTAAGCACCGAGTGGTTGTCCCTCGGCGAACGCCGTCGTGACACCTTGACCCTCCGAGGGAACAGCTGTGGCCAACACTTGAGTTGGGAAGACGAAGAAGCCGTCGACATAACTGACGGTGGAGGGCAACACGCTCAGGCTACCGAGTGCGGCTGGGGGGTTGTCGGTGCCGTTGTTCGTGTAGAGGATCCCCGGCGCGCTGATTGTTTTCGGACCGTCTCTCGGCGGCATCTCCAGCACCAGGACCCCTGTAGCGGGCACCGTCACCGCAATAGCGTACCGCGTAGCCGGCGGAATGAGCAGTCGCGTGCCGTTATGCGTGACGGGGAAGTGAACCTCGGGGAACGGATTTCCGTCCTGACTGAGAATGGCGATCTGCGGGTGTTTGCCCGTCGCCGTCTCAGTAAGCTCCACGTTCATATATGCGAAATCGCTGACGTTCGCGAGCACCCAGATCTCGGTTTGTGCAGCTTTGCTCTTGATGACCGGTTGGAACAAGCCGTTGACCGTGAACTGCACGTCGCGCTGATAGTCGGGGAGCGACGAATTGGCAGGCACGTCGTTCCCCGCCTGGCCGGGATTGACCGTGAATCGCTGCATATTGCTCGGGATGAATTGAAACAACCCGCGGTGGTTGCGGATCGACAGCGGTCCCGCGTACCAGACGGTAAAGTATTGCTCTCCCGGTTTCGATTGGCTGAAATTGACCGGAGTCAGCAGTGGACGGTACGTGCCGTTTGCCAGCTCATCGCCTTTAGGAGGCGTTATGGTGCTGACATATTGAGGCCAATTGACGTTATTGAGCTGGGCGAGGCCGCCAATCCGATCGAAGACATAGTTGTATTGCAGCACCATATTTCGGATCGGGATGCGATTCGCCGTCACCAGCGGAAGGTTGCCGTCGGGGCGCCCGATCGCCAGCAGTCCGGCCAAGCCGTAGTAGGTTTGAGAGGTGGTGAGCGTGTGGAGATGACTATGGTACCAATACGCACCCTGCGGCATATTTTTGGGGATTTGGTACGTGTAGGTGTTCGCCATTCCCGGCGAGATGTGCAGCATCACATTGTCGGAATTGCCCTTAGGACTGACGTGCACGCCGTGGACGTGCAGGTTGAGCGGTGACGAGGTCATCTGCTCGGGATAGAGCGATACCTCCTTGCCCTTCGCGGTATATTGCGGATTGAAGTAATCCCGGATCGTCAGGCCGGTCAGGGCGTTGTCCAGATGGACGATCAGCGTTTCCCCCGGAAACACCTGCAAGGTCGGCGCGGGGTATAGATTGTCTCCCGACATCTCGCCATTGGATGCCGTGCCGCGCGCGACCTGATACGCAAAGACGAGGAAGTTCTGTGCCGGGCCGGCCACCGTGTCGAGGCGGGCGTAGCCCTGATGCGCAGTGAGCGTCAACTCCAGAACGCCATTCTTGCTCGCTAACGTTACCGGCTCGCTGAAATCGGGTCGAACTGCCGGATCGGATTCGGCATCCGCACCCTGTGCAATCGCGAGTGACGCGTGCCATGCCACTGTTAGCACGAACGCAGTCGCGATGCCGCTCATGGCGAGCGCGCGCAAAAATCGATCCATCTCTATCCTTCAGGAAGGCGAGGCTAGGTAAAGCCCCGTCGCTGCAAATTCGAGCTTTAAACCATTACATAACTGTTAACAGTGATCAAGTGGTATTTGAGCGCCCCGATGTCAATGTACCCTCGCGCTGCGACGCGATGCTCGCCATTCGCGAGGAGGCGCGGGCGATCGCGGAAGGGCGCATGGACAAAGAGAACAATCCTTTGAAGAACGCCCCGCACACCGTCGAAGACCTCGTCGGCGAATGGAACAGGCCCTATTCGCGAGGCCGCCTGCTTTCCGGCCGGCGCCTTCCGGGTCGATAAATACTGGCCACCGGTCAACCGCGTGGACAATGTTTATGGAGACCGCAACCTCGTTTGCGCTTGCGCGCCGACGGAACCTATATCAAGGCGGCGGGATAGGTCATTGCCCGCGGGACGAGGCCACGCCGACGGTGCGACTGAATTGTTGGAGGAAAGGAACCGCGCGATGTCAATTTTCGGATCGCCCCCCGAGACGCGGCCACACCACCACGCTCCTGCCCCTTTTTAGCCGATCATGGAACCTATAAGTCGCTTCCGAGACAGCTGCCCGCGTCCCTGGGACGTCCGCAAGTGGCGCATCGCTGAAGTGCCACCCGCCGCGACGGACGGCTGCTTACGGCTCCAAAGTGGACCAGTGGACCCAGGCAAGCCGTCCAACGGCGTTGTTTAAGAGTTCACACCTTCTATGCGGCCAGCTGCATCGCCCGAACGTCTTCCAAGACGCGCCTAAAATGAGGCTGCGGAGCGAGGCACATGGTTCTATAAGTGTCCAGGAAGGGCAGCCACAGACCTCCCTGATATGACCGTGTATTTTCAGTTTCCTCGCTCGCCGGAATAGTCTTGAAACTTCGCGCGTTAGCGCTCCGGCGAACGCATCGGTACCAACCAGAGACGCAAAACGCCAGGGTGTGGGGCGCGAACGGCCGCAGGGTCTCTCAAGGCCGTTTTCGAGTCGTCGGATGTGGAGCGTTTCGTCTGGGTTTTGCTGGAGGTTTAGGCGGCGAAGCCGAGAACATGTCGCTGTTCGCTCCAGTCGTGCGGCAGGTCCTTGCTCAGTCGCAAGAGTCGCGTCGGCGTGAACTCGATCGGCTGACGGCCCTCAAGCAGCGCGCGCACAATATCAGGCGCCAGATAGGACAATCGAATGAGGGAGGTTAGCCGGCACTTGTTCATTCCAAGGCGTCCGCTCATCGCCTCGATGCTGTCG
>JALZAY010000250.1 GCA_030948025.1 Pseudomonadota bacterium
TCCGAACGATCCATCGAAGCCCTCTGGACCCGCATCGGCGGACTCCTCAGTCACTTCCCACAGAACGAATGTGAAAACTACTTCAGAGCGGCAGGATATGAACCAACCTGACCGGATAACGCGCTAGCCGAATGCCAGGCTCCCAGGCAGTGACGCGTCCGATCTCGAACACCTTCCCGTTCGGGAGCGTCTCAGTGAACGCGCCGCCGACGCCCGGCTCAAAAGCCAGCAGGCCGGGAGAGCGGGGCGTGAACCGGAACAGCACATTGGGCCGCCACCAGACGCCTATCTCACGGGTGAAGACTTCAAACGCCCGCTCCGGAGTCGCAGCCACGCGTAAGGACACGAGGATGCGCGACGTCACCGGGGACTCTCCAGATGCGCCTTGAAGGCTGCGAGCTGCTCGATCCAGAGCTGCTCGGTCTGCTCCAGCCAAGCTTTCAAATCGGTCATAGGCTTGGGCCTCAGAGTGTAGATGCGCACTCGCGCGTCGAACTCGGGGTGAGCCTCCTCGATCAGTCCGCTGGCCTTCAACATGCGAAGGTGCCGACTTAGCGCCGGCGGATTGAGTCCCACTGCATCCGCCAGCTCCCCGGCCCGTCGCGGCCGTTCTCGCAGCAGCTCGATCACCAGCCGCCGGTGACGAGCACCGAGTGCGGCCAGGGTCCGGTCGAGGTCGAGGGCCGCGCTCAATGCCAGCCTTCAATCTTGAGCCCGCTCGTCTTCTCGGCCTCCTCGCGGGAGACATGGCGGACACTCTGGCCAAAGGTCCAGACATGACCTTCCGGATCGCGTGCCCGATAGGTTCGATCGCCATAGAACTGGTCCGTCGGCTCCTGAAGGATCGCTGCGCCTGCGACTCTTGCGCGAGCGCAATGGACATCGATGCCTTCCTTGAGGTGAACGTTGATCGATTGAGTATTCTTTCCACCAACCGAAGCCGGACTCGCGACGAAGTCTGCCCATTCAGAGCCAACATAGATCGTGCCGTCGCCAACCCGAATCTCCGAATGCGCTAGGTTCCCGTCCTTGTTGGAGATGACCATGCTGCGTTCGAAGCCGAAAGCGTTCTCCAGCCAATCGAGCGCCGCCCAAGGATCCTTGTAGAAAACGCCCGAACTAAACGAGGAACGGTGAAACGGGTCGTCCATGGCTTTAACTCCTTCTCTGCATCGGCAATAGTTTACTCATCGGTGAATTAGTGTGTCAAGTCTGCGAACGGCAGGAGAGAGGCTGCCACCGAGTCGGCTGTGGAGAGGGGGTTTGCGTCGACTGGTGAGGGCTTGGCTTTGCCAGTCCCATCTCATGTTGGACCAGAGCGAGAGCCCTTGGCGTAAAGCACGAGGCAAACCGCCTGTACTGATGGAGCACGCATTCTTCCGTGACCGTCGTGAGCTTGGCGCGGCGTGGAGCCGAGGCACTTCGCCGCGACCCTTCTTTCCGCCGTTCACTTATTGTTCTTGCCAAGGCACGGTTTCTTCGTTAAGCTGGCCTCAGAGTGGAAGGGGCGTGCCATGGTCGTCAGAGTCGCGACGGTTGCGTTTGAAGGCATCGAGGCGCGGCCGGTGGACGTGCAGGTGCAAATCGCCAATGGCAACGTGGTCTTCACGGTGGTCGGTCTCGGCGACAAGGCGGTCGCTGAATCGCGCGAAAGAGTCCGCGCCGCGCTGAATGCGTCGGGCCTCGCCATGCCCGCCAAACGCATCACCGTCAATCTCGCGCCCGCCGATCTCCCCAAGGAAGGCAGTCATTACGATCTGCCGATCGCACTTGGAATCATGGCCGCGATCGGCGCCATTCCGCCGGACTCTCTATCAAATTACACCGTTCTCGGCGAACTCGCGCTCGATGGAACGATCACCGCGGTCGCCGGCGTGCTCCCCGCAGCGATTGCCGCGAATGCGCGTGGCCACGGGCTCATCTGCCCGCACGCGAGCGGCCCAGAGGCAGCCTGGGCGGCGCAAGACATCGATGTGCTGGCACCGCTTTCGTTGATCCAGCTCGCCAATCATTTCAAAGGCACCCAAGTCATGGCACGGCCGCGGCCGGCCGTGCGGGCGCAAGTGGGAACGCAGCCGGACCTTCGCGACATCAAGGGACAGGAAAGCGCCAAACGCGCGCTCGAAATCGCCGCCGCCGGGGGGCACAATCTTTTGTTGAACGGACCGCCGGGGGCGGGAAAATCGATGCTCGCCGCGCGCCTGCCCTCGATCTTGCCGCGGCTCAGCCCGCGCGAACTGCTCGAGGTTTCGCTAATCCACTCCATCGCCGGGGACCTCGCGGGCGGCGCGCTTACCGATAAAAGGCCTTTCCGCGCGCCGCATCATTCGGCCTCGATGGCGGCGCTCGTCGGCGGCGGCACGCGCGCGCGGCCCGGCGAAATTTCGCTCGCCCATCATGGCGTATTGTTTCTCGACGAATTGCCGGAATTCCAGCCGCAGGTTTTGGACAGCCTGCGGCAGCCGCTCGAAACCGGCGAAGTCGCGATCGCCCGGGCGAACCACCGCATCGTCTATCCGGCCCGGTTTCAGCTCGTCGCGGCGATGAATCCCTGCCGGTGCGGCCATGCGAGCGAGCCCGGCTTTACCTGCAACCGGCAACCCAACGCGCGCTGCATCGCGCAATATCAGGCGCGCCTGTCGGGGCCCTTGCTCGACCGTATCGATCTCCACGTCGAGGTACCGGCAGTCGCCGCCGCCGATCTGATGCTGCCGCCTCCCGCTGAGGGTTCGAGGGAGACCGCGGAACGCGTCGCCGCCGCGCGAAATATCCAGGTCGCGCGTTATGTCGGGCTCGGTCTTCCGGGGATCCTCTCCAACGCCGCCGCGCCCGCCAATGTCATCGAGGCGATGGCGCAACTCGACGCCGCGGGCCTCGCCTTGGTCAGGGAAGCCTCGGACCGCCTCCGTCTTTCGGCGCGGGGGTTTCACCGGGTCTTGAAGCTCGCCCGGACGATCGCCGATCTCGACGGCGCCGGCGAGGTCGGGCGCCTGCATCTCGCCGAGGCGCTCACCTACCGCATCGATACCACAAGGCAGCTGCGCGCCGCGTGAACAGGCCGTGGCTCTGGCTGGGCTTGGGGAGGCACGCCCGACCACCTAGCGCGATTGCAGGAGGCGCGCGACGGCCTTGGACGTAAAATCCACCATGGGCACGATCCGCGCGTAATTGAGCCGCGTCGGACCGATCACACCGAGCACACCGACAATGCGCTGCTCCCGGTCATGAAACGGAGCGGCGATCATCGAGGAACCCGACAACGAGAAGAGCTTGTTTTCCGAGCCGATGAAAATGCGGACGCCGTCGCCGCCTTCGGCCCGGCTCAACAATTCGATCACGTCCTTCTTTGTTTCGAGATCGGCGAAAAGCAAACGGATCCGCTCGAGATCCGCGATCGCGGTGAGGTCCTGGAGCAGATTGGCCTGCCCCCTGACGATCAGCTGCGGGCCATGCGCGGGGGAGTCCGCCCAGCTCGCCAGCCCAGCATTGACAAACCGCGCCGTCAATTCGCCGAGTTCCGCCTCGGCAAGCTTGCGCGAGGCCTCGATCTCGCACTTGACCTCCTGCAAGGTGCGGCCCCTAATCCGCGCATTGAGGAAATTGCCGGCTTCGCACAAGGCGGATGGCGGCAGCCCCGCCGGTATTTGCAGGATCCGGTTTTCGACCGAACCGTCCTCGGCGACCAGCACGGCGAGCGCGCGCTCCGGCTCGATCCGGACGAACTCGACATGTTTGAGCCGCGCGTTTTCCTTGGTGGCGACCACGACCCCGGCGCCGCCTGTCAAACCTGACAACATCATCATCGCGTCGCCAAGCAGCCCTTCGAGGGTCCGCTCCTGGGAGGCCGCTTTAACCTGCGCCTCGATCCGTTCGCGTTCGCCCTGTCCAATGTCGCCTAATTCGAGCAGCGCATCGACGAAAAAGCGTAAGCCCAGCTCGGTGGGGAGCCGGCCCGCGCTGGTGTGCGGCGCATAGATCAAGCCGATCTCTTCGAGATCCTGCATCACATTGCGGACCGACGCCGGCGACAGCGGCGCCGGCAAAAGCCGCGCGACGTGGCGCGATCCGACCGCCTCGCCATGCGCGAGGTAGGTATCGACGATCAACCGGAATATTTCGCGCGAGCGCTCGTTGAGCCGGGCCAGGCTGTTGCCGCCAAGCCGCGCCGCGCCGGGTGCATGATCCAACGGAATTGCCATAACGGCTAACATGACCGCATGGGGCGATGGATGCAAGCGCGGGGGCATCGCCCGCATTTGACGCGGAGCAGCAGTAGTAGGCCCGGCACGCCATAGAGCGTGGCCAGCACATACCAGGGATTGTCCTCGGCCTTGGTTTTCTGCGGCGCTTGTTTCGGAGGCTTGCTCTCTGGCTCTTCGGAATTCTCCCCCATCGCCCGCCCGATCCCCTCCGCCCTGCCCGCCGCAAAGCCCCACGCATACATACATAACACGGCGCGCGTATTTTCCGATTTGCGCTTAAGTTTTCCTTAAGGGTTTTGCGAAATAGTTGCCAAACACCCACGCGAACGAATTGGAAACCATATGTATCTCTCGCTCGGAAAGGCCGCCAAGGAGGCAGGCGTCGCCAAATCCACCATCTCGAAAGCCTTGTCTTCCGGCAAGTTGTCTTACCGGGAAAAAAATTCGGACGGCTACA
>JALZAY010000068.1 GCA_030948025.1 Pseudomonadota bacterium
CGTCGAGGGCATGGCCCTTGCGCTGAACTTGCTCGATCTCTTCGCCAATCACGCGGGCTTCTTCCTCCGAATCCCAGACCCCGGTGACGGTTGGTTTCTCGCCAACTTCGCCATCGGTGAAGAGGGTCTTACCCAGCCGCCCCTCGTTGTGCGAGATCAAGCCCGCCGCGACGCCAAGGATATGCCCGGTCGAGCGATAATTACGTTCCAGCCGGATGATTTTCGCGCCCGGAAAATCGGTCTCGAAGCGCAGGATGTTATCGACCTCGGCGCCGCGCCAGCCATAGATCGACTGATCGTCGTCGCCGACGCAACAGAGATTTTGGCGCCCCTGCGCGAGCAGTCTCAACCACAAATACTGGGCCGTGTTGGTGTCTTGATATTCATCGACGAGCATATAGCGGAACCGGTCCTGATATAGCTTCAGGACCTCGGGATTTTCGCGAAAGAGACGCACGGATTCCAGCAAAAGGTCGCCAAAATCGGCGGCGTTGAGAATTTTTAGCCTCTCCTGGTAGAGCTTATAAAGCGCGGCGCCTTTGCCATTGGCGAAAGCAGCCGCCTCGCCCGCCGGCACGCGCGAAAAATCGAGGCCACGATTTTTCCAGGCGTCGATCTGATGTGCGAGCACGCGCGCTGGCCAGCGCTTGTCATCGATATTTTCGGCTTGCAGAACCTGTTTCAACAAGCGGATCTGATCGTCCATGTCGAGAATGGTGAAGCCCGATTTCAGACCCACAAGCTCGGCGTGGCGGCGCAAAATCTTGGTCGAAATCGCGTGAAAGGTGCCAAGCCACGGCATGCCTTCCGCGACCGGCCCGGCAAGCGTTCCAACCCGCTCCTTCATTTCCCGCGCCGCCTTGTTGGTGAATGTCACGGCGAGGATTTCATGCGTGCGCGCGCGGCCTTGGGCGAGCAGATGCGCGATTTTGGTGGTCAGAACGCGGGTCTTCCCGGTGCCAGCTCCTGCCAGCACGAGAAGCGGGCCGTCGATCGCCTCGATCGCTTCCCGCTGCTCGGCGTTCAGCCCATCGAGATAGCGGCGCGCGTGCGCCCGCGCTCGGGCGGCGATTCCCCCAGGCGCGGGCGCGTCGAAAGGGTTAAGCGAAAGAACATCGGTCAAGGAATTGCTCCTCTAACATTCAAATGGGAATGCCCCCCGCCAAAGCGAATCATGTAGCGTGTCCGCATTATGCGCCAAATTGGCTGACGCCAAAGCGGAACCTTATCCCTTTCCGCTTGCGGGAGAGGGTGGCTCGACAAAGTCGAGCCGGGGGAGGGGAAGCAACATGACGACTTTGGTGATCGAGCCAAAGAGAAAGCAGCTCAGGCCGTCTCCAGCCGCGCCAATTCCGTCTCGAACTCGAAGCGCAATTGGGCGGCTTCGTCCTCGGGCAGCCAGAGCGTCATCTGCGGGAAAATGGTGCGGTATAGCGAAACACGCGCCGGCTCCCAGGGCGACGTTTGCGCCGCTCGCGCCTCGGCAAGAATTTTGTGCAGTCGCGCGCGCACCTTGTCGGGATTGGGACGATAGGCGGGAGTGGCCTCCGCGCCGAACAGGTCGGACTGCGATTCCGTGACGAACAAGTCCGGTTGACTGCCGCGAGCCATGAGTTCCCCCGCTCGGAAGAGACGAATTGTGCGCATAATGCACCAATGCGCCGGCCGGCGCGAGCTTTGCGTGGAGTTATCCCCGATCGGGAAAAGCGGCCCGGTACGCCGCGTCGATCCTCGCCATCTGCTCGATGGTGAAGGCGAGGCTGTCGGCGATAGCGGACACATGATTTATTTCGTCGAGCGATAGCACCCGGCCCTTGCGCGACGTTAGATATTTGTCGAGCACCCGATAGCCGCCGATGTGGAAATCCCACACGGCCTGCGGCACCGGCTTGAAAACTTGCGTCTTGTTGATCGCGACCGCCTGTTGCTCTGGCGAATAGCACACAGCCTCGACCGTGTGGCCGCCCTTGCCGTGATAGGCGGCCAATTTTTGCCGCGGCAGCACGCGCAACAAGTGCGCCTGCACCAGCGCCCAGCCGAGGCCCGACAAGGTTTCGAAATCGTCGGCCGATTCCGAAAACGGCACGCGCGGAAAGTCGATGCGCAGAATTCAGCGTACCGCGTGCGGTAAGTCGGCGCGTGCAGGACAGCGTAAATGTAGCCGAGGAGTTCTTCGGGGGTGTAGTGGGGCTCGTATTTTTCGTCGAGCCAATTGCGAAAGGCGGGCGCGATGTTTTCGATACGGGGTTCGCCCGAAAACGAATCATTGTCACCGGACGGATTGGATTTCGTGTGGCGCTTGCCAGGCTCCGGAGGATAGAGGTAGAGGGGGAAAATGTAGCTAATGTCGTATCGCGATCCGGACTTGTGCGCAGCAAGCGTGTCGGTAACGGATGCTGACCAATCGTCTTTTGTTATCCGTGTTGTGATAATCCCAACATTCTCCCGAATCATGTGGCGCATGACGTTATAGCGCGGAAAGCAATGAAATCCTCGCGAATAGCCGGTATAGTACGTCAATCGAGAATCAAAAGGCCTGTAGAACAACGATTGGACAAAACGCTTTGATATAGGTTGTCGGCTGAGATCGGATTGCGCCCACATCACCTTCCAATCTCGCGCCGAGTTTATATTTTTGCCGCGCCGCTTCAGAATCCAACGCCGCAAAGTCGCGCACCGTTTTCATCAAAGAGACTTCATCAAAATGGATACATAAATTGTCGCGTGCCGTGACGATTCCAACGCTATTCGTGGAAAAAATATCCGTTACCTTCCAGCCGCTGCCGTACCGCGCTTTCTCATCATAATCCTGCTCCAACATCAGAAAGTCCGGCGCGCGCGGCTCCAGTTTTCGCCATTCCACGGTTTCCATAGTCTGCTCAGCCCCGGCCTGGTATTTCGCAAGCCGGTGACCCCACCAGTCGGCCCGCCACACGCCGCGCTCCACGTTCTTTTTCTTTACCAGCAGGCTGATGGCGACGCCCTGCTTTATGTCAAAGACATTCTGGTCGTCGGAGCCGTCCGGCGAGCGCTCTTTCTTTTCTGCGCTGCCGTGCAGGTCGAGCACATAAATCTGATCGAAGCTGCGCATCAGCGACTGGCGCATCCCTCGAAATGTTGGATTGTCCAGCCATGAATGGTTGGTGATGACGCCGACAATGCCTTCATCCACGGCATCCATTTTCATCTGCGCGAAACGAATGAACTTCACATAGTCGTCGTTCAGCCATTTCGGATTTTTCTCGCCAAGCGGTTTTCTGTGCTCGCGCCCTTCGGCATCGGTTTCATGGACGAATTTATATTCGTTGATCGCGGTCGAAATCCAAACACCCTTGTTTTTGGAATGCCCGGAATAAGGCGGGTTTCCGGTTATGACGAGGATTGGCTTTTCCTTAACGGTTTGAGCCTTCTTGATCTCGCTTGCGAGTGCGGGGACTGGCCACAGCTCTCTTTGGTCTGACTCAGCTACAATTGGTTCGAGCGTATTTGTGAGGAAGACTTGCAGCCGTTCATTGCCGTCGAGGGGATGGCTTTTGTCTTTTAGATACTGCGACAGTTTCAAATGCGCGATCGTGTAGGGTGCGATGAGATATTCGAATCCGAACACGTTCTCCAATAAGTGCTCGCGCACGATGGGGCCGGCGCGCTCGGCATCCGGCCCGCCGATATTGTCGAAGATGCGCTGAAAGACCTCCAGCATGAACGTGCCGGTGCCGCAGGCGAAATCGAGCACCGTCACGTGCGGACGGTCGGCGAGGCCGTCGGGAATGCCGAAGCTCGTCTTCAAAATACCGTCCACCGCTCGCACGATGAAATTCACGATGGGCGGCGGCGTGTAATAGACACCGCGCGCCTTTTTCATCTTGGCGTCGTATTTGGAGAGAAAATCCTCGTAGAAGTATATGAACGGATCGCGCTCGAAGAGGCGATGTTCCTCCTCGTCTTTCGCCTTCACCTTGCGGCTGATGGCCTTGCGGTGTTTGAACGACAGGTCTTCATGGATAGCGCGCAGATCGAGCCCATTCATCATGGAAAGAATTTCATCTTCGACAAGCCAGCGAATACCGGCATATTCCGGCGCTGCAAGATCGTAGAGAAATTGCACGAGTTCACGGATGAGGCCGAACGAGCCCGGCACGAACTGACGCGCATTGGCGAGCGTGATCACTTCGCCGTTGGAATTGAGCTTCGCCAAAAAGAGACCATAGGCGAGCATCTGCGCGAAGGCGTCGGCGAATTCACCGAGCGTAAGTTCGTGAAAGACCTGATCGCGAAAAATCTGATACAGGCTCCAAAGACGGCCCTTCGTGTCCTCATTTGCCTGCCGCCGCAGTTCGCTATCGAGAAAATCGCGCAGAAAATGGCTGCGGGTGGCGAGTGCCAACGCGAGCTGTTGCGCGCGGCCGATGCCTTCCGGCGCGGTGGAAAAGAAGCCGCGCAGCAGGTCCGAGACCGCCTTGACCCGATCCTCGCGTAGCCTTTTCGGCTTGCCTTCGAGATCGTCCCGGACGGCGATGGTTGCGCGCGCGTTATCCTTACCGTCCTTGATCCAGATGAATTGCAAATAGTCGGTCAGAAGGATGTTGTTAGACAGCTTCTTGTAGCGAGTGATCTGATCGGATTTCAGAACCTTGTCGAGGTTTTCGCCAATGGTCTTGTCCTCGACGTAGCCAAGGATCATCGCCGCCTTCTTGACTTTGAAATCCGGCGCGCCGAAGTCGCGTACTTTTTTCGCCTCGTGGATGACGCGAATACCGGGATCGGCCTCATGAGCCGCCGCATTCAAGAGAGTTTCGAGCGTGCCCCGGTCCGAATGCTCGGTTTTGTCGTCGCGGTCTTGCCGTAGCAAACGCACATAGTTCTCGAAAACATCCTTCATGGGAAAGGACCAGGTTCGCGACTCGCGCGCCAATTAAAAACCGCATGGGCAAACGATAACCCTATCGCGGTATTGCGCTGGCTCCAAATTCCCGCTCCGGATCTCGCCGCTAACCTTCCCGCTCGCCGGCGTCGAGAATCCAGGTCCGGTCGCAAAACGCCACATAGAGTCGTTCCTGCCCCAGGGCGGCGCCGAGTTCGACCGCGAGTTCGTTCAGCATCGCCTCGATCTCCTGGTCGGGCAGATGACCCAGATAGGCATGCACCGCCTCGCCGGTGAACACCGCCACCGGTTCCCGGTCGGAGCCGGCCGAGCCGTCCGGACGGGGCCAGGCATAGGTCACCTCGGCGCGGGTGAACATGCCGGAAAGCGCCGGCAGGCTGGCCCCCACCCGGCGGCTCATCCAGGCCCGCGCCGTGCGTACCGCCTCGGAAACGTCGTAGACCCGCCCCTCCGCATCCCAACCCTCGCGGAGGCCAACCGTGATCCTGAAATCACGGCGCGGCCCTCGCGAGCCTTCCACGACAGCATAGTCCTCGCGCCGTGGCGCAGGAGCGCGCCGCGCAATGCCTTCGGTCATTTCTCGCTCCCTCCTGCTTGCAAACGGGCTTGCCTGATGGCTTGGGATGTCCCGACGGAAGCGATGTATTTCAGGGCGCCAACCTGCGCCAGACGCTCGCCAGCCAGGGTTGCCGTTCGCGTGGCACGCCGTCAGGACGGTAATAATGGGTTTGTTCCACGAACCCCGCGGCTGACGTATAGCGGCGCCAACTTTCAAGATCATGATACACGCCATAGCGTCCGCTATTCCAGCCTTCTTCATTACGCCCGCGCGGGTTCGAGCTAAACAGCACGCCACCCGGTTTGAGAGTCATGTGCAATTCCCGCAACACGCGCGGCAGCTCCTGGCTCGGGACATGAAACAACGCGGCGTTGGCGAACACGCCATCGAAATATTTTTCCGGCAGCTCGAGCTTGAGGAAATCCTGCTGCCATACTTCGCAGCCGCTATAAGCGCGCGCCATTGCCGCGAAATGCACGGCGCCTTCCAAACCGATTGCGATGTGACCTAGTTCGGCAAACACCTTGAGGTCGCGCCCTGGTCCGCAGCCAAAATCGAGTATCGCGAACGGCGGCTCACCCTCGATATGCCGCAACAGCGCGTCGATGTTCTGGCTGACGTTGTGATCACGCGTGCCCTCCCAGAATTCTCCGGCACGCTGATTGTAGTGCTCCAGCGTGAGGCGGGCGATTTTTTGCAGGTCTTGCGGATGCAGTTTCATATTCACCCTACGCGCGCGAACGGTGTGCCTAGCGCTTGCAGCTGGCCCCTACTTGTTTGAGACGGCACCGATCCGCCGGCCGTTACAAGCCTGAAGACATCTTGCGCCTTGCTCCGCTCGCTGGTTTCTCACCAGCAACGTGCGTACTCTACCGGAAATCACGCGTCTTCATTTTGATTGTATCAACGTGGAGATCGGGAATGACGATATCGCGCGGTGCGCCGGGCGGAAGACTCTTCGGATCGAGGCCTGGACTGCCGTGGTGCACTTCATCGCCCCGCCCATGCGGCAATGGGAACGTGACGTCTCTATCGCCAACGCTCGCCAGCGCCGGCGACAAGTCGGTCAGATGCTGGACGACGAGATGAACGACCTCGCCCTCGCGCTGGATGCGGCCGTGGACCGCCATCATCCTGGCCGCAAGGATCACGAGTCGCTGCTTCTCGAACACCTTCGGCCAGATAACTAGGTTGGCGATGCCGGTCTCGTCCTCGATGGTGATGAACACGACGCCTTTCGCCGAGCCCGGCATTTGCCGCACGAGCACCAGGCCGGCGGTCCGCAGCCAGCGCCCGTCGCGGGCCTGTATGGCCTCGGCGCAGGGGACGACTCGCTCGCGGTTGAGATCCTCGCGGAGGAAGCTGACGGGATGGCTGCGAAGGGTCAGCCCCACATGGCCGTAATCCTCGACGACCTCGCCACCGGCGGTCATGGGGCGTAGCGCCACTGTGGGTTCGCGGAGTTCCGGGATAGTCTTGGCTTGGCGGGCCGAGGCGGCCGCGAAGAGCGGCAGCGGCTCGTCGCGCAACGCCTTGATCGCCCACAGCGCCTCGCGCCGGGCGAGTTTCAATGACGGCCGGAAAGCATCCGCTTTGGCGAGTTGCGCGAACGAGGTGGCCGGGACGGCGGCACGCCGCCAGAGATCATCGATCGAGGCGAAGGGCTGGTCCGCCCGCGCGGCGACGATGGCGGCGGCATCGGCATTGGCAAGGCCGCGGACCATGCGCAGGCCGAGCCGGACGGCGAAGCGGTCTTCCCGGCCGGTTGGTTCCAGCGTGCAGTCCCAGCGAGAGGCATTGACGCAGACCGGCCGAACATCGACGCCATGATCGCGCGCATCGCGCACGATCTGGGCAGGTGCGTAGAAACCCATCGGCTGCGCATTGAGGAGCGCGGCGCAGAAGACATCTGGATGATGGCATTTGAGCCAAGACGAGGTATAGGCGATCAGCGCGAACGAGGCCGCGTGGCTTTCCGGAAATCCGTAACTGCCAAAACCCTCCAATTGCTTGAAGGTCTTCTCGGCAAACTCCGGCTCGTAGCCATTGGCGATCATGCCGGCAACCAGCTTGTCGCGGAATTTTGAGACGCCACCCGTATGTTTGAAGGTCGCCATGCTCCTTCTGAGCTGGTCGGCTTCGCTTGGCGTGAAGCCCGCGCATTCGATCGCCACCCTCATCGCCTGCTCCTGAAAGAGCGGGACCCCCAAGGTCTTGCCGAGGACGCGCTCCAGTTCGGGCTTGGGATAGACCACATTTTCCTTGCCTTCGCGGCGGCGCAGATAGGGATGGACCATATCGCCCTGGATCGGGCCCGGCCGGACGATGGCCACCTCGATGACGAGGTCGTAGAAGGTGCGCGGCTTGATCCGCGGCAGCATCGCCATCTGCGCGCGGCTTTCGATTTGGAAGACGCCGAGCGTATCGGCCTTGCGGATCATCGCGTAGGTGCGCGGATCCTCCGCCGGGATAGAGGCGAGGTCGAGCGCGATGCCCTTGTGCTCAGCGAGCAAGTCGAGACCGCGCTTCATGCACGACAACATGCCGAGGGCGAGTACGTCGACCTTCATGAATTTCAGCGCGTCGATGTCGTCCTTGTCCCATTCGATAACCTGACGGTCCTTCATCGCGGCAGGCTCGATTGGTACCAGTTCGTCGAGCCGGTCGTGGGTGAGCACGAAGCCGCCGGGATGCTGCGAGAGATGGCGCGGCGTGCCGATCAGCTCGCGGGCCAATTCCATGGCGAGACGCAAGCGCCGATCGCCGAGATTGAGATTGAGATCCTCGGCGTGTTTCGGCTCGACGCCTTCTTCCGGCCAGCCCCAGACTTGGCTGGACAGCATCTTGATGAGGTCCTCGGGCAGGCCGAGCGCCTTGCCGACGTCACGGAACGCGCCCTTAGCGCGATAGCGGATGACGGTCGAGCAAAGCGCGGCATGATCACGATCATAGGTATCAAACACCCATTGCATGACGATCTCGCGCCGCTCGTGCTCGAAATCGACGTCGATATCGGGCGGCTCGCGGCGCTCCTCCGAGACGAAACGCTCGAACAGAAGGTCGTTGCGCTCCGGATCGATCGAGGTGATGCCGAGCACGTAGCAGACGGCGCTGTTGGCGGCCGAACCGCGACCCTGACAGAGGATGTCCTGGCTGCGGGCGAACCGGACGATCGCGTTCACGGTCAGGAAGTATGGCGCATAGCGCAGCGTCGCGATCAGGCGCAGCTCATGTGCGAGGGTCGCCGCTACTTTATCGGGCACGCCCTCGGGATGGCGCGCGGCGGCGCCTTCCCAAGTGAGTTTTTCGAGCGCCTGCTGTGGCGTGAGACCACGCATGGTTGCCTCTTCCGGATATTGATAAGCGAGTTCGTCGAGCGAGAAGCGGCAGCGCGCGGCAATTTCAACTGTGCGTGCCAGCGCCTCAGGATAGCGGCTGAAAAGACGCGCCATCTCTTCGGGAGGCTTGAGATAGCGATCGGCATTGCGCTCGCGGCGAAAGCCGGCGTCATCGATGGTGCAATTGTGCCGGATGCAAGTGACAACATCCTGCAGGATGCGCCGCGACGGAACATGGAAGAGGACATCATTGGTGACGACGGTGGGAACGCGTGCGCGCGCGGCCATGTTCGACAGGTCGTGGAGCCGCAGCGCGTCGTTAGGACGCCGGCGCAGCGTCAGGGCCAGATAGGCGCGGTCGCGGAACGCCTCGGAGAGCCTGCGCAGGCGTAGCGCGCAGGTGTCGTCGGCCTCATCGGGGACGAGCACCGCGATCAGCCCCTCGCCATAGGCGGCAAGGTCGGACCAATCGAGCCGGCATTGCGCCTTGCCGCCGCGTTTCTTGCCAAGCGAAAGCAACCGGCAGAGCCGCGCATAGGCGGGGCGGTCGGCCGGATAGACGAGGACGGACGTGCCGTCGGCGAGGTCGAGGCGGCAGCCCACGATCAGGCGCACGCCCGTTGTCTTGGCGGCTCATGGGCGCGGACGATGCCGGCGAGGCTGTTGCGGTCGACGATCGCGAGCGCCTCGATGCCGAGCTTTGCTGCCTCGGCGAACAGTTCCTCGCAGGAACTCGCCCCGCGCAAAAAACTGAAATGCGAGGTGCATTGCAGCTCGGCATAGCGCGCGGCGCTCATCCGAATATCCCGTGCAGGAACCAGTGGTGCGCGCCGGTCGTGGCGTCCTCGCCATCGCCAGCGCGATAGATCCAGAAGCGCTCGCCCGTTTCGTCCTCGATGCGGAAATAGTCGCGCACCGCGATCAGCTCGGCGTCGCGTTTCCACCATTCCCCGAAGACGCGCTCGGGGCCGTCGGCGCATTTTACGCGGCGGCGCACGCCGCGCCAGGTGAAACTGACGGGTGGGTGATCGGGCAGCAACGCGACTGTCTCGATCGGTTCCGGGGCCGGCAGCAAGCGCGAGGGACGCGGCCAATGGTTCGGCCAAAGATCTGGCCAAGTCTCGCCGGTATCGGGAGCCGTCGGCGCGACCCGACACACCGAGCGTTCCGGCACGTCGCTGGCGGCCGGGGCGAAGCGGTAGAGCCACTGTTCGCCGACGCGATTGGCGAGCGTGTCGATGAGCCCGGAGACATCCGCCTCCGGTTCCCCGGTCAGCGAGGAGATCGTCTGTTTCGGCGCAAGCGGCTCGGCGAGCGTGGCGGCAAGGCGCATGATCTCGATGCCGAAGCCCGGATCGACGGTTTCGATCTTGTCGCAGAGGAGCCTAGTCAGATGCTTCACGTCGCGCACCGGCAAGGCCGTTCCGATACGAATGGCCTCGATGCGGTTGTCGACCCGGTAAAAGAGAAGATCGAGACGCCGCGCGCCGAGGCCTTTGGCCTCGAGGGCCTCGCAGAGCTGGGCGACGAGCTTAGCCGCGTAGCGGGCAATTGTCTCCTTCGCGCCGATCGGCTCCGCGAAAACACGCCGGACCTCAACGAGATCCGGCGGGCGAACCGGATCAATCGGCTCGCTGAGGCGTCCCATGGCCTGATCGAGGCGGCGGCCAAGCTCGGGGCCAAAGCGTAAGGCAAGCGGCGCACGGGGTTTTGCCGCCAGTTCGCCGATGCGCTCGAAGCCGAGGACGCGAAGATCCTCCACCATATCCTTGGGCAGGCGCAGTGCAACGATCGGCAGATCGAGGATGGCCGTCGAACTTTCTCCCGCTAGGACGACGATGGCGGGGCGGCCGACATAGCGGGCAAAGGCATGGGCGGCGCCCCAGCTGTCGGCGAGTGCCGCCCGCGCGGCGACGCCAGATGCGGCAAGCTGGTCGACCATCCCCTTCACCATGGCGTCTTCACCGCCATGAAGATGGGCAGCGCCCGTGGTGTCGATCACCAGTCCATCTGGGGCGTCGGTCGCGACGATCGGCGCGTAGTGCCGCAGCGCCCAGAGCGCGAGCCGGTCGAGGGCTCTCGCGTCGGCCGCAGGGTCCGCGTCCTTGACGATCAAGCCAGGCACAACAGCCTGTGCCTTGGCCACCGGCATGCCAACGCGCAAGCCTGCGCGCCGCGCGGCCGCGTCCAGGGCCAGCACCACCCGCCGCCTCTCCTCACGGCCGATCAGGACGAGCGGCGCTTCAGCCGGCAACGCGGCGTCGCCCAATTGCCTTCTGACCCGGTCCATGGACCAGGTCGGCAGGAAGAGCGAGACGACCCTTGGCATCGCAGGCCTCCACTTCGAAATCGGCGCTTTCACCGGCGCGGCATCGGATCAGCTCGACCTGCCATCGGGCGCGGCCAACGCCGGGCACCGGCAATGGGGTTGCGGGGAGCGCGCTGACCCGCCAGCGGGTGACGGACGCCGTCGGCTGTCCGAAGTCGGCGGCCTCGGTCTGGCGGCGCCAGCGGCGGATGGCGATGCCGATGGCGCCGGAGCTTTCGGCGGCAAGCTGAAGACGGCGGGAGGCGGTCATGGACAGAAGCGCGACCTCGGCGACAACGGCGCCGAGCCCGCCGTGCCGCAAACCCTCCTCGAAACAGACAAGCACAACCTTTTCGTCCCCCGCTTCGACATAGATCACGCGGTCGGGCAGTAACCCTGCTTGCGCGAAGGCCGGAGCGAAGAGGTCCTGCCGAATGACGCACCACAGCACCCGGCCGCGGGTCCGAGCGGCAATTCCCGCCGCGAAGAGAGCCGCGGCCGCGCCGTCGATTGCGCCATTGCCGCCGCCGGCAACCTCATGCAGAGCGCCGAGCGCCAGTCCGCCTCCCGGCAAATGCCGGTCGACCTCCTTGATGCCGAAGGGCAGCACCAATCGCCGGCGTGCGGCCGCGCCCTCGAGGCGCTGGATGCGCGCTCGAAGCTCCTCGACAATAGGAAAGCCGGCGGACGTCCTCATGTCCTTTGCAACTCGCTCGGGCGGATGCTATGTTCCCTATTTGTTCCAGTTACGCCAAGAGAGTCAACTGGAGTCTGACGAAAGGGGTGACGCCCGAACGAAAGCGAGAACGACGATTGTGAATCAGCAAAGGGACCGGGACCTCGCCACCTGTTGGCATTTCCTTGCATTTCAGTCATTTACGCAGACATTGACCTGCTGTCCCGATTCAATTCTTACGACACCTTTACGCACTCCACGTGCCGTTTTCCTCAAGCTTGAACGAAGCTTCACGATGTCTGCCCAGCTTACCCAAACACCATTATGCGTCGTCGTTGGCGTCGGTCCCGGTAATGGCGCTGCGTTCGCCCGCCGGTTCGCCGCGAAGGGATATGCCGTCGCGTTGCTGGACCGCACGACCGGCCTCACGGGCAAGCTGGCGAACGAGCTCCCCGTGGCGCGCGCCTATGCTTGCGATATGGGCGACCCCGCCGACGACATGGGAGCCCAGCGCAGCGTCATCGCTTCGCTGTTTGCCGTCGCGCAGCTTGAAGAGGCCGAGATTGATTTCGTTGCGCGACGCCACCAACTTTGCAACAGAGGCGTGGCGCGAACTCCGAAAGATACGAATTTGAATCGGGCAGGTGCGGCGGTGCGAAGACTTCTACTCTGGTGTTTCCGCAACCGCGAGACGGGAGCGATCACCGTTGCTCAGACACCAAACCTCGCGCTCAGCGTCTTTCTCGTCGCGACGGCGATCCTCTGGCTCATGCATCCGAACGGTACCATATCGACAGTGGCCAAGGTGCTCGCCATTGGCAGTCTGATCGTTTGGGCCCTCGACGAGGTGGTGCGCGGTGTCAACCCTTGGCGCCGTTTCCTCGGCGTCGCCGTTCTGATCTACGTAGTTTCCACCGTTCGCCTGTGAGCTGCTCAACCCGAAGCTTGTTGGATCCAGGTTCGGGTATCCACTGATGTTCTGCTTTTCGTGTCAACGCGCCGCAGTAAAAGCCGGCCAGCGGGGCGGAGAAAAACCAGGCCAGTTCGCGGCGAGGACAAAGCGTGCGACGCGCCGCGTTCGCCCCGGCGGAGAGCGCCCTCGCCGGACGCCGCTTGCGTCCGCGCCCGTTTGGCGAGCGCGCGCGATGTCCGCCGGTGTTTTTTGTTCAGCGCTCATGACGCGAAACCCGCGAAGGAACCTCTCATGGCAGCGAAACCCGCCGTGTCCAGGCAAGCCTCGATACCAGTCAAGTCCATGGCGGCGGCTGGTCTTAAAATCCGGCGCCGCCGAACCCAAATTTGCACCGCGATCAAGTCGTTCCCCGCGGCGTCTCGTCGAGCAATCGCGCGAGGCGTGCCGGGTCGGTTGGAAAGCCAGCCTCGATCCAGCGCGCTTGCAAGTCACACAACGCCTCGCCGACGGCCCGTCCCTCGGTGATACCGCGCGCGATAAAATCGGCGCCCGAGAACGGCAGGCGCGGTTCCTCGGTTTCGTGCAGAAATTTTCGCGCGCGCTCCCATTCGTCATCGTCCCCCGGGCGAGCATCGGCTTGCGCCAATATTATTGCGTCGCCCGCCCCCTCGCGGCCGTGGCGGAAGAGCAAGCGCCGCAATCCATCTGGCTTTGGCGGCTCGTCAAGCCCATGTAGCCCAGTCAGTGCCAGCGCGGCGCCTTCGAGACGCTCCGCCTCCGCGTTGGAAAGACGCAACCGCTCGCGCAAGCGCGCCGCGTCCTCGGGTAGTTTGACACAAAGCGCGGCAAGACGCAGGAGCGGATCTTGTGGCGGGGCGATCGCCACGACGCGCTGCAGCCGCGCCGGATTTGGCACCGATGCGATTAGCGGATGAAGCAGCCCATCGGCGCAGATTTCCGCGCAGACGTCCGCGGCTCTGCGCGCGCAAAGCAGCTTCAGAAGCTCGGCGCGTATTCTTTCGCGCGAGAGGCGGGCAAGGCCCTCTCTTTGACGAATCGCCGCCGAACGCCCAGCGGAATCGAGCGGGCCCTCGCCGAAATCGGCGGAAAACCGGAAGAAGCGCAGGATGCGCAGATAGTCCTCGGCGATGCGCCGCGCGGGCTCGCCAATGAAGCGCACTTTGCGCGCCGCGATGTCGTCGAGGCCGCCTGTGTAATCGAACAGTCGGCCGTCGCGCGTCGTGGAAAGCGCGTTCATCGTAAAATCGCGACGCAGCGCATCGGCTTTAAAATCGCGGCCGAAAAGGACTTTCGCATGGCGGCCGTCGGTCACGACGTCCTCGCGCAAGGTTGTTACTTCGAAAGTCCTCTCCCCGGCGAGGACCGTGACCGTGCCGTGCGCGACGCCGGTCGGGATGGCGCGCAAGCCCGCGGCCGTTGCCCGCGCCATGATGGCGTTGGGAACAAGGGTGGTCGCGAGATCGATTTCATGCACCGGCCGGCTCAGGAGCGCATTGCGCAAGGCGCCGCCGACAATGCGGGTTTCCTCGCCCTCTTGATCGAGCGCGGCAAGAACGCCGAGCAAGGCTTGGTCGTCGAACAGCGCGTCGAGGGCCTCCGGCGCCTCGATCCTCCCGACTCTCGCTTGGCTCATTGCATGCGTCCCGGCACGAGCTTCCCGTTTTCGATGTGGGCCGGGACATAGGCGCCCGCGTGGCGCGGGGCGAAAATACCGTAAGCGATCATGCCGATGACGGCGATCGCAAGGCCGGATAACGTCAGCATCGAAATGGCGCCTTTCGTCCAATGCTCCATCGCGAAGGGATAGTTTTGGCGCAAAACGAGATAGATCGTATAGGCGGCGAAGGGCGAGGCGAACAAAAGAGCAGGTTCGAGGATGGCGCGCCACATCAGGAATAGAGCCTTTCGTAGAGATTGCGTAATATACCCGCGGTCACGTCCCAAATGTTCCGCGCGCCAGAGGGCATCGTTTGGAAATGCCGCGGTTTTCCGTCGAGCTCCACGTGGCGCTGCCGGTGATTGGCGGCATTCACGAGAAACGCGAAGTGCAGCCATCATGCGCGCACAGGTTATATGGTGTGTTGGCTTCTTGTTGAACGACCGGAAAACCGAGAGGTGATGAACGGGAGGGTTTCCGATTTTTTTGGTCTGCCCACATCGAAGCACAATCTTGCAAGTACGATTAAGATAAGGTGACCTCTTAGCTGCTACGTCTCAAGCGGAAAAAGCAGTTTTGACGATCTT
The DNA here is from genome assembly GCA_030948025.1 of Pseudomonadota bacterium. GTDB lineage: Bacteria > Pseudomonadota > Alphaproteobacteria > Rhizobiales > Beijerinckiaceae > Methylocapsa. The sequence goes on from JALZAY010000068.1 coordinate 14,942, forward strand.
GAGTTTGACCGTGGCGCCCGGCCGGCCGCCGGCTTTGCCCTTGCCGGTCCCCATGCGGCGCCGCCGCCGGCTGGAACGGCAAGACCGTCCGCGACGCCTCCATCGCCCCTCGGTGCGCGCGGCCGACATCGGCCACGGCGGTCTATCTTCGTCACCGAGCAGGGTTTTTTCGAGCCGGGCCGCTATTCATCGCGGCTGTCCGGACCCCCAGCAAAAACACTTGTCAATGAGAACAAACCAGGTACAATGGATTCATCGCAACGAACGTTGCGCATAGGCCCCGCTCATGCCAGAAGGGAAGATCACCATGACTCAAGCAAATCTCCGTCTCGTGGAAGGGACGTCCGTGGACAAGACCAAGGCGCTCGACGCCGCGCTATCGCAGATTGAACGGGCCTTCGGGAAGGGCTCGATCATGCGCCTCGGAAAAAACCAGAAAGCGGTCGAAATCGATACCGTGCCGACAGGTTCGCTCGGCTTGGACATCGCGTTGGGGGTCGGCGGCCTTCCGCGCGGGAGAGTCGTCGAGATTTACGGTCCGGAATCCTCGGGCAAGACCACCTTGACCTTGCATGTCATCGCCGAGGCCCAGAAAAAGGGCGGTGTCTGCGCTTTCATCGACGCCGAGCATGCGCTCGATACCATCTATGCGCGAAAGCTCGGAATTAATCTCGAAGATCTCCTGATCTCGCAGCCGGATACCGGCGAGCAGGCGCTCGAAATCACGGATACGCTGGTGCGTTCCGGCGCGGTCGACGTTCTTGTCATCGATTCCGTCGCGGCGCTCACTCCGCGCGCCGAGATCGAAGGCGAAATGGGCGATAGCCAACCCGGTCTCCAGGCACGGCTCATGAGCCAGGCGCTCCGCAAGCTCACCGCCTCGATCTCACGCTCGCAAACGACGGTTATCTTCATCAATCAAATCCGGATGAAGATCGGCGTCATGTATGGCAGCCCGGAGACCACGACCGGCGGCAATGCGTTAAAATTTTATGCCTCGGTCCGGCTCGACATCCGCAGGATCGGATCAATCAAGGACCACGACGAAGTCACCGGAAATCAAACGCGCGTCAAGGTCGTGAAGAACAAGCTCGCGCC
>JALZAY010000251.1 GCA_030948025.1 Pseudomonadota bacterium
GCTACAAGATCGATCCGGCCGAACTTTTCCGCGTGTATCCGAAAATTACGAAAACCGATGCGGACGAACCCTCGTCGAACGATTGGCAACTCGGTCAAGCCGACGCGGAAACGACTCCCTATTCGGCCAAATTCGAGATCCAGCTCGCCGGATTAAAGAGTCTGATCGCGGAAAAAGACCGCCGCATCACCGATCTCGAAGCCGACCGCGTGCAGCTTCGCGAGGACCGCCACCGGCTCACCGAGAACTGGCAAGAGGAGCGCGTCCGGCTCCTAAAATTGCTCGAGGACCAGACCGGCACCGTAAAACTTCTGACCGACGAGCGGGCCAAGCAGGCCACGGAGGTTCCACGCACGTTCTGGCAGCGGGTTTTCCGCCGTAAGCCGGCGATGGCGGCCTAAGAATTTCCGTTGCGCGGCGCGCCAAAGTGGTCGCGGTTTTAGGAGGCTTTGGGGAGATATCAGTGCCTTCACCCGGCCAGGATCGCGCTGTCACTATTGCTCCCAACGATCCCGGTAGGGTAGAAGCCGGTTCCGCCTCGGGGGCCCAAATGTCTTTGCCCTACACGGTCCATGTCGCGCAATCGATGCGCGAGATCGACGCCGCGCAATGGGACGGGTGCGCCAATCCGGAGGCGGACACGACTGGACTTGGCATGCCCGCGCCGGGACCAGAGTCCACGCGCGACGGAGACCAGCCAGCAAATGAAGGGGAGCGATTCAACCCTTTTATAACCCATGCGTTCTTGACGGCGCTTGAGATCTCGAAGTCGGTTGGTTCGAGAGCCGGCTGGACCAGCGCGCATATTCTCGTCAAGGACGCGGGCGGGCGTCTCGCCGCCGCCGCGCCGGCCTATTTGAAGACCCATTCCATGGGCGAGTACGTCTTCGATCATGGCTGGGCCGATGCCTATCACCGCGCGGGACTGCCCTATTATCCAAAGCTACAAGTCGCGGTGCCGTTCACGCCCGTCACCGGCCGCAGGCTGCTAGTCGCGCCAGGGCACGGCGAAGCAGCGCGGCAAACCCTCGTTGCCGGGCTTCGCGCACTTCGCGAAAAAGCCGGAGCCTCGTCGCTCCACATCACTTTTCCTACGCGCACGGAATGGGAGACGCTCGGCGCCTCCGGTTTCCTGCAACGCACTGGGCAGCAATTTCATTTCATCAACAAGGGCTACCCGGATTTCGACGCCTTTTTGGCCAATCTCGCGTCGCGCAAGCGCAAGATGATCCGCCACGAACGCAAGGCGGCGCTCGCCGGTGGCATCGAGATCGAGCTTTTGACCGGCGCCGGCATCACCGAAACCCATTGGGACGCATTTTTTCTTTTCTACATTGAGACCAGCGCGCGCAAATGGGGGACGCCCTATCTCAACCGCGTATTTTTTTCGCATGTGGGCGCTTCGATGCGCGATCATATTCTCCTCGTCATGGCCAAGCGCAACGGCCGCTATATCGCGGGCGCCGTTAATTTTCTCGGGCTGGACGCGCTATACGGGCGCAACTGGGGGGCCATCGAGGAGCACCCCTTCCTGCATTTCGAGATCTGCTATTATCAGGCGATCGAATTCGCGATTGCGCGCGCCCTCACCCGCGTCGAGGCCGGCGCGCAAGGAGAACATAAGCTAGTGCGGGGCTATCGCGCGGTCGCGACCTTTTCGGCGCATGACATAGGCGACAAGCGATTTGCAAGGGCGATCGACGAATATCTCCAAAGAGAGCGCATTCATATCGATGAGGCGTTGCGCGAATATGGCGAACTCGCGCCCTTCAAAAAGGGACCTTGATTCCGTTCGCGCCGGTTGTCACATCGAGGCGTGGATTTGTGAGGAGCAACCCAATGCCGGCACCGGCCTATGACAAGACAAATATTTTCGCGAAGATCCTGCGCGGCGAATTGCCGTGTCACAAGATCTACGAGGACGATGTGGCTTTCGCCTTCATGGACATCATGCCCCGCGCGGACGGCCATGTGCTGGTTCTGCCCAAATCCCCGGCGCGCAATATCCTCGACGCCGATCCCGCGATTCTCGGCAAGCTCATCGCCCGCGTGCAAAAAATCGCCGTTGCCGTCAAGTCGGCGCTCGCGGCCGACGGGGTAACGATCCTTCAATACAACGAGCTCGCCGGCGGCCAGATCGTATTCCATCTGCATTTCCACGTCCTTCCACGTTGGAAGGGGGTGGAGCTGCGGCCACATACCGGCGCGCGGGAAAACCCGGAGGTGCTGGAAGGTTTTTGCAGAAAAATCGTGGCGGCGATTAAACCGGACTGACCGACACCCGCCCGCCGCACGGCCAAAAAACCAAAGAGCGGGGAACATTGCCGAAGCCCGCCCAGCAAAGTGGACTGCTTGGCCCGCGCGCGTCAGTGCTTCAGATCCGGTTCCTCGCCTCTGCCAACCGTTTCGGCCTCATCGTCGCCGGGCGCGCCGCCGCCGGGCATATCCTCGTCCGGCTCGTCGTCGCCCTCCTCGCCCTTAAGGCGGCGGGATTTGGCGCGGCGCACTTCGGGTTCTGCCCGCACCCGTTTTTTGCCGGCCTCGACAATGTCGCGCTCCGGGCGTGGCAACGCCGGACCTTCGGGAAAGACAAAGCCCAACTTCTTGATGCCGTCTTCTTCCGCGATGACGACAACCCGCACCGTTCCACCGTTTTTCAACCGGCCAAACAACACTTCATCGGCAAGCGGTGTCTTGATCGCCTGTTGGATGACGCGCGCCATCGGCCGCGCGCCCATCTGCTCGTCGTAACCATGTTCGACCAACCAATTGCGCGCCTCGTCGGTGAGTTCGATCGTGACATTGCGGTCAGCGAGCTGAACCTCCAGCTGCATGATGAATTTGTCGACGACCTTGACGATGACCTCCGCCGGCAGATGCCTGAACGTCACGACCGCGTCGAGACGGTTACGGAATTCCGGCGCGAACATCCGGTTGATCGCCTCTAAATCCTCGCCTTCGCGCTTCGAGCGGGTGAAGCCATAGGCGGCGCGCTGCATGTCTGAGGCGCCGGCATTCGTCGTCATGATCAAGATGACGTTACGAAAATCGATGGGCTTGCCGCTATGATCGGTGAGCTTTCCGTGATCCATGACCTGCAAGAGGATATTATAGAGATCGGGATGCGCCTTTTCGATCTCGTCAAGCAGCAGGACGCAATGGGGATGCTGATCGATCGCGTCGGTCAGAAGACCGCCTTGATCGAAGCCGACATAGCCCGGAGGCGCGCCGATAAGCCTTGAAACGGTGTGGCGCTCCATATATTCCGACATGTCGAAGCGCACGAGTTCGACGCCGAGGCTTACTGCAAGCTGACGGGCGACCTCGGTCTTGCCAACTCCGGTCGGCCCTGAAAAGAGATAACTTCCGATCGGTTTCTCGCCGTCACGCAAGCCCGCGCGGGCCAGTTTGATCGCGGCTGTCAACGCCGCGATCGCCTCGTTCTGGCCATAGACAACCCGCTCGAGTGTCTCCGTCAGATGTTCGAGAACCTCGGCATCGTCCTTCGAAACGGTTTTGGGAGGAATCCGCGCCATCGTCGCGATGGTGGCCTCGATTTCCTTGATGCCGATCGTCTTTTTCCGCTTCGGTTCTGGCAGAAGCATCTGGCTCGCCCCGGTCTCGTCGATCACGTCGATCGCCTTGTCCGGCAATTTGCGGTCATTGATATAGCGCGCCGAAAGTTCCACTGCCGCCTTCACGGCTTCGTTGGTGTAGCGAAGCTTGTGGAACTCCTCGAAATAGGGTTTCAGCCCCTTCATGATTTCGACGGCGTCGGAAATCGAGGGTTCGTTGATGTCGATCTTCTGGAAGCGGCGCACGAGAGCGCGATCCTTTTCGAAATATTGCCGGTATTCCTTATAGGTCGTCGAACCAATGCAGCGCAGCAGGCCTTGCGCCAAGGCGGGTTTCAAAAGATTCGACGCATCCATGGCGCCGCCCGACGTCGCCCCCGCTCCGATCACAGTGTGAATCTCGTCGATGAACAGAATAGCCTTTTTGTGGTTTTCGATTTCCTTCATCACCTGTTTCAAACGCTCCTCGAAATCGCCTCGGTAGCGGGTGCCCGCGAGAAGCGTGCCCATGTCGAGAGCAAAAACCGTCGCCTCGGCGAGGACTTCCGGCACGTCGCCCATGACGATCTTGCGGGCGAGACCTTCAGCAATGGCGGTCTTGCCGACGCCAGGATCTCCGACAAGCAGAGGGTTGTTCTTGTGGCGCCGGCACAATACCTGAATGGTACGCTGGACTTCCGCCTCGCGCCCGATCAGCGGATCGATCCGTCCATCCCGCGCCTTCTTGTTGAGGTTGACGCAGTAGGCATCGAGCGCGCCTTCCTTTTTCTTCGACTCGCCGTTTTCCTTGGCGTCCCTTGCTTCACGCGCCTCGGCTTCCTCCTCGGTGCCGCGCGGAGTCCTCCGAGAATCGGAAAGGCCCGGCCGCTTGGCTATCCCGTGGCTGATGTAATTGACCGCGTCGTACCTGGTCATGTCCTGCTCCTGCAGGAAATAGGCGGCATGGCTCTCGCGTTCGGCAAAAATCGCGACGAGCACATTGGCGCCGGTGACTTCTTCCCGCCCCGAGGACTGAACATGAATGACCGCCCGCTGGATGACGCGTTGAAATCCCGCCGTCGGCTT
>JALZAY010000069.1 GCA_030948025.1 Pseudomonadota bacterium
CGGCGAAATCACCGACCACTCGACATCCGTCAAATCAAAACGAGCCATTCCAACCTCCATGATCTGAAGGTTGAATCATTCTCTTGCCGATTCGGGAATCCCCTTTATGAGATCATGACCTAATCCGGCGTATTTGAGGGAGGGCTTCCGGTAGAACGAGCGGATTTTTTCGGGGTCGTTTTGCAGTTGGCGCATGGACGATCGAACCTTGCGGTTGAAGTCGACCTTGCCGGGGGCGCCATGCGGCCGTCCGCGTCGAGATGCTTCCAGACCAACGCGCCGGGGTTGCGATCCGGCACATAGGGAGGCAGAAATTAAAGCCGTAATCTTCCGCCGAGAGTTTCAACGAACGCCGCGGTTTTCTTGCCGCGATGCTTGGGGCCGCGATCGACGATGATAAAGATCGTGCGCTTTGCGCAGGCGATCAGGCGCTTCAGGAACGCGATGAAAACAGCGGCGTTGACGCCCCCGCTTTCCTTGATCATGAACCGCATGTGGCTTTTCGGGTTGGCCCGAACCAATTGGGAGAGACCACATAGCTCCCTCGGCCCGTTATTGTACGCCGGCCGCGCGCCAACCCGTGCTCGGTATTGAGAAAACCGGCGACGAATTTGAAAGTGCAATTTCGGCCATCTGTACAGGAAGGGCAAATCCGCACTCTCTTAGATTCGACCACAGGCAACATATTTTCGCGCTGCATAATTAAGCGCATCTCGACCATAAAGGCCGCCAAGTTGCAGATTGTTCTTCTTAGCCAATCGACTACCTAGCGGTCGATTCGATATCCAGTCGCCGACATCATCCGGCTTCCCTTCCACCCGCTCCCAATATTCATTGATCTCAGAGGCGATTACATCCGCACATTGGAGAGGCGCGACCTTTCTCATATTAGCAAAAGTTAAAGACCCGAGATGCTTATTGGCCGGAGAGTTTTCGTAACCCGCATAAATATCGTTCGCGCGCGAATTAAACTCATTTTGTTGAGAGAACACAATCGCCACAACTTCATCAAACCTATGCGCATAAAATTGAGATCTCTGGACGACGTGCTCAAACGCCAAATAATACGGATTCAGATTTCTCTCAATAAATTCTTCCCAGTCACGGCCCGACATCGAATCCCAGTCGCGACGATGAATCGAAGCGTAAACTGGCACAATATCGTTCTGCTCGATGATTCTTGCGCACTGTGTCTCGGCGTATTTGATTTTCCACTGCTCAAAGCTAGAGAACACACCCATTTGTGCTCGCATCTCGCAAATGTGCAAATAGGGAACCTCCAATTCCGCAAGAAGCGCACGCCAAGCGGATTGAACGGATGCCCAATTCTTTTCCGTAGCTACAAAGCCTCCAATTGTCGTCACTCGATGGTCGCCGATGTGTGACTCGTCAAAGTAGGCTTGTAACAAGGCCAAAACTCGGATTTTGGATTGGTTTGAGCAAACGAATCGAGCAGGTCCCTAATGCCGACAGGGGCATTCCTGTTAGCCCCTTCGCCTTGGTACGTCAAATAATATCGCCCTTAATTGGGCCGGATAGGTCGCGGGCAAAGGAATAAACCCCTGCGGAATCGTGCTCTCGATGCCTTGCCGCCACTCGTGCTGCCGGCCAACAGGGCTCAAGCCGGAGCTATCGTTTGGGATCGAAGGCGGAAAGTAGATGCCCGCGATGGGCGAGTTGATGTCGCGCGGCCCCAGAAAATTTTGAAAACGCGGCTCATTCGGCGGCGCGTTTGAACTCCGGGAATGTGCAGCGCGCGTCGCTCTCCCGCTTGAATTCGAGGATTTTGGCGGGCTCGACGAAGGGCAGCCCGAGCGTTCGCCAGACATCGGCCATGCTTTCCACGAGATGGGCGATATGCGCGTCGGTGTGCAAAGGGCTTGGCGTGATGCGCAATCTCTCCGAGCTCCTGGCGACCGTCGGATAATTGATCGGCTGGATATAGATGGCGTGGCGATCGAGCAGCATGTCCGTGGCGCGTTTGCAGAGCTCGGCGTCGCCGACGAGCACCGGCACGATATGGGACGGGTTCGGCATCACCGGCAGACCGGCCGCGCTCAGAGCATGTTTGGTGAGCATCGCCTGGCGTTGATGTTGCGCGCGGAGTTCATCGCCTTGTCCCTGCTTCAAGAAGCGTATGGCGGTTGTCGCGGCGGCGGCGAGCGCCGGAGGCAGAGCCGTGGTGAAAATAAAGGCTGGGGCATGCGAGCGCACGGCATCGACGATCGCCGCCTTGGCGGCGATATAGCCGCCAAGCGTTCCAAATCCCTTGGCAAGGGTTCCTTCGATGACGTCGATTCGATCCATGACGCCATCGCGTTCGGCGATGCCTCCGCCATGCGGACCGTAGAGACCAACCGCATGCACTTCGTCGATGTAGGTCATGGCGTTGTAACGGCGGGCGAGACCGGCGATCTCGGCGACCGGGGCGATGTCGCCATGCATCGAATAGAGACTTTCGAAGACGATCAGCTTGGCCCGGTCCCGCCCCGCCGCGCGCAAAAGCCCTTCGAGATGGGCAAGATCGTTATGGCGAAAAATTTGCCGCTGCGCCTTGGAGCGGCGGATTCCCTCGATCATCGAATTGTGGTTGAACTCATCCGAAAGGATGAGGCAATCGGGCAAAAGATCGCCAATCGTGGAAATCGTCGCCAGATTGGAAATCCATCCCGAGGTAAACACGAGCGCCGCCTCCTTGCCGTGGAGGTCGGCCAATTCGGCTTCGAGCTTGACGAGGGGATGATTGGTGCCCGCAATGTTGCGCGTGCCGCCCGAACCCGCCCCATGCCGGACCGCGGCCGCGGTCATCGCGTCGATCACCTGGGGATGCCGGCCCATGCAGAGATAGTCGTTGGAACACCAAATCACGACTTCGTCGATGCGTTCCGGTCCGTGCCGCAGGGCGCGCGGAAACGCCTTTGCGTCCCGCTCGAGGTCAGCGAACACCCGGTAGCGGCGTTCACCCTTCAACTTTGAAATCGCATCGTCGAAGAAGCGCGAATAGGGCATTTTGATTGGTCTCCAAACTCCGGCTGGGACGGGCGGGCGAAAATCCGCGCGCGGTTGCATGATTTTACAAAGGGTCGGTTTATTTTTTGTGCCTCTCTGAAATAAAACCCGGCGAACGGCGGAGGGTGCCGTCAAGGAGGGGGGCACGGCCTTCAACGTGGTAATCGCGGGGTATTTATGCGACGTTTTATTATTCCCCGCGGGTGTCCAAGGCTTTAACGAGGTTCGCGCGGGCCGTCAAACCCCTTCTCCGCGATCGCGCGAACAATGCGTATTCTCGTCACCGGCAGCGCCGGCTTCATCGGTTTTCACATGGCTCGCCGTCTTCTCGACGAAGGCCATGAAGTCGTCGGCCTCGATGGGTTTACGCCCTATTACGATCGTAACCTCAAGCTACGCCGGGATTTCACTTACATCGACGATCTCGCCGAAGCGATGATCCGGCTGCTAAACCATGCACCGCCCTTGGCGGAGGTGCATGCGCCGCCCGTGGCCGAAGACAGCCTCTCTCCCGTCGCGCCCTGGCGGGTCGTCGACATCGGCGCCGAGACATCGGTCGCGCTCATGGATTTCGTCGCCGCCATCGAGGCCGCGAGCGGGCTACGGGCCAAATGCAATTTCATGGCGATGCAGCAAGGCGATGTTCCAGTCACCTTCGCCGACACCTCGTTGCTTTTTGCTCTAACTGGTTTTGCCCCAAAAACGCAGCTGAAAGAAGGAGTTAAGGCTTTCATCGCGTGGTACCGCGATTATTTCGGCACTTGAGACGACGGCGTAACCACGACAATGGCCGGGTTTTGGCCCGGCCATGACTCAAGGGCAAATACTTCGCCCCGGCAAGCCGATCACGGCGACACGGACCCGGCGAACGTCCGCCGGGGACCCTGCACGAACAGCCTCCGCCGACATATGACGCCTGCGCGCGCCCACGCCGCATGACTTGGCCAAAGGCGAGCCAAGGTCCCGCTAACCGGTCTTTGAACCGAGAGCGCAGCTCTGGCGACGCGCCTTGCTTGCGTTTGGCCCAGACGTCCGCTAGGTTTGCCGTATCTTAGTCAGGTGAGTTGCCAAATTGGCTTTCTGTTCCAATATTTTGCACCCAGGCGGTAAAGGCCACTCGCCGTTGAGCGGCGCGCGAGTGCTTTATTCCGGGTTGCTTCGGCTTATCCGCCCCTGAGGGCCGGCCGGGCGATGCGCCTGGGCGCTCAGGGGAACGTGGCAAGCCTTTGAAACCAATATTGACCGGACAACCGCCATGACAAGCCTAGATACCGCTTCCCTAGCGGAACCCGCGCGGCAAAACTCGCAATCCGTCGTCATTTTCGACACCACCTTGCGCGACGGCGAACAATCCCCTGGCGCCTCGATGACCCTCGAGGAGAAACTGCAAGTGGCGGGCCTTCTCGACGCGATGGGCGTCGATATCATCGAGGCCGGTTTCCCGGTGACCTCGGAAGGCGATTTCGAGGCGGTCTTCGCGATCGCCAAACGCTTGGAGCGCGCGAGCGTCGCGGGTCTTGCCCGCGCGGCCGTGAAGGATATCGACCGTTGCGCCGAAGCTCTGCGTCCGGCGCTCCGCCCGCGCATTCATTTGTTTATTTCGACCTCGCCGCTCCACATGAAATATAAGCTGCAAAAGCAGCCGGGAGAGGTTCTCGAAATGATCGCGGCAAGCGTCGCGCGGGCGCGCAACCTTGTCGCCGATGTCGAATGGTCGGCGGAGGATGGAACAAGGTCCGAAATCGAGTTTCTCTGCCGCTGCGTCGAGGCCGCGATCAAGGCGGGCGCCACTACCATTAATATCCCCGATACCGTCGGCTACGCGGTGCCGCACGAATACCGGGCTTTGTTCGAGACCGTGCGCGAAAAAGTGCCCAATTCGGATAAGGCTGTCTTTTCCGTCCATTGCCATAATGATTTGGGTCTCGCCGTCGCCAATACGCTGGCCGGTGTCGAAGGCGGCGCGCGGCAGGTCGAATGCACGATCAACGGCATGGGCGAGCGGGCCGGCAATGCCGCCATGGAAGAGGTCGTGATGGCGCTGCGCGTGCGCCACGATACCCTCCCCTACCGCACCAACATCGACACGACGATGCTGACACGGGCCTCAAAACTCGTCTCGGCGGTAAGCTCGTTCCCGGTGCAATACAATAAGGCCATCGTCGGGCGGAACGCTTTCGCGCATGAGAGCGGCATTCACCAGGACGGCATGCTGAAGAACGCCGGGACCTATGAGATCATGACTCCGGAGAGCGTCGGGGTAGCCAAGACATCGCTCGTCATGGGCAAGCATTCCGGCCGCCACGCCTTCAAGGAGAAGCTCAAGGAATTGGGCTACGAACTCGGCGAAAACGCGCTCGAAGACGCTTTCGCCCGCTTCAAGGATCTCGCCGATCGCAAGAAGATCGTCTACGATGAAGATCTGGCCGCCCTTGTCGACGACGAGATCGCCCATGCGCATGATCGCATCAAGCTTGTCGCCCTGACGGTGATCGCGGGCACCAAGGGGCCGCAATCGGCGGCCTTGACGCTCGATATCGCCGGCGAGCAGAAGACCCATCAGGCGACAGGCAATGGCCCGGTCGATGCGATTTTCAACGCGATCCGCGCGCTCGTGCCGCACAAAGCCGTGCTTGAACTTTTTCAGGTGCACGCGGTCACCCAAGGAACCGACGCGCAAGCCGAAGTCTCCGTGCGGCTTGCCGAGGACGGCAAATCGGTCACCGCCAAGGGCGCCGATCCCGACACTCTGGTGGCATCGGCGAGGGCCTATATCGCGTCCCTCAACAAGCTAATCGTCAAGCGGGGAAAGCAGCGTCCGGACGTTCTGACGGGGTGAGGAATGCGAGCGGCCGTCTAGCGGCGGGCGAGACTCGCAATGATACGACCGTCCCCGGCGGGGGCGCGGTACTCGCGGACACACTCCCGAAGATCATGAGTCTTCTGCCGCGATGGCGTGAAAAAAACTGCCCGACACTTTGCCGCGCCGGCTTCCTTCCGCTTGCTCGGCCCCCCATGCGCATCCCGGACGAAGGCGAAAGGCGCGTCGGGCAGGCAACCCGCTGCCCTACACAATCAGTCCGGACCTGGTTGACGATATAACCCGTTTGGGCTATAAGCCGTCTGCGCAGCTTTGACACGGATGGACACTCGCTGTCCTCGAAAAGCCAACGTTCATCGTCAGTGAGAGAAATCCATCGGTTAGCGAGGCTCGCGAACTGGGCGGTTATCTCGTTATACCCGGGCGGCGTCGTCGGAATGGGTAGCGTGGATCGAAAGTTCGACCAATGAATCAGCATGAGGGTGCCTCAGAGTATACATTTAAGGACAACATTACGATTAATGGTAAAACTCTGTATTTTGAAGATATTGTAAATTTAGATTTTCTGGTTCCTAAGAATATTAAGAAATTAGCTGCAAGTTTCCGTTCAAATAAACCTTTCCATCATTTAGTCTTTGATGGACTATTCTCGCCCAAGCTGCTTGAACTGGTTCATGGTGATTTCGAGCGCATTAAGCGGAAAGAGTGGGCTCGTTATAATTCTGCATACGAACTTAAAAACGGTTCACTCCCCAACACACGTTTTGGTCGCGCATCGCAGCTATATTTCGATACCATTTATTCTGGTCGTTTCCTGGACTTTATTTCTAACTTGACCGCTATCGAAGGGCTGGTAACCGATCCAATCCTTTGGGCGGGAGGTATGCATGAAATTCCAAAGGGGGGGAAATTCGCCCTTCATACCGATTTCAATAAGCATCCCGTTACCATGCTGGATAACCGGCTCGTTTTTATCACTTATTTGAATAAAGATTGGAAACCTTCATACGGTGGCACGCTTGAGCTTTGGGATAAAGAGCAAGATATGTGCGTTGTCAAAGTGGAGCCGGTTTTTGGGCGCTCAATTTTATTTTATCAATCAGCATCAAGTCTTCACGGCCAACCTGATCCAGTTGAAGCCCCGAATTGCCAGACAAGACGGTCGGTTGCTGCATACTATTACACCAACGGTCGCCCGGATTCACAAACGGAAAAATTTCACGGAACGATTTATTCAACGCAAGTTGATTTGGCAACCCTTATGAAATTCCGCGCTAACATTAGAAGTTTTATTCCGCCTGTGCTTTACGATTTGGCTGCTGGAGCAAAGCATTTTATTCAACGCTTTTGATTTTTGCTTATGGGTCAAGCACGTATATAGATCCCTTCCTAACGACTATGGTTCTTCCGCCGCGATGACGTGAAAAAAACTTCCCGTCACCTTGCCGCGCCGGTTTCCCTCGGCTTGCTCGCCGCCTCCATGGGCGTCCCGGACGAAGGCGAAAGGCGCGTCGGGCAAGCAACCCGCTTCGAGGGTGGCATAGTGAAACTCATGGCCGCGCAGCAGGTCGCCTTTCGCACCCATGGGATGTGCCTCCGCGAGACGCGCTTGCCGGTAGCCGAGATGGAGCTTGCGTTTCGCAAAACTGAACGACGCGCCAAGAAGTCCCGCCATGGGATGGGCTTGGCCCGCTTGATCGGTCAGGCTTTGCCCCAAAACCATGTAGCCGCCGCATTCGCCATGCGCGGGCCTAGTTTCCACAAACCGGCGCAGCCCGGCAAGAAAACGCTCCGCCGCCGCAAGCCGGCCCGCGTGAAGTTCGGGATAGCCACCTGGCAGCCAGCAAAGATCGCAGTGGTCCGGCGGCGGCTCATTGGCGAGCGGCGAAAAGAACGCGATTTCCGCGCCCGCCTTTCGCCAGCCCGCCAGAATATGCGGATAGAGAAACGAGAACGCTTCGTCCCTGGCGATCGCGATGCGCTGCGCAGGAGGAGGCAAGGCGGGCGGTCCGGCGCACGCCAATGCCGCAGTGCCGCGCGCACAAGACAAAATGGCGCCGGTATCGACATGTTCCTCGATAAATCCCGCGATCCTGTCCAGAGCCGTATCGAGAGCGGCGGTTTCGCCCGCCTGCACGAGGCCGAGATGACGTTCCGGCAGATTGATTTTTTCATCGCGAGGCAAGGCCCCTAATACCGGTATTCCGAGCGCCTCGATTGCTTCGCTCGCGAGGCGGCGATGGCGCGCACTCGCGACCCGGTTCAAGACCACCCCGGCGACCTCGATACGCGGGTCGAAGCTGGCGCAGCCCTTGACGATGGCCGCCGCCGTCTGCGATTGCCCACCCGCGTCGATCACAAGCAAGACCGGCCAGCCGAGCGCCGCCGCGACATCGGCGGACGAGCCGGTCCGGCCTGGCTCTCCCTGCACGCCGTCGAAAAGCCCCATCAAGCCTTCGCAGAGGATAATGTCGCAAGCCTCACCCGCGGCAACGCTCAGTTCGGCAAGAAGCGCGGGACGCATCGCCCAACTGTCGAGATTGAAGCTTTGTTTGCCGGTCGCGGCGGCGTGAAAGGCCGGGTCGATATAGTCCGGCCCGCATTTGGCGCCGGCCACAGTAAGGCCCGCATTCCAATAAGAGCGCATGAGCCCAAGGGTCAGCATGGTCTTGCCGCTGCCCGAGCGCGGCGCGGCGATGACGAGACCGCGTGCTAGAATGTTGCCCCCATGGCCGCCAAGTTTCACGAGAAGGCGTTACCTTTCCAATGAGCGAAGCCGAGGAGCACCCATCCCGGAAGGCGAATTTGCGCAAGGGCTGGACAACTGGCGCCTGCGCCGCCGCCGCCACGCGGGCGGCCTATGAGGCGCTCGTTCGTGGCCAATTTCCCGGTACCGTCGCCCTCACCTTGCCGGGCGGCGCGCGGCCGTCTTTTGCGCTGGCATTGGAAGAGCTTGGCCAGGGGTTTGCGCGCGCGGGAATCATCAAGGACGCGGGCGACGATCCCGACGTGACGCATGGCGCGCTGGTGATCGCGCGGGTGTCCCACGGCCGACGCGGATCGGGCGTGGTGTTTCGCGCCGGAGAGGGAGTAGGCACCGTTACCCGCGCGGGCCTGCCCTTGGCCCCGGGAGAACCGGCGATCAATCCGGTGCCCCGCCGAATGATCAAAGCCGCGATCGGCGAGGTGGCGCGCATGTATGGTCTTGCCGGAGACGCGACCGTCGAAATCTCGATTCCAGGCGGCGAAAAAATCGCCGAGCGAACGCTCAACGGGCGGCTCGGCATCGTCGGCGGCCTCTCGATTCTGGGCACGACGGGGATTGTCGTGCCGTTTTCCTGCGCGGCATGGATCGATACGATTCATCGCGGGATCGATGTCGCCCGCGCGGCCGGGCTTTCCCATATCGCCGGCTCCACCGGCTCGACTTCGGAAGCGGCGATAAAAGCGCTGCACGGGTTGCCGGACGTCGGCCTGATCGAGATGGGCGATTTTGTAGGCGGCATGCTGAAATATCTGCGCAAGCACGACATCGCCAAAGTGACGATCGCGGGCGGCTTCGCCAAAATGACCAAGCTCGGCCAAGGCCTTCTCGACCTCCATTCGGGCCGTGGGGAAGTCGATTTTTCCTGGCTCGCGGCGCGCTGCGCGGAAGCCGGCGCCGGTGTCAATTTTGTCGCGCATGCGAATACCGCGAATAGCGCCGGGGAAGTCCTGGACCTCGCCAGCGCGGGGGGCATCGACGTCGGGGCCGCGGTCGCGGAGGCCGCGTGGCGCACGGCGGCGAAGGTTCTGCACGACAGCGGCATCGCGCTTGAGATCGCGGTTTTCGACCGCGACGGCCACCTTCTCGCGCGAACGCCGTTCCTTCCGGTTCATTGAGGTTTGCCCCGGAAACGGCGCTGGTAATCTTTGTCATAGAGCGCGCTTGGGCGAAAATCGCCGCGTGCCAAAACTTGCCCGACGAGGATCAGTGCGGTGCGCTCCCTCGGCGTCTCCGCGACCATTCCGGCGATGGTTGCGAGCGTCCCCCGGAGAATCCTTTGATCCGGCCAGGAAGCGCGAAACACGATCGCCACCGGGCAAACGGCGCCATAGTGCGGCATCAATTCGGCCGCGACCCGCTCGATCGCGTGGATCGAGAGATGAATGGCGAGCGTCGTCCGCGTGGTGGCGAAAGTTGCGAGCTTTTCATGCTCCGGCATCGATGAGGCGCGTCCCTGGATGCGCGTCAGAACCAGGGATTGCGCCACTTCCGGCAAAGTGAGCTCAACTCCCAAGGCGGCGGCAGCAGCCGCGAAAGCCGGAACGCCCGGCGTGATCGTATAGGGAATGGAGAGCTGGTCGAGCGTGCGGATTTGTTCGCCTAACGTGCTCCATATCGAAAGGTCGCCGGACTGCAGGCGCGCGACATCCACTTTCTCGCGATGCGCGCGCAAAAATTCGCCGCTGATCTCATCGAGGCTCATCGGCGCCGTGTCGACGATGCGGGCGCCTTTGGGACAATGTTGGAGGAGCGCCCTGGGCACGAGAGAGCCGGCGAAGAGGCATACGGGCGAAAGGGCGATCAGATCGCGCCCGCGCAAGGTGATGAGATCGGGGGCGCCAGGCCCCGCGCCGATAAAGTGAACGGTCATTGCTCTTTCTTGCCCGCGATCGCGCAGCTTGCGCCCCCATCGCTCATGCGCGCGACGAGCAGGACGGAGGACGGCCCCGCGCCGGCGAGCGCTGCGGCCTCCGCGATCGATGGAAGTCCAAACATCGCCATCACTCTTGGCGAGTTCGTGGCGGCGCGTAAAGAGGCTTGCCGCAAAACTTGGCCGTCGAGAAAGACGAGCGGCAGGTCAAGCGCTTTTGCCGCACTGGCGAGGCCCGCCTCGCTCTTCTTGGCCTCGTGGGTGAAAAGCGCCGTCGGCGCGCCCGCGCATGCCGCCGCGATGGCGCGTTCGACGAGCGCGACTATGGCTTCGCTGGAGCAGCCTCTTTTGCAGCCGATCCCAATCGCAACGGCGGTTTTGCTTGCCTGATTGCCCCCGCGCATAAACCCTCTTGACGCTTGACCTTACTACGGCTACGCCGTATATTTATGAATGGCGGCTTTGAATGGGACGAATGGAAAGCCGCCGGAAACTATGCCAGGCACGGCGTCACTTTCGCGGCGGCGCGCGATGTCTTCAAGGACCCCTTCGCCATTGAACAGCTCGACGGCCGCGAGGACTATGGCGAGGATCGCTTTGTTGTCATTGGCATGGTGGAAGGCCGGCTGCTTTTTGTCGCCTACACCATGAGGGGGGAAACCGTCCGCATTATTTCGGCGCGAGGAGCAGAACCACATGAGCAACGGCGATACCACGAAGACAACAGCTAAGCCGCCGGGCCACGATTGGGAGCGGTTCGACGCAATGGGCAGCGAACAACGCCATGCCGCCGCCTTGAGCGATCCTGACGCGCGGCCGCTTTCGCCCGATGACTTCGAGCGCATGAAACGCACGCCGCAGGTCAAAATCATCCGCCGCGCGCTCGGTCTGTCGCAGGAGGAATTTTCGGCGCGCTTTCATATTCCGCTCGGCACTTTGCGTGATTGGGAGCAGGGACGCAAGGCACCCGATGCCGCCGCGCGCGCCTACCTCGTCGTGATCGGCCGCAACCCGCAAGCCGTGCGTGACGCGTTATTCCTTGGTCGTGATCCTCAATAAGTTTTGTAGGGCAGAAACTTGCCTGACATGACGACTTTGACGCGGTCGCCTTTGGGGTCCGACTCGCGGCTGATATCCATCGAAAAATCTATCGCGCTCATAATCCCGTCGCCGAATTCCTCATGGATCAATTCCTTGATCGTGGTACCATAAACGGCAACAATCTCGTACCATCGGTAGATCAGCGGATCGATCGGCACCGCGGTTGGCAGAGACCCCTTGTAGGGCGCGATCTGGAGCCAGGCGACCGCCTCATCGGACAGTCCGAAGATAGCGCCGATCTTTTCCCCCTGCGCCTTGTTGAAAGCCATCTGACCAAGGCATCCGGCCGTCGTCCATTCCTTGCTCTGCCCGATTGCCGTGGCAACGCCGGTCCAGCTTATGTTTTTTTGGACCTTGGCTGCGCGGATCATGCTCGTCACTTCACTGCGATCGGTAATCATGGAAAAACTCCGTGGATTGAAGGTCCCCCAAGATGGCAGGGTGTTGCGGTGATCCTACAGGGCGTCATCGCGGCGTCCAAAGGCGTCTTGATCCGCCAGAAGCCGTGCGTGACACCTTGCGCGCGGGCCCCCTCGGATGGCCAGAGCGTTGGCGCGCGGGCGACGTTCCGTGACCTTCCCGCGAAGAATTGCAGACGGAAAACTGGTGCTGCGAGAGAGGATTGAATTGTCCCCGTACACCTGCAGGCTCTGCAAAATCAATGTCTTAACAGCCGCTACCTTTTGGCATGTGTCCCACTGTTATGTACCTAAGTCGAGGACTATTCCGTCGAGAACCCAATCCGGTAAGACCGAGAGATAAAAGCCTGCCGCTCTGACGTGGCCGCCCCCGCCGAGGGTTGCAGCAAATGCGCCACAATCGAAGCCGTCTTTGTCGCAAAAGAGTGAAAATTTCCAATGCGTTTTCTGCCAGCTCCAAACAAGCTTCACGTCATGAATATCCGGATCATAGACTGAGTCAAAAACGGATGACCCAGAGAGCCCTTTGTTAGCCGTGCTGGCTCTCCAGCCATTCGGCAGCCGAATGGAATAGGCCATTTGCTCCGCGTAAATAGCGTTGCTTTTTGTGATGGCAGCCGCTGTCTTCAGATCCTCCCGGATGATACCGTCGAGCATATTGTCCGCGTTTTGAATGAGGCGCAGCCATAACTCGGAATTTTCTGGATTGAGATCGTAGGCACCAAACCCGTAATGAACCGGCCAGGTGTGGGATCGTCATTGCCAGAGATCGTGATCCGCAATGTAGCGCACGATCTCGGGGAGGGGCTCATCGGGGTGGAGAAAATTCCAGGTGAGTTCAATGGCCGCCTTGCCGACGGTTTGAATGCCCGGAAATTTGAGGCCGAGAGAGAGACAACCGTTGATGGCAGTCTTATGGTGATCTAACCAAAACAATATTTTGGCGTGCTTCTGGAGTTCCGCCATCCGGTCGTGAGGCTCGAAACAAAAGTCCACCACGAAGACCGTGGCACCGTCGGCCAGGGACATGTCGAACTCATCGGCATAATCCAGGCCAACCATTTTGGTCTCAGGATAAGCTAGTTTGACGAGGGCGCCAGAGCCCTTGCCGTCGTAGTCAATTTTATGAAATAAGCATAGGCGAGTTGCCGCCTCCACTTCTATATCTTCGCTTTTAAATGGCGACATATGCCGTGCGCCGCATTCCGGGCAATCGTCAGCACACATCGCCGACCAATCGTCGATCCACTCACAATCAAACCGGGCGCACCGATAGAAATTTCGAAACAAAGCCATTTTTTACTTATCTCCAAAAAGGGTTGGTTCCTCAATCTTGATGAAGCCGTTCGCTGAGATTTGGGCCGTTCATCGTCTCGAAGTTCGAACAATACCGGCTGGCCTTGACGTGCTGCTTTGACCTGCTCATTGCGCAACCTCAAGACGTCCTTCCAAAGGAATCGCTTCCCCTCCAAAATAAAATATTTAACGGTCATCGCAGATCGCGATAGCTCTCCTGACCTTGGTCCCCCTCTATTTCTTCAATCGAAACCCACAGTTTGTACCGCTTAGCCATGTCTATTCGATCTCCCACTTAGCGCGGTCATAGCCTGGCAGCCGCCCCGTGGCGGCCGCAATGATCGCCCGACAAATCCGCCAAGCAATCGAACTTTCCCAATCTTCGGTTTCACAGGACTGATAATCGAGACAGTGCACCGCTTTGATGAGTTGCACCGGGGAGAGAGGCCGGGCGGAGTAGGCAAAGCGATACGAGGCGGCCGCCTGCTTTTCGTCGTCCCCAATCCGACCGCTATAGCGATACGTGACGGAGCGGCACGTTCTCCTCAAGGAGAATTCGTCCGACTTCTTCGGCATTGTCGCGTTGGCCGTCCAGCATGGCTGAAACCAGCGCGTTAATGTGTTTGTGGCTGACAATAAAAGCAGACAAGTTAGCGATGTAGCTGGCGTGCCGGACCTCTTTATTGATACCGAACTCGGCACACAGAAAAGCCGAAGCGAACTCAGCGATTAGCTCTTCGGCCGCGTACTCGCGTGAGCCAAACCGGTTCTTGAGATCACGATCGAGACGGCTTTTATGAGACGTCCAATGACCTAGTTCGTGAAAACTGGCGGCGTAAAAACAATCCGCACCTTGAAGGCGTCGAAATGCGGCATCGAAATAAAGTCCGCGCCGACCGCGTAGTACGCCTCGCCCTGCCTTCACGGAAATTTGCCCCCGTAATTGCAATGAACTCTTGTGCCTCCGCATAACGCTCATTGAGGTTGATGGCCTTCGCTCCCCCGTTCAGATATTCTTCCGGTAAGCCGTGACATCGCGCGACATTGAACACGGTGTATTCCTTAAGGAACGGAATTAAATTAGGCTTCTCGCCGTCGCCCGTGGCTTTTTCTACTTTTGACACGAAGTACACCCGGACACCGTGTTCGCCTCTCCGGACACTCCCGCCCGCATTGAGCACTTGTTTGAAGGTGAGGAAGCGCTGGACGGCGTAAGCGTGTGCCCAGAGAAAGATGATGTTCCCGCCCGAATAGGGCCGCGTGGTCACGGCGTTCATGGGAATGTTGCCCCGCCTGATCGCGCGCGACTCTTTGGTCCAAGGCGGTGTACCCGCCTCAAGTTGGGTCAAGATAGGATAGGTGACCTCAGCGTACAAATTTTTGGACATAACATTATAGCTTTGTACCGAATACTACTCCTTCTCAGTGTAGCCGATTTAATTTATACTACCGCAGGTTTTAGGCTATCTCATTTTCCCGTACTCTACCTCAGGCCATAAAAAGCCCCGAACTAAGTCCGGGGCTTTTTCGTCCTATTAAAGAATTTGTTTTTATTCCCCTTGCTGCCGGTCGAAGCCTAGCTCTTCCAGTTTGCGCAAGAGCGCTTTGGATTTACGGGTGGTGGGCAAGATACAGTCGCCCGCCAACACGGCGGCTTTGTAGTCCACTAGGTTTTGGGGGTTGCTTATCCGTGCCTTGTAGACCGACTGCAACTGTCCTTCTGCCGAACCTTGAAAAAAGGTCGTGCCCAAGGTTTTATAGGGCCGGTAGATCGGCTCCCCCCGCTTCCCCACGTCGTCCCGGATCCGCCGCGGCTGTGCGGTCCTGTCGGGCAGGACCGCACTCACTGGGCCCGGCTCAACCACCAGTTCTTCCTTCCGCGCGATACGGAAAATCTCCGGCGTCAGGAAGTTACTCCCGGCATTACCGGCTTTTAGCGAGATACGGCTACCGAATTTTCGGCGTATGCCTTTTTCGTTGACGTAACTGCCAATGGGCAAACCCCATTCTTCCCGATGTAAGGCTTGGAGTAACCGGGCGGCCGCGCGAAAGCGCGTGTCGAGCGGTATCCAAACTTTGTGTCGTTTGAGCAGGTCCGCTGGGACAAGCGGTAGGCAGGTGAGGGGTTGGTCGCGATCGGGTGCCATGCCCCCAAGTTATACTACTGCGCCCTAGGCCCAGTTCATTTTAGCGTATTTTCTGATTTGGCGTCGGGATTAACTCTAATTCTTGACATCCGCCTAGTCACAGTATTTGACTTTTTAGATAGCCCGAATCACCCCTACACCAAAGGAAAATCCTATGGCTATGAAAGCGACTCCAGTCTCAGAGAAATTAAGCGTACTGGATCGGCTCAAAAAGATAGATGCAGACAAGGCCAAATTAGACGACACCCGTGCCGAGCTCCTTGACAAGGCGAAGGGCGAGTTGTTGGCGCAGGGCCGCGCGATCGTTCAGGAGCTGAGCGCCTTAGGATTCGCCTTTACTTTCACCGACGCGCCACCCAAAAAGTCGCATAAAAAACAAGTCCCTGAAAAAATGGTGCGCCATAAGCCGTCTGGCATTTGTCCTATCTGTACCTGGGCGACTACACCAGCGCACGACAAACGTTCGCACCGCCAACAAACGATTAAGGCGCCCTTTAGTGAAGCTGAATTGAGCAAGCGTGGCTTGACTCGGGTAGCCTAGAAGAATGTCTGGTTAAAATTTAA
>JALZAY010000252.1 GCA_030948025.1 Pseudomonadota bacterium
CGCGCCCGGAGGGAACAACGACCTCCGCCGGAGCATATTTGAATTCCGTGGACACGATCCTGACTTCGGCGGCCTTGGTCCCGTTCGAGGGCCCGAGCGCCGCAACCTGCGCCTGCGACAAGGTTACTGACGGCATCGCGACCGCCGCCAGGATGAACGCCATCATGAAACTACATGGCGAATGGCGTCCGGACTTTTTCGATTGCACCATTTTCCTCTCCCATAAATTTGGCGGCTAAGTCATAGCGCATTAACCATCTTTGTCTGTGCGCGCGCTCACACAAACTGAGCCGCGATAAAGAGTATTGAATGTGAATAACATCCAATCTCTTTCCTTTCGACCGCCTATAGTTAATATAAACACAGTAGCGGCCCGGGCGCACCCCCTGAATAGGGGGTGCCGGTCTCAGATCCGCCGCGCCAATCAAGGGGAATGGTTCAGGGTGGCGACCCAGACCCACAGGCCGCCTCAGCCCTTCGGGAGATGACCGAACTCGATTACAATTTGGCGCTCACCGGCCGGAACCGCACGCTGGCCGCCGGGAACCTTTTCCCTTGAAACGCATCTAATCTGGCAGCAAGGGGATGAGGCATGAGATCAGCGCCTTCGCCGCATGTTGCCGGCCCCTCCGGGGATGCCGAACTCGTTCGGCGTGCGCTCACCCGTGATGACAGGGCGTTTCGCACCATCATGGAGCGGTACAATCGCCGACTCTACCGGATCGCCCGCGGAATTCTGCGGAATAACAGCGAAGCCGAAGATGTGGTCCAGGAAGCGTATGTCAAAGCCTTTACCAATCTCGGCGGCTTTCGCGGCGACTCTAGTCTTGCGACGTGGCTTGCCCGCATCACCATGAATGAAGCTTTGGGGCGGTTGCGGCGTGAACGCCCGACTGTGGACCTGGAAACTTTCGGAGCGCAACGAACCGAGGCTCAGATCATCAAATTCCCTCAAACGGTGACCGACGATCCGGAACGAACAATGGCGCAACGGGAAATTCTGCAGCTTGTCGAGAGAGCGACCGACAATCTGCCCGAGATATTTCGGATTGTATTCATGACGCGGATGATCGAAGGCATGAACACCGAGGACACCGCGAATCTCCTCGGTCTTCAGCCGGATACAGTGAAGACGCGGCTGCATCGCGCGCGGCGGCTCTTGCGCGATGAACTGGACAAGCAAATCGGCCCCGTGCTCATGGACGCGTTTCCGTTCGCTGGCAGGCGCTGCGAGCGCATGACCAACGCCGTTCTGCAACGGCTCACCATTTTCGAATAATTTCCGGGAACGTTTCCGCTCTCCGATCGTCTAACCAGCGTCAACACAAACGCTCGGGCGCCATTCGAGTGTCCGGTGGCAAAAGTCAGGAGTGTCTCATGCTAGTCCGATTGAGCGCGGCGATTGCCGCATTGTACATGCTAAGCGGCGCCGGAGTCGCGCAAGCCGCGGCCAAGCCCACTGATCCACAGATTGCCCACATCGCCTACACGGCGGGGCTACTCGATATAGAGGCTGCCAAGCAGGCCATATCGCAATCGACGAACAAAGATGTACGTGCTTTCGCCGAGGATATGGTGCGCGACCATACGGCGGTGAATGACAAAGCGCTCGCCCTCGTGAAGAAACTAAACGTCACACCGGAAGACAATGACACCAGCCGCACCTTAACCAAGCAAGCGGCGGAGAAACGTGCTGAACTGTCGAAGCTCAATGGCGCGGAGTTCGACACGGCTTACATTGCCAATGAGGTCGCTTATCACAAGACCGTGAATGGCGCGCTTGAGACTACGCTCATTCCGTCCGCCAGCAATCCGGAACTCAAGAGCCTGCTGCAGACCGGCCTCAAGATCTTCCAGGGGCATCAGCAGCACGCCGAAGAGGTCGCTGCTGCGTTGAAGTAAGGAGACTCCCATGCTGCCGGGACGGTATCTCTTCGTATTTATGGTGATGATACGGGGGATAAATTCCGTTCCGACGCACGCGGAATCGATTCAAGTTACAATCGACAATCTTGTCTTCTCGCCGGAGGAACTCAAAGCAAAGGTCGGCGACAACATCGCGTGGATCAATTAAGGACATCGTCGCGCATACGGCGACCGCGCGCGGCGACTGGGATGTGATGATTCCGGCCAATAAGTCGGCAAGCTTGGTTTTGACAAAGGCCGGAATCGTCGAGTATTATTGTCGCTTCCATCCCAACATGAAGGGGCGGGTCACCATCACGCCGGAGTAAAGTGTCTATAGCGAAGCTGGCGGTACCCGGCTGGCCGCCCGCTACCGCCCAGCCGATGTGGTAAACTTTCCGCCATGAACCTGGCGCTTCGCAAACCCATGACCATGCCGGAATTCCTCGAATGGGAATCCGGCCCGGAATTCCGTTACGAGTTCGACGGTTTGCAGCCCGTCGCGATGATTGGCGGAACCCGCGCTCGCGCCACCATCCAACGTAATCTCGCCGGCTGAAAATCGAAACCGCCGGCCGAATCCGTTATCCTGACGGCTTCGTCGTCTGCTCCCCCGGCCCAAATACGAGCACGGTTGTCACCGATTCCATCGTCGTCTTCGAAATCCTCAGCCCAAGCGCATCGAGTACTGATCGCATCGAAAAACACGAGGAATACCGCGCTACGCCCTCGGTCCAGCGCTACGTCATCCTCGAACAGGACCGAAGCGCCGCGACCATCTTCGCCCGCGCCGGCGGCGACTGGATCGGCCGCGTTTTTCTCGACGGCGCCATCCGCGCCATGCCCGAAATCGGCATCGATGTTCCATTGGCCGAATTCTACGACGGCCTCGTCTTCGACGAACCGGACGAATCCAAGGACGGCGCGCCGCGGACTGGTTAAACCCAAGAACTGGCGGCCGCGGCCGCCTGCGAATACGCCCTTCTTGCGACGCACCCCATGCGCGGCAATCCGCAACGAGAGAGAACGGGCACGACTCCCCTTATCCCCTCACGGGAATCGGTTCCGACGAGCGGAGCCAGCTCTAGCGCCTGACTCATGGCAGCGTCCCGGCCGGCAAAGTCAGGTGCCAAAACTCATCGCCCAAACACATCGCCAATGTGACATACAAAGCCGGTATTGAAACAAACCCGCCTCAAGCCAGTGGCGAGTTTTCCAAACTGTAACCTGCCGAGCCTTTTTGATGACATTATCCTGGGACACGAGATAGAGTTCCTTCGATAAAGACGTGGGGGCTTGCCCCCACTGTACAACGCAACCGTTTCTCCTCGCCGTTACCAAGTTTCGCGTAACTCTCTCCTCCGTTAGGTTCAAATAGTTCAGGGGAAAGCTTTTCTTAAGGTACAGCCCGTCTTAAGGTACAGCCCGGTGCCAAATTCTTGCGTTGTCTGTTGTGTGCGGTCGGACCGAGAGCGATGTGTCTGTTTTCGTTAAGGGTCCGGGTTTGGGGTTTCCGCGGCCCAGCGAGGGGGGCGGCGCTATTTCTGTTCGCGAGCGCGATGCTTGCCGCTTGCACCATTCCCCCGCCGGTGGGGGCCAATGAGCCGCCGGACGCGGTGGACCGGATTCGCGAAGTCGACTTGCAGCCGCGGTTTCCGCAATCCTCTGCCAACGCCGATACGGGATCGGCGGGGAACAGGCCCCAGCTATATTACGGGAGCTCGGGCGGCCAAGCCACGGGCCCCGCGGCGGCCTCGCCTGGCCCTGGCGCGGGCACGGCCCCCGGCGACGGCGTCAATTTGAACTTCGAGGATAGCCCCGTGAGCGCCGTGGCGAAAGTCATTTTGGGCGACATTCTCGGGGTGGGTTATTCGATCGATCCGCGCGTGCAAGGAACCATCAGCCTTTCCTCGGGACGTCCGGTTCCGAAATCCGAGGTGTTGTTCGTCCTGGAGAGCGCCTTGCACACGAGCAATGCGGTATTGGTGCACGATGCCGGGGGCTACCATATCGTTCCGGCGGACGACGCCGTCGGCAGTGGCCGCGTCGATCGCGCGGGGGAGGGCCGCAATCCGGAGCCTGGTTATGGAATCTCGGTGGTTCCCTTGCAGCATGTCTCGGTGCAAACGATCACGAAACTCTTGGAAAGCTTCGCGGCAAAACCCGGTTCGATCCGGGGCGACCCATCGAAAAATCTGCTCATCGTCGTCGGCAACGGAACTGAGCGCCGCACCGCCGTCGATACCATCCTCAGCTTCGACGAGGATTGGATGCGCGGCCAATCGGTCGGCATTTTCCCGGTCCATAACACGCAGCCCGAGCCTTTGGTCGCCGAACTCGAAAAAATTCTGGACTCTGGGGACGATGGCCTCAGCCAACATTTGGTCAAGCTGCAACCCGTCAGCCGCTTGAACGCCGTCCTCGTTGTGGCGCGCAAGCCGGAATTGCTGCGCGCCGCCGAAAAATGGATCAGCCGTCTCGATAATTCGGCCGTGGCGAGCACCGGCGTCAAGGTCTATAAGGTCCGCTACGGCGACTGCGTCAAGATCGCGAAGCTACTCACCGCTTTGTTCATCGGCGGCGGGGCAAGTACGCTCGAGTCGGCCGCCAATCAGATCGCGCCTGGTGGGGGGGCGACGACTTTGTCCGCCGCAGCCGGGGGTCTTTCGGGGCAAGGCCAAACGCAAGGGCTTGGAGGGCAAACGCAAGCGCCGTATGGGGGCTTAGGT
>JALZAY010000253.1 GCA_030948025.1 Pseudomonadota bacterium
CGGGTGATGCGATGCTCGCATTCAGCGAGCCTCCTTACAGGAGAATTACGATGGCGAAAGGTCAAGTTCGGAGCAACCGTGAAGCCAAGAAGCCGATAAAGCAGAAGCCGAAGATTGCGACTCCGCCTAACAAGAAATAGCGGCGAAAATAGCGCGGCGGCGACGTCAAGCCTGAAGGAATCCGGCGGGGCGCATTGGCCCGGGGCGGTCGCCGCGCTTAGAGCATTTTCGGCTTCAGTCGGAATTAAGCCCGCGCCCTGGAAAAGCTAGACCGATTCGACGCAACGCGAAAACGGTATAGGTGCTCCCTGGCAGCCCAGCTGCTTGGCCACGCATTTTCGGGCTTTCAGAGCGATGGCTCGCCGCGCCGCCCGTCGAGATGAAAAGCCTCGTCTGGGAAATTGTCGAGCGGGTAACCGTAGCGGCCGATCAGATCGAAATCCGCCTGAGCCGGGCGAAGGTCGCCGCGGCGCTGGAGGCGGAAGGAGCGAGCCAGCGGCCCGATCTCGATCCCGTCGTCGTGTTGATCGAGGCGAAGCTGCGCCGCGCCGGCAAGGGGAAGCGCCTCGTCATCGAGAATGGCGCCGAGGCTGAAGTCAACGCCGGCCTCGCCGCCATGATCACCGAAGCCTTCGCGATCCGGAAACAGCTGTTGTCTGGATCGGACGACAGCATCGAGGCAATGACCGAACGCCTCGGAACCGATTGTCCAGCCCACAAGCAAAAATCGGTGCCGCGCAAAATTTCTCAGCCGCGCTCCGTCGTAAGCAGCGGCATGAGTCGCCGGCTATCTGAGCACGGCCAAGAAGCTCGAAGTCGTGCCGGGGGAAGCAGCGGTGCTGATCGAGACCGATCTGGATATCGAGTTCACTTCGACGGCTGGACAACGATCCGAGGGGCACCAATTTCTGAATGAAGGTCGCCACGTTCAGCGGCGGCATGCGTCCCTCGAACACAATGGGCGAAACCGCGTGACCGAACTCATGCTGATCGTTAATCACGGCTGGCATCAAAGTTACAAACCTTGAGAAAACCTCTCATTCCACTCCTTGTCGTGCGAGGCCATCCGCGTCTATTCATCGGCGTGGCGGTCAGCCTGCTCGCGGTTAGCTTTTTGCCGGCGGATGCGCGACTCTCGACCAGGCTATTGATTGCGTGGAACGCGGGGACGTGGTTTTACTTTATCACGTCCAGCATCATGATCGCACGCGCATCTCCTGAATCGATACGACAGCGCGCGAGGAGGACCGATGAGGGGAAATTTTTTATCCTGGTGTTCACCAGCCTTGCCGCGCTAGCCTCAATCGCAGCAATCATCGCGCAGCTTGCCGCCGTCAAAGATTTACACGGGGGGACCAAAAGCTTGCACGTGGCGCTCGCCGCGGCGACGATCGTGAGCGCCTGGCTGTTTATCCATCTGACCTTCGCACTCCACTACGCACATGAGTATTTCGATGAATTGGCGACCGAGCCAGGCAAGCCCCCGGCCGAACGCGGCGGCCTGAGGTTCCCCGGAACCCAGAATCCCGATTATTATGATTTTTTGTATTTTTCTTACGTGATCGGCGTCGCCTGCCAAACTGCCGATGTCGACATTACTTCGTCACCGATGCGGCGCACCGCGCTCGTTCATTGTGTACTCGCGTTTTTCTTCAATAGCGCGGTCCTAGCCCTCACGATCAATATCGCCGCAGGACTAATTTGAACGGCGGCCAACATCAGGGCCAACGGGCGTCATGACCCGCAACAACAGGCCGAAGACATGACCGCACCCACGATCAAACGCAACGCCGCAAAAAAAACCCTTGATCAGCGGGCGCTGTCGCGTCCTTTGCGGCAGAAGTCCAGACGAATTCGAGGCTGCAGCGCGTTTGAGACGTCTCAGTTAAGGAGGCCTTGTCGGCCGCCTGACCGGGGCCACTGCCCGCACAAATAGCGGCACTCAGAAAGACTGCGGATACCTTCCTTAGCGCGCTCTCGAATTCCGCGTCGGTCCCATAATCCGCCCTATTCTCCGCAAGCTGCCCCGCCTGTAGGCGTCGGTCGTTCCCACGAAGCTGCCGGCCACCGGCATTGCCTGCCGGATGTCGCGCGCGACGGCGACGGGGATCAGATTGAAGCCGCCGACACTGCGGTTCGTCGGATCGAAGGTGATCCAGCCTGCTCCCGGCACATAGACTTCCGCCCAGGCATGGGTTGACCCCGCATCTTTGGACCCCACAATGTCCTGATCCGGATTGTAAAGATAGCCGGAAACGATCCTCGCCCCGAAACCGAGACAGCGCGCCGGCCAGGGCTCCCTTCCGAAAGCCGTTGCGTAATTAGTCCCAACCCTCCGCGAGCCCGCTACCACCGCGATTTCAAGGATTCCATTGGAACTCTGGACGGATCCCTTGCTGGATGAGATCCTGCCCCAGCGTCTGAAGTTGGAGCATGGCGTCAATGTTTGGCGGCGTGCCGCTTGTCCAGCACGTCTGAAGACCAATCAAGAGCTGCGACAACGCCTTATTGAAGCCTATCGATGGATCCGGGCTCGCCGTGGACTGCCTAAAGTTGAACACCGTGGGGAACTGAATGGGCGCGCCGGTGAAGCTCCACGTGCCGCCGTTCTTAATCAGCTTTTTTTGGGTGAAGATCTCCTTGAAAACATAGTAGTGTGCGGGCTTGGCCGCATCCGGGGGCGGCTGGTCCGGGGAAGACTCCGTCCCCTCTCCTTCGCCCTTGATCCTGGCGATTGCCGCCTGTGCGCCGGCGATGCTAGTGATCGGAACGACTTCGCCCAAATGGACGAAGTGTGCATTCGGATCGATCGCTGGATTGACCGCAGTGAAGCCAGCCGCAATGGTGTCGTAGAATGCGCCGATTGTTGCCGGCGCTGGCTCTGGGGCGAGAGCGATTGGCGGAAATTCAGGATATTCGATCTGCATAAAAACCTGGAGCTGTTCAAGTGACAGCGGCTGCAGATCTACCGCAAGTTCTTGGGGAACGCCACCCGGCAGCACATTTGTGGGATAAGTTGGGATGAAATGCGCCTTGGCGATGTCCGGCGCTGCGCCGATGGCGGTCAACATATTGCCGGCGAGAGCAAAGTGAAACATCTCTTGGACAGCAATCGCCTGAATCATATCGCCGACCCCGTCGGGATCGCTATTGATCGACCACTGCGCGCAAAGATAGGGCGCGATCGTGGCGAACTCCAATTGCATTGCCGTTTGTAGCGCGGCCTGCAGATCAGCAAGGCTAGAGATACCTTGCTGGACATACTGGGCTATGGTCTTCATTCTATGATCCTCTTGTCGGCGAGGGATCGAGTGCGAGCGACCATGCCATCGCCAGTGGTTACAAGCAAGCCATTAGTACAATCTGGAACCGCATCCGGGCGCAGACTGCTGCCTCGGGGCGGAAGCAAGCGCCGTTACCGAAAGGGCGGCGTCTCGACAGCGACGGACGCCACCTGATCAGACCCGCTGCGGGGATCTATGCCGGCGGCTCGCGCTCGGATGCGGACCGGATTGGCGGCGTAGGATTGCAAATCGTGCGCGATTGTCCGCTTCAACGCCAAGGGACCGGAATTCTCGACGATCGATATGACCCCGGAGACCCGACTGCCTGGCTGCCCAGAGAGGATTCGAACTCTTGAATCCAGAGACGCGTAACAAACGCTAGGGCGATTGGCGCTTAATTTTCTTCGCAGAAAGGAGTGGACTTCTGCGGCGAAGGGAGCGTCACTGTCGTCGTGCCGAGATAAGGGCCGATTGGCCCCATCCGGGATCCTGCCCTGCTGGCGATGTTGCCTCTGCGGGGCTTCGGTGGTGACGGCGCCTGGTGCCGTTGCAACCGAAAAGGATCCTCAAATGTCGCACGGCAAAATCCCCACAAAGACCAAGTTTGCGCGCGCCAAGAGCCGCGCGAACAGACCTGCGAAGCCTGGGAACATTCCCTTGGGTTCGACCCGCAGCGGGACCAAGCAGGAGGCCGTCCTCGCCCTGCTGAGACAGCCCAAGGGGACAACGATCGCCGCCATCATGAAGGCGACGGGTTGGCAGCAGCACTCGGTCCGCGGCTTCTTTGCGGGTGTGGTGCGCAAGAAGCTCGGCTTGACCCTGATATCGGAGAAGGCCGGGGCCGAACGCGTTTATCGTGTGCCTATCGGCCAACCTACCAAATCGAAGCCGAAGATCTCCGCGCAACCGGCCGCTTAGCCATGGCTTCGGTGGACACAGGAGCGATCGAGGGCGAGATCGATCGCATTCGTTCGCTCGGCCTCGAGGAATTGCGGCGCGAATGGCGGCGGCTCAACCACGCTGAACCGCCGCGGATCAGCCGCGACCTCTTTGTCCTTGCGCTCGGTTACAGACTTCAGGAAATCGCGCACGCCGGGCTCGGCAAGGCGACCCGGCGCAAGCTGCAAACGATGGCGAAGGCCTTGCGGACAACGGGCCGGGTTGGCCCGGCGCCGTGCCTCAGCCTGAAGCCCGGTGCGCGTCTGGTTAGGGAATGGCGCGGCCGCGCACACACCGTCACGGTCACGGAAGATGGGTTCGAGTATGCCGGGGCAAACTATCCGTCGCTGACCAAGATCGCCAAAAAGATCACCGGAGCGCACTGGTCGGGTCCGCG
>JALZAY010000254.1 GCA_030948025.1 Pseudomonadota bacterium
GCGCCGAGAAGATTTGCCGCAAATCGAGCGCTCCGTGGAAAATATCGCCGCCGATAAGTCCGAATGTTCTCTCAAGGTCGAGAGGGGAAAAGATCTGGCGCGCCAACACCGAGCGCCGGAAATTCGGGGCATGGTCATTGACCGTTTCGATCATGAGATCGGCGACGGTTTCACGGTGGTCATCCCATAACGAACCATCGGATAGTTTTGGTGCGACATGCTGACAAAACAGACTTGCCACGTGCTGTCCGCGCGGCGCGAGCGTGCCGTCGAGTGTCGACGGAATGACCAATTCAATGATAGGGCGGCGCGACCAGCCGAAAGTACGCGCGTCGAAATAGGCCTGCTCCATATAGGCGAGGCTCGGCGCGATGATGATGCCCGAGGCGTGGTGTTCCATCGGCGCGCGCCCCGGCAAATCGGTAAAATCCGGCAATTCGGACAGCGCGACATTCATCCGAAACGTGCCAGACCCGCAACGCCAGTTTTCCATGCGCCGCCGGAATCCTTCGGGCAAGGCACGCGCCTCAACGAGATGGAGGTAGAGAAGCTTGGGATTAATCCCCGCGGCAACGGCCGCGGCACGGACAGTTTCACCCTTGTCCGTCTCAACGCCGATGGCTTGCCCATTCTCGACAAGGACCTGGCGCACCCGCGTCGAAAGCCTGATGGTGACGCCATGCGCCGTTGCGGCTTTCGCCATGGCTTGGGTGATCGCGCCCATGCCGCCGATCGCATGGCCCCAGACGCCTTTCTTTCCGTTCACCTCGCCGAAGCTATGGTGCAGGAGAACATAGGCCGAGCCCGGCGTGTAGGGGCTCGCATAATTGCCGACGACACTGTCGAAGCCGAAGACAGCCTTGATCGGAGCGCTTTCGAACCAGCTATCGAGGAAATCCCCGGCAGAGGCCGCGAAGAGATCGAGAAAATCCCGCTGCAGGTCGAGCCCGAGGGCGCGAATTCTTTTGGCTATCCGGCCGGCCTTGATCAATTCGGCGATTGCGGCAAATGGGTTGCCTTCAACGACATTTGGTGGCGTCTCGAGTACGGTGTCGCGCAAGATATCGGCAATGGCGGTCAAACGTGTTTGATAATCGTCCAGTTGATCGGCGTCCCGTGCCGAGAATTTCGCGACCTCTCGTTTCGTGTGGCTGCCGCCGACCTTCAAAAAGCTTCCGTCGCCCAAAGGCAGGAAGTTGGATACCGGGCGCTCGACGATCCGCAGTCCATGCACGGCAAGATCGAGCTCGCGAATGATTTTTGGGTTCAATAGAGAAACAGCGTACGATGCGACCGAATTGCGAAAGCCGGGGCTGAACTCTTCCGTAACCGCGGCGCCTCCGGCGACGGGGCGCTGATCGAGCACCAATACCTTGAGACCGGCCATCGCCAGATAGGCGGAGCAAACAAGACCGTTGTGGCCACCACCGATGATGACCACATCGTGCATCATCCGCCCTTTCGCAAACCATGGACGGCTCGGATCATACCGTAAAGCGCAGAGTTTGGGCAGAAGCGCCGCGTGCGAAGAGAAGCATCAGCAATTGGCCCATTCGAATGAACAGAGTGCGGCAAGCATTTGAGCCAACGATCCGCCGGGCCTTCCACCTCTATTGGCGCTGGGCCAGGGGGTGACACTAGCGTTCGCGGGCTCGTGATTGACAAAGACCAAAGGATCTTTCTTGTCACGCATACCTATGCCCCCGGCTAGCAATTGCCGGGCGGCGGGGTGGAACCCGGAGAGTCGATGGCCGAGGCCCTCGCTCGCGAACTTGTGGAGGAGGGCAATATCGAAATTCTCGAGCCGCCGGTATTGCACGGCCTGTTCTTCAATAGCCGGGTATCGCAGCGCGACCACGTTGCGCTATTTATTGTGCGCTCCTTCCGCCAGCAGCGCGTGCCGGCACCCAATCGGGAGATTGCCGCACACGGCTTTTTTTTCCCTCGACGCTCTTCCTGAGAATACGACTCCCGGAACACGGGCCCGCATCGCCGAGGTCATGTTTGGCGCACCTCTTTCACAACGGTGGTGACGAAATAGGTGCACGTTGGGGCGTGGCCGAACAGGCTGAATTTGCGCACCGATGGACTAAAAAGCTGATTTCCCAGTTACTGGGATTTACCTAGGATTCGGGAAGCGGAATGAACTCTGTTTCGCCCGGCACCGGCGTGAATCTTCCCGTCCTCCAATCTTCTTTGGCTTGCTCGATCCGTTCCCGGCGCGAGGACACGAAATTCCACCAGATGTAGCGTGGCCCCTCCAACGCCGCGCCGCCGAGAAACATCAGGCGCGCCGGGCGCGTTGCCCGCACCGTGATTTGGTCGCCCGGATGAAAGACCAGAAGCTGCGGCCCCTCAAATGTCTCGCCCGCGATATTGACATCGCCCTCGACCACATAGATCGCCCGCTCCTCCTGGTCGGGATCAAGCGGCGCGCTTGCCCCTGCGGTGAACGACACTTCTGCGTCAACGAGTGAACCAGATGACGCTCGCCACTACCGCAATTACTATAGCTGTTCCTAGCGTGACAATGGCGGCGAGCTGGAACCGCCGCCGATGCGTCGGAGAACTGCCCAATCCGAAGGCCGCCGGTATAAGATAAAGCAGCAGCGCCACGAAGAACAGCGCATTCAAGAGTTGATCAAGTTCAGGCGTTAAGTTCGGCAGCAGCGCTGATATCCGATGTGCGCGTTAGAGGGTGGGAGTCGCGTTTCCCGAATTTCCCTTATCTGCTTACCATATACGTACAATGAGAGCGCGGCCCCCAGATTTCCAATCAAAGCGATTGATATTATTGGTACGGTTGCAGGAGTGAACCACACCAGAACCGAGCTTCTGGAGGCCACTTTGAGGCCGGCGAAATACTCAACGAACTCGTGCTATGAAATGCAGGTCGCGACGCCGTACTCCTTCCAAATGCGGGAAACAGATAATTTCAATACATGATCCGAGCGCATCCGACCACCGCGCTTACCGGGCGCGATGAATAAATGAGAACGAGCGCTCCCGTCGCCCCAACTTCCGGAAATTTTCTTCGCAGCTCGACAGTCAGGCATTCTCATGAAGCCGGTCGCCCCGTGATAAGCGGGCTGCGATATCGGCGGTTTGGAGCATCGCGCGCTCGGTTGGTGAGTGAGCCGCAAGGTAGCGTGCAACCGCAATTAGGATATGCCGCCCCGGCTCGGTGTTGCCCCATTCGCTGAACTGACGCACCCCGGCCTCGAGAATCTGATAGGCGTGAAAACCTGCGTCTTCGCGCAATAAAGCACGCGCCAGGGCGGAAATAATCAATTCCGGCGGGTGGCCTAACGTGAGGTGGCGCGCCACGAGGCGCGCCGTTGCCTCAACTTGGTGTTGGCGATCGAAGGCGTCCAGCAAAGAGGCACGGATGTCTTCGACCGTTGAGGGTAGATCCTCCAATCGCTCATCGCCTTCACCCGGCAACCGCGCCGGCGGCACATTCAAATAACGAATGAGATAGATCGCGATGGCTCCATGCAGGATGGCGCGCACCGGCTGGACGAAGTGCCCGCCATGGTCGAGGTCAGAGCCAATCCGCTTCAACCCCTGATGCACCGCGTTGCAATAAGTGAAGACGTGATGCGCCGTTTCCCAATCCGCGTGCTCGTTCGCCGTGCCAAACCGTGCGACCCGCAACGCCGCCGCATAACAAAGCGAGCGGCCGAGGTCAGCGAATGAGGCTCCGTCAGTAACCGCGGCCTCGAGCGCGCCGATAATCGCGCTCGGATCGTCGCCCAGCAGATCCTGGGCCAACTTGGCGTGCTCCAACCACGGACCGCGACCACGACCAACTGCGAAAAGGGCCGGTAGGTCGGTGGCAGCTTTCTCGCACAGTGCTGTGAGGTCTGCGGGCTGGCGCCACTCCGCTGATTCATCCGCACCGCGCGCCGCGACCATTTGGCCGATGATCGTGGGCAGCACATCGGCAGTGCCAACCGATAAGGTCAAGGCACTCGAATGCTTTGTTGATGAAGTCGAGCGAGTGTCCGCTATCAGCAAAGACGCGATCGGTCTCGGCCGCGAAGAGCAGATCCGCCAGGGCCGCCGGCCGAGCACCCATCGAGATGGCGGTAAGTGCCGTTCGCTCGGCTGCCTCGCGATGACGGACGGCCGCCCAACGCCGTAGCCACCGCTTGAGCGTATGAGGATCCGGTCGACTGGCAAGCGCTGAGCGCTGTCTGCGCGGTGCGGCACCGTCACAATCGGCGGCGATTCGACGGACACCATGGAACAACGCCAAGTAGGTCTCGTCCTTCGGCAGGATAGCCAGGAGGTTACCCAGGGCAGTTAGGATGGTCATTCCCGTGCCCCATCCGTCCCGATTCCGGGCGCCGAAGACTGCCGCCTGGCGCACAATGTCGAGCGGGCCAACGCCAGCCGCTAGTTGACCCTGCAATGCTTTTGCAATGACGAGCCCAAGATTGTGAGCCATGCCCTCGTGTAGTCGCTGCCGCCAGTAGGCAGCGGGCTCCCGGTGGCCGAATTCAACCCTGACCCATACCTCCCCACCGCGCACTTCGACCGGGCAGGTCGGTACATCGTCCGCCCAGAGATCGAAGGTGCAGCCACTCGCAAGATCGAACCGCGCATG
>JALZAY010000070.1 GCA_030948025.1 Pseudomonadota bacterium
CCGCTTGGCATCGCTGATGGATCAGCCGGTTCTCCACATATGGACGCATGATTCGATCAGCGTCGGCGAGGATGGACCGACCCATCAGCCGATCGAACAGATCGTCTCGTTGCGCGCGATTCCCGGGATGATCGTCATCCGCCCGGCCGATGCCAATGAAATGACCGAAGCCTATCGTTTCGTTCTGGGGCTCAAAAATCGCCCCGCCGCGCTGATCTGCTCGCGACAGGCTCTGCCGATCGTCGACCGCAGTCAATTCGCTCCCGCCAGCCAATTGGTGCGCGGCGGCTATATTCTTGTCGACGCCCTAGGTTCCGTGCCGGACGTGATCCTGATTGGCAGCGGCAGCGAAGTATCGCTGTGTGTCGCTGCGCGTGACCTTCTTGCCACCGATAATATTAGAGCCCGCGTCGTCAGCATGCCGTCATGGGAACTCTTCGATGCTCAGGATCCCGCCTATCAGCAAAGCGTGCTACCGCCCGCGGTGACGGCAAGGGTCACGGTGGAGGAAGCCTCACCAATCGGTTGGGAGCGATATGCTGGGCCACACGGCGTGGTCCTCGGAATGCGCAGCTTCGGCATGTCGGCGCCGATGAAGATAGTGGCAGAGCATTTCGGCTTCAAAGCGGAGCATGTGGCCGCTGCCGCCAAAAGCACCATGCGCCACGCGGCGGGCGGAACGAACTCGCAAGCTGATCTGATTCGCTCATAGGAGAAGTCAAATGCAACTTGGCATGATCGGTCTTGGCCGAATGGGTGCCAATATGGCGGCGCGGCTCATAAAGGCCGGTCACGAATGCATCGTTTATGATAGCCATCCGGAACCGGTGCAGGAACTTATCAAGCAAGGGGCCACGGGCTCGACCAGCCTGACCGCGTTTGTCAAGAGTCTGGCAAAGCCCCGTGCCGTGTGGCTGATGGTGCCGGCCGCGGCAGTCGATCCCGTGCTCGGCTCTCTGACACCGCTGCTCGAACCGGGCGACATCGTGGCCGATGGGGGAAACTCCTACTACCATGACGACATCCGCCGCGCGGCTCAGCTAAAAGTGGCAGGCCTCCATTATGTCGATGTCGGGGTAAGTGGAGGAGTATGGGGGTTGGAGCGCGGCTACTGCCAAATGATCGGCGGCGAGCCCGAAATCGTCCAGAATCTCGATCCGATCTTTCGTGCTCTGGCCCCGGGAGTCGCCGCCGCGCCCCGCACCCCAGGTGGAACAGGCGAGCCGAAACAGGCCGAATGTGGCTATCTGCATTGCGGTCCGAACGGCGGCGGTCATTTTGTCAAAATGGTCCACAATGGCATCGAATATGGCATCATGGCCGCCTATTCAGAAGGTTTGAACATCATCAAGAACGCCAATGTAGGTCGTGTGAGCCGCGACGTGGACGCGGAAACGACGCCGCTACGAAATCCCGAATTCTACCGCTACGCGTTCGACATCGCTGAGATCGCCGAGGTCTGGCGGCGCAGCAGTGTCATCGGCTCATGGTTGCTGGATCTTACCGCCGCGGCCCTACGCAAGAATCCGGAGCTGACGAGTTTCGAAGGACATGTCTCGGATTCCGGCGAGGGGCGATGGACGTTGCAGGCGGCGATCGACGAAGGAGTCCCTGTCCCAGTCATCGGCGCGGCATTATTTGGACGGTTCGAATCGCGCGGGCTGGCGGAATATGCCGACAAGCTGCTGTCGGCAATGCGATACGAATTCGGCGGCCACATCGAGAAAACCGGAAGCGAAGGAACCCCTTGAATGAACCGCCCGGTCTCCGATGCGATCGTTTTCTTTGGGGTCACGGGCGACCTTGCCTACAAGCAGATTTTTCCCGCGTTGCAAGGACTGATTCGGGATGAAGGGCTCGATATACCGATCATTGGTGTTGCCAAGGCGGGATGGTCACTCGATCAGTTGAAGGCGCGCGCCAAGGACAGCATTTCCAATCATGGCGGCCTCGACGCCAAAGCCTTTGCCAAGCTCACCAGTCTGCTCCGCTATGTCGACGGCGACTACAATAATCCGACAACCTATGTGCGGCTGAGCCAGGAACTAGGAGATGCGAGGCGACCGCTGCATTATCTCGCCATTCCTCCGAGCCTGTTTGCGACAGTGGCAGAGGGCCTCGCAAAACAGGGCGCAGGGACGGACGCACGCCTCGTTGTCGAGAAGCCTTTCGGCCACAATAGAGAGTCGTCGCGCCAGCTCGATCGCATTCTCAGCCGCTTTTTTCCGGAAGAAAACATCTTCCGGATCGATCACTACCTCGGCAAGGAGCCGGTGCAGAACATACTCTATACGCGATTTGCGAATGTGATGTTCGAACCGATCTGGAACCGCATCTACATCAATAATATTCAGATCACCATGGCGGAAAGCTTCGGTGTGCAGGATCGTGGCAAATTCTATGATGAGACCGGCGCCATTCGGGATGTGTTTCAAAACCACATGCTACAGGTGCTCGCCAGTCTGACCATGGATCCGCCGACTGGCGAGGAATGTGATGCCGTGCGGGAACAGAAGGCGGCCCTACTGAAGGCGGTGCGACCGCTAGATGCGGCGCACGTCGTTCGTGGCCAATATGCAAGCTATCAATCAGTGCCTGACGTTAAATTCGGTTCGACCGTCGAGACATTCGTCGCAGCCAAACTATTCATCGATTCGTGGCGGTGGGCGGGTGTGCCAATTTATATTCGGGCGGGCAAGTCGCTCCCGTTGACCGCAGCGGAGATCATGGTGGATTTTAAAAGACCACCGCGAGAATCCTTCGCGGAGATTGTTCCCCCGGCTTCGGGTCATATGCGGATAAGGATCAGCCCAGATGTCACCATCGCATTGGGTCTGCGGGTCAAACATCCGGGCGAGGGCATGGAAGGCCAAGACGTCGAGCTGATCCTGACCGAGCAGGAGCCGGCTTTCATGCCGCCCTATCAGCGTCTGCTGGACGACGCGATGCATGGCATCGGGGATCTTTTCGGCCGGCAGGACATTGTCGACGCCCAATGGCGCATTGTGGATCCGGTTCTGGACGATGTGCTGCTTCCGGTCACCTACGAACAGGGAAGCTGGGGACCAGAGGAAAGCCAATGGCCTGGTCGGGTCGGACGGCCCTTGGCACAATCCCAAGCCGGCGGCGCTGCGCCCATGACCACGATGCATGACCTCGTCTTTCTTTTCGATGTCGACAACACGCTCCTTGATAATGATCGCATCCAGGCCGATTTGGCCACCCATTTGACCGAGGCATATGGGGTCGATGCCTGCAAGCTTTACTGGGACATTTTCGAACAGCTGCGGCGTGAGCTCGGCTATGCCGACTACCTCGGTGCATTGGAACGATTCCGGCTTGAGAAGATGCACGACCCAAGGGTGCTGCGGATGTCGAGCTGGCTCGTCGATTATCCTTTTGCCGACCGGCTTTATGCAGGTGCGCTTAATGCCATCAAGCACGTCCAACAATGGGGTCCCGCGGTCATCCTCTCCGATGGCGACGCGGTATTCCAGCCCCGGAAGGTCGAGCGCTCCGGGCTCTGGGCGGCCTTCGACGGCCGCGTGCTCATCTATGTCCACAAAGAGCGGGAACTTGCCGATGTGGAGCGCATTTATCCGGCAAGGCGATATGTAATGGTCGATGATAAGCTGCGGATCCTAAACGCGATCAAGAAGGTTTGGGGCGAGCGCGTCACCGCCATTTTTCTGAGACAAGGCCACTACGCGCGGAACCCGCAAATTCTCGCTGGCTGTCAGCCGGCCGACATTCAATTGGACCATCTCAGCGATTTGAACAATTACGCCTTGGCTGCATTCATGACCACGTCAGGGAGACGAAACCATGCAAGCAACAAGAGTACTGTATGATCTTGGCCAGAGTCTTTGGCTCGATAATATCACTCGCGATCTCCTCGTCAGCGGCACACTGAAGAAGTATACCGATTCCTTGTCGGTCACCGGTCTGACCTCCAACCCAACCATTTTTGACCACGCCATCGCCCGCAGCAACGCCTATGACGCGGAAATCCGTCGGCTGGTCGGGCATGGCCTATCGGGCGAGACGCTGTTCTTCGAGCTCGCTATACAGGATCTCACGCAGGCGGCTGACCTGTTTGCACCAATTCATGAGCGAACCAATGGAGTGGACGGATGGGTCTCACTCGAAGTTTCGCCGCTATTGGCCTATGATTCACAGAAATCCTCGGATGAAGCGAAGGCACTGCATGCGAAGGCCAATCGCCGGAATCTTTTCATCAAGATTCCGGGCACGCGGGAGGGGCTGCCGGCGATCGAGGAGACAATAGCCTCGGGTGTTCCAGTAAATGTCACATTGCTGTTCTCGCGCGAGCAATATGAAGCCGCCGCCGAGGCCTATCTGAGAGGACTCGAACGACGTCTTTCGGCGGAGCTGAGCCTCAACGTGCATTCCGTCGCTTCACTATTCGTAAGCCGTTGGGATAAAGCAACCATGGACAAGGTGCCTGGTAATTTGCGCGACAAGCTCGGTATCGCGATTTCGCAGCAAGCCTATAAAAGCTATCGGGATCTTTTGGAGACCGACCGCTGGCAGAGATTGGCGGCGCATGGGGCGCATCCACAGCGTCTGCTCTTTGCTAGCACGGGTACCAAGGATCCACAGGCTTCCGATGTGCTCTACATCGGCGCGCTCGTAGCTCCCAACACCGTCAATACCATGCCAGAAGAAACGCTTCTCGCCTTTGATGAACACGGCCGGGTTGAACGGACCTTGCCACGCGACGGTGGCGACGGCGACGCGACGGTAGCGGCATATGGCAGAGCAGGCATTGATGTCGCGGCACTGGCGAGCCAACTTCAGAAAGAAGGTGCAAAGTCATTTGACGATTCTTGGCAGGATTTGCTGGACGCAATTACAACAAAGAGCCAGGCTTTGGCCTAGCCACCATCGGGACTAAGCCATGACGCATATCAAACCGACAGCAACGCCAGCTTGGCAGGCCCTGACCGTCCACTACGATAAGATCAAGACGCTGCATCTGCGGGAGATGTTCGCGAAGGACCCCGGCCGTGGCGAGCGCTTTGTGGCGGAAGGGGCTGGACTTTATCTCGACTACTCAAAGAACCGCATCACCGAGGAGACGCTGCGGCTGTTGCTGCGGCTTGCGGAAGAGCGCGGCGTCGCGGCGTGGCGCGATGCGATGTTTCGCGGGGAAAAGATAAATATCACTGAAGGGCGTGCCGCCTTTCATGTGGCGCTGCGGGCGCCGAAGGGATCGGTCATGCGGATCGACGGCCATGATGTCGTGCCCGATGTTCACGCGGTCCTCGACCACATGGGCGAATTCGCCCAGCGGCTGCGTGATAGGACGTGGCGGGGACATACCGGCAAGCCTATCAGGAACGTCGTCAATATCGGCATCGGCGGTTCCTATCTCGGACCGGAAATGGCCTATCGGGCGTCACGCTCCTTCAGTGACCGGCCGATGATATTCCGCTTCGTCGCAAATGTGGATGGCGCCGCTTTCGATGAGGCGACTCGCGATCTTGATGCGAGCGAGACGTTGTTCATCGTGGCGTCCAAGACATTCACGACGCTGGAGACGATGCGCAATGCCGCCACCGCGCGGAATTGGATCGTGCAGGCGCTCGGCAGCGACGCCGCGGTGGCCAAGCACTTCGTCGCAGTCTCTACCAATGCTCGCGAAGTCAAGGAGTTCGGGATCGACACAGCCCATATGTTCGGCTTCTGGGACTGGGTCGGGGGCCGCTATTCGATGGATTCCGCGATCGGACTATCGACCATTCTCGCCATCGGCCCGGAAAACTTCGGCGACATGCTCTCAGGCTTTCACGCGATGGATGAGCATTTTCGTACGGCACCGCTTGGCATGAACCTGCCGATCCTGCTCGGATTGCTTACCGTTTGGTATAATAATTTCTTCGAGGCACAGACAGTCGGAATCATGCCCTATTCGGCAGCCCTCGACGCTTTCCAGCCTATTTGCAGCAATTGCAGATGGAGAGCAACGGCAAACATGTGGATCTCGAAGGTCGGGCCGTGGACTATCAAACCGGCCCGATTATCTGGGGTGAGCCTGGCACCGATGGTCAGCATTCTTTCTACCAGCTGATCCATCAAGGTACCAAACTTGTTCCATGCGATCTCATCGGCTTCTGTCGGCCGCTCAGCCAATATCGGGAGCATCACGATCTCCTGATGGCCAATCTCTTCGCGCAGGCCGAGGGGCTGGCATTCGGCAAGACAGCCGAGGAACTTGCGACAGAGGGGGCTTCCACTTTTCAGATTCCATTCCGAGTGATGGAGGGAAACCGTCCAACCAATATCATTTTGGCGGATGCGCTCACCCCTCAAAGCCTCGGCAGCCTCGTGGCTCTTTATGAGCACAGCGTATTTACCCAAGGCGCAGTGTGGACGATCGACAGTTTTGACCAGTGGGGCGTAGAACTCGGCAAGATATTGGCGACGCGCATCATCCCGGAGCTGCAATCTGGCGGCGAGGCAAGCCCCACCCACGACAGTTCAACCAATGCTCTCATCCGGCGCTATTGCCATAGGCAGAGCTGATGCCCCATCCAGACGTAAGGCGCTTTCCTCCGTCGCTGGTCTGCGACGGCTAGATTAGTGACGGCAGGCGAGCCGGCAACATCATCAGCCGGATAGGGGCCCTGGTCAGGAAATCTCCTCCGAGGAAGGACTGGTTGAAGATCAACGACACTATCATGG
Source organism: Pseudomonadota bacterium (assembly GCA_030948025.1). Classification (GTDB taxonomy): domain Bacteria; phylum Pseudomonadota; class Alphaproteobacteria; order Rhizobiales; family Beijerinckiaceae; genus Methylocapsa. The sequence goes on from JALZAY010000070.1 coordinate 6,709, forward strand.
AGGTCATCGCACTGATTCGCGGAAAAGTTCAGCGACAGCGTGAAGCTCGCCATCGACAGACGGGCGCAGGCGGTCTCTCGCGCCCAAAGTCTTGGTTTGATCCGGATATAATCATTTGGTGATAGATCGGCGTGGCTCTCACCTAGGTTCACCTCAGAGAAATCACGGAAAACGGAAGAGGTTTCCTTGGAATGCGCAGTCTGTTGATGGGCGCTAAGAGTTCTCCTCAAAGCGATTGGCAATGGACAATGGCGAAGAAAGCCTTGGTTATGCGTTAGCGGCGCGGCTGACGGAGCGGAGGCTGTCTGGACGGAAATCATCGTGGGCCTGAGAATTGAAGACTACGCACTGATCGGAAACACTCGTACCACCGCGCTGGTGGGGAACAACGGCTCGATCGATTGGCTGTGCATGCCACGATTCGACTCTGATGCTTGCTTCGCCGCACTACTGGGGAGTCCCGCAAACGGCCACTGGCTAATTGCGCCGAGCAACGCCGTGCGGACGGTCCGCCGCCGATATCGCGGGCCCACCCTTATCCTGGAAAGCGAATTCGTGACCGACAGCGGAACTTCGTCGCAAAAATGTGACACCCGCCGCAATCCCCTTCATTTGCACGAGGAATGGACGATCGCCGATCAGATAAAAGTGTCCGCCGAGCACCAGGACGCGCGCATGCTTCAGTTTATCTGACATGAGCGATATTCCTTCTCAGGCTGTAGGTCCGGGCAGACCGGTCACGGTCGGGGAGCCGCGATCGATGACGGGCGTGGCGGCGCGGTTGGCCAGCGCGTAGCGCACGATCTCATCCTTCCGGGCAAACCAGACATCCGGCTTGCCCTTGGCGTAGGTAAGAAAACGGTCGAGGGCGCGCACCCTGCCTGCGTGACCGGAGATGCGGTCGTGCAGGCTGATCACCATCATGCGCCGTCGCTGCGCGCCCTCCTCGTAAAGCTGGTCGAACTCGTCGCGCAGCGCCTGCTCGTAGGCGGCCGGATTCCAGCCCTCGAATGGGAAGGAGACGATGTCGTTCATGTGGAAGGTGTAAGGGACCGTCATGAAATCCCGTCCGCGCACCGGGATGATGAACGGCTCGTCGTGGCTCGGCTCGTCGATGTGATAGAGGAAGCCGAGGTCCTGCAGCGTCTCCAGGATGTAGATGGCGTTGCGCATCCAGTAAGCGTTCCAGCCGATTGGCTTCTGGCCGGTGACACTTTAGATCGTCTCGACGCTGTCGGCAATGAAGCGTTTCTGTTCATCGCGCGGGAGTTGGTAGGAGTTGTCCCACACCCGGCCATGAGCGGCGGCCTCGTGACCGCGGCGCACGATCTCCCGAGCAAGATCGGGAGCGGTCTCCACCGCCTTGCCGATCATAAACGAGCTGAGCTTGATCCCATGCTTGTCCATGAGGTCGAGCACGCGGGGGATGCCCTCGTAATGGCCATAGGCGAAGAAAGCGTTGGTCGGCAGGTCCGGGCGCCTCTCCGCGAGGGAAGACCACGGAAAATGACACCGACGCGGCATAATCCGGATGTCGGTGCCGGCTTAGGTGACAATCGGAGGCGAATATGCGGTCCCTGATATCTCGCCCTCGTTATTGCTTTGGCGTGCGCCGTGCCGGCCCGCGCTCAGGACGCCTCGCAAGAGACGGAGAACGCGGCGGCAGCGGCGCTTAGTGGAAGGATCCGGGACGAATACTAACGCCATCTTCAGGATTTTCGGTGCGGTCACCGGCGCTCGGCGCGCCGATGTTACCGGCGTGGGTGCATGGGAGCCCTCATGTCGAGGGCATTGCCAAAATCCGTAGAAAGCGGCAACTTCACCCTCGCCAAGGCTGTCATCCGGTGGATGTCGGTTCAAAATCCGGCGTAGCGGGAGAGAGGGGATCGTGAAGACGCTAGACCAACCACAGCAATCACGGTTGGGGGCCCCGTCGAGTGCCGATTCACACGGCAAGCCCGACGGACCGCCAGACAGAACCGGACCTTTGCGGCGCCTTCGTTCGGTGAACGCCCGAGCCGCGCGCCGCGCTGTCCTGATGGCGCCGATCGTCCTGACGGCATGTCAGCCGGCCGTCCTCGACCCGAAAGGGATCGTTGGGCTTGCCCAGAAGATGATCCTGATCGACTCGCTCGCCATCATGCTCGCCATCGTTATCCCGACGATCGCCGCGACCCTTGCCTTCGCCTGGTGGTTTCGAGCATCCAACGAGAGAGCACGCTATCTGCCAGATTGGGCCTATTCCGGCCGCATCGAGCTCATCGTCTGGGGCATCCCCCTCCTCGTGATCATGCTCCTCGGTGGCGTCGCCTGGATCGGATCCCATGATCTCGATCCCGCAAAGCCTTTGCCATCGAACACGCCACCACTCGAGATGCAGGTCGTCTCGATGGATTGGAAATGGCTTTTCATCTACCCGAGCCAGGGTATCGCGAGCGTGAACCGCCTGGTGGTTCCCGCCGGCGTGCCCATTCACTTCTCCCTGACGTCAGCCAGTGTGATGAATGCCTTCTTCATACCGCAGCTCGGCAGCATGATCTACACGATGAACGGCATGATGACGCAGTTGAACCTGCAGGCGGACGCGCCTGGCACCTTCCTCGGTCTTTCGAGCCAGTATAGTGGCGATGGTTTCTCGGAGATGCATTTCGAGGTCCTCGCACTGCCAGCGGAGAGATTTAAAACTTGGGTCGAAGCCACGCGCACCAAGGGCCCAACGCTCAATCCTGAAACTTACGCCGCGCTCACCAGGCAAAGCATAAATATCGCTTCGTTCACTTACAAAGCGGTGCAACCTCAGCTGTTTCAACAAATCGTCACCCGAAGGCTGCCTCCCGGACCTGGCCCGCACATCGGGCGGCCTAATCCGAAGGTCTCACCCCGGACGGAGGAATAAACGGTGTTGGGCAAGCTCAGCTGGCAGGCAATTCCGTTCGATCAGCCCATCCCGCTCATCGCCGGCTCGGTGGTGATAGTCACCGTCCTTGCCGTCATCTCCTGGATCGTTGTCAAGGGCCATTTGCCCTACCTCTGGCGCGAATGGATCACCAGCGTGGATCACAAGCGGATCGGCGGTATGTACGTGCTCCTTGGTCTGGCGATGCTGGTCCGTGGGTTCATCGACGCAATCATGATGCGGTCCCAGCAGGCGTTGGCTTTTCACTCGGCCGGTTATCTGCCGCCCCAGCACTATAACCAGATCTTCTCGGCCCACGGTACCATCATGATTTTCTTCGCAGCAATGCCGCTCATGATCGGGCTGATGAATTTTGTGGTCCCGCTGCAGCTCGGGATCCGCGACGTCGCTTTCCCGACATTGAATTCGGTCGGCTTCTGGCTCACTGCCACGGGTGCGCTGCTGGTCAATCTCTCGCTTGTGATCGGCGAGTTCGCGAGAACAGGATGGCTGCCTTACCCTCCGCTTTCGGAGCTCACATACTCTCCAGGCGTCGGGGTCGATTACTACCTTTGGGCGCTTGAAATCTCCGGTATCGGAACCTTACTGGCGGGAATCAACCTCATCACCACGGTTCTGAAAATTCATGCTCCTGGCATGACCTATATGCGGATGCCGATGTTCTGTTGGACGACGCTTGTCTCCAACTTGCTGATCGTCGCGGCGTTCCCCATTCTCACGGCGACCCTGACCATGCTGATGCTGGACCGGTATTTTGGTTTCCACTTTTTCACCAACGAGGCCGGCGGCAATATGATGATGTTCGTCAACCTCATTTGGGCGTGGGGTCATCCGGAGGTTTACATTCTCATTATGCCCGCCTTCGGCATCTTCTCGGAGGTGGTCTCGACATTCTCCGGCAAGCCGCTCTTCGGCTATCGCTCGATGGTTGCCGCGGTAATGGTCATCTGTATCCTTTCTTTCATGGTCTGGCTGCACCACTTCTTCACGATGGGCGCCGGCGCCGACGTCAATGCGGTCTTCGGCATCACTTCGATGATCATCGCGGTGCCCACGGGCGTCAAAGTCTTCAATTGGCTTTTCACGATGTACGGCGGCCGGATCGTTTATGCGACGCCGCTACTGTGGGCGATTGGATTTATGGTTACTTTCGTGATCGGCGGAATGACTGGCGTTCTGCTCGCGGTGCCGCCAGCGGACTTCGTGCTTCACAACAGCCTTTTCCTTGTTGCCCATTTCCACAATGTCATCATCGGCGGCGTGTTATTTGGCGCTTTCGCAGGTTACACCTATTGGTTCCCGAAGGCGTTTGGCTTCCGGCTGCACGAGGGCTGGGGCAAGGCAGCCTTCTGGCTCACATTCGTCGGGTTCTACGTGGTTTTCGTGCCACTCTATGCCGCGGGGCTTTCGGGGATGACACGGCGCTTGCAGCATTACGATGTAGCGATGTGGCGCCCGTGGGTGCTGATCGCGGCCTTCGGAATCGTGATTATGGCCTGTGCCGCAGCCTGCCAAGTGGCCCAGCTCGTCGTCAGCATTCGCCGACGTGAGGAGCTTCGCGACGTGACCGGCGATCCCTGGAATGGACGCTCACTCGAATGGGCGACACCCTCTCCACCACCGGCCTTCAACTTCGCCGTGCTGCCCAATATTCAGGGCGCGGAGGCCTACTGGGGGATGAAGCAGCACGTGCTCAAGCAGGCGAGGCTCGACGAGGAGCCCGCCTACGCAAATATCGAGATGCCGAGGAACAGCCCGACCGGCTTCGTCTGTGCCTTCTTCGCGACCTTCATGGGTTTCGCGTTGATCTGGCACATCTGGTGGATGGTGGGCCTCGCCGCATTGGGCGCCTACGCAACCTTCGTCGTCTTTGCCTGGCGGGACACGGACGAGTACTTCATTCTAGCGGAAACGGTCGCGCGCATAGATCGAGCCAACCGCAGCGCACGCAGTGCGGCAGTCGCCCGTCACGAGGCGGCGTCATGACCGCTCTTGACGCGGCCGCCGGCCGCAACGATCCCGATCGCCTTAAACACGAGCAAGTATCGTTGCATCGCCAGCACACGTTCGGGCACGCCGACGGTGGACTGGCATCGAAGCGCATTGTCACCGCCTTCGGCTTTTGGATTTTCCTGCTGAGCGACATCGTCATGTTCTCCGCGTTCTTTGCCACCTATGCTGTGCTGGTCGGCAACACAGCAGGGGAACCAAGCGGCCGAGAGCTGTTTAACCTGCCCAACGTCGCGCTCGAAACGGCGCTTCTCCTCGTCTCGAGCTTCACCTGCGGCCTCGCAAGCATCGGTGCCCGGGCGCAGAGCGGATCGTGGTTCTATGGTGCGATGGCCGCGACCTTCATCCTGGGAGCCGGGTTTCTTAGCATCGAGCTCCGCGAATTCGCGAGCATGGTCGCGCGCGGGGCAGGCCCGACGCGGAGCGCGTTCCTCTCGGCCTTTTTCACCCTGGTCGGATGCCACGGCCTTCATATTACCGCCGGCCTGCTGTGGCTGCTGACGACGATGGCGCAGGTGTTCGCCAAGGGGTACCGGGCGGACATCTTACGGCGCATGCATTGCTTCAGCCTGTTTTGGCATGCCCTGGACATCATTTGGGTTGCGATATTTACGGTGGTTTACTTGATGGGGGCGGCGCAATGAGCCCCTCCGAGCCAACAAGTGAACTCCATCTCACAGACACCGCGCCGGGCGATCAGCGCCTCGCCGGAGCCGAGATCGCCGAGGCAATCAAGAGTTATCTGATTGGACTCGGGCTCGCGACGCTGCTCACCATCGTATCCTTCTTTATCTCGGGCACGACCCTCGTCTGGGGCCCGAGCATTCCTGTTGCCCTGGTCGTTCTCGCATTCGCGCAGATGGGGGTTCACCTCGTCTTTTTCCTCCACATCACGACCGGCCCGGATAACGTCAACAATGTCATGGCGCTAGCCTTTGGCGTGCTGATCGTCCTGCTGCTCCTCACCGGGTCGCTCTGGATCATGGCAAACCTGAACCACAACATGGCGTCCACGGATCAGATCATGGAGATGCAGCTCGAACGCGGTTCGGTGGTCCGCACGGTGACCGCGAGCGGCGTCGTCGGCCCCACAGCGACCGCGCCGGTCGGCGCGCGCGCGTCCGGTGTGATCCAGGCGCTTTATTGCGACGCCAACATGCAAGTGAAGGCGGCCCAGCTCTGCGCGAAAATCGATCCGCGCCCCTATCAAAACGTCGTAGATCAAAACCGGGCCGACCTGGCAGCAGCCGAGGCTCGGCTCGAAAAGGACAAAGCGGATCTCGCCCAGGCGAAAGCGGCCTTCGAGAGCCACGAGGCCCTGGCGAAGCGTCCGGCCATTTCCCGGAAAGCGATTGACAAGTCGCGCAAGGCCTTTGAGAGGGCGCAGACGCAGACAAAGCGCGACGAGGCAAGGGTCGTCCAGCTCCAAGCGGCGCTTCATGCCGCCGAGACCAACCTCGGCTATACCGATATCGTTTCGCCGATTGATGGAACAGTGGTCTCGCGCAACGTCGAAATGGGCCAGACGGTCGCGGCGGACTCAGAAACGCCGCCGCTCTTCGTCATCGCCGCAGATCTCACCCTCACTCACGTCGAAGCCATTATCAGCGCGAAGGACAGCGGCGAGGTCAAGCTCGGTGACAAAGCTACGTTCACCGTCGGGGCTTTTCCGAACCGTCCGTTCTCTGGCGCGGTGACGCAAATTCGGCCATCGCCGCAGACATATGAGCACGTCGCGACCTACGACGTCATCATCAGTGCGCCCAATCCGGATCTTTTGCTTGAGCCCGGCATGGCGGCAACGATCAGGATCGTGATCGAATGACGCGATGACGTCCTGCGCGCGCCCAATCAGACATTAGACTATTCGCCTAGGAATCTAGCGGTCCAGGTGACGACGCGCTGGCGGCGCAAGTCCCCGCGGAGGAAACTGTCCGGATGGCTGCGCAGGGTCAGCCCCACATAACCATAGTCCTCGACCACTTCGATACCGGCGGTCATCGGCCGCAGCATGACCGCGGGATCGCAAAATTCTGGGACGGTCCTGGCTTCGCGAACAGACGCCGCCGCGAAGAGCGGCAGTGGTTCGTCGCGCAGCGCCCTGATCGCCACAGTGCCTCGCGCCGCGCAAGCCGCAATGAGGGCCGGAAGGCGTCCGCCTCGGCGAGCTGCACGATTGCAGCAGCCGGGACGCCGGCACGGCGCCAGAGATCGTCGGCCGAGGAGGCCTACTGTGCGGTCACCGAGGCTAATCGCTCTTCGGCGTGCGAAGGGGTTTCAAGGCGCCACCCCAGGCGATGACCTGATCGAGCATGCCGGTGACCGTCGGCTCCAGATGGGGGCCCGGCTTGAAGGTCGTGAAATTCTCGAAATCGGTGAAGAGGGAGAGGCCGACCTGCGCCCGCACGTCGGCGAGCTCGACGTTGCTGACCACCTGGCGGAGTATTTCCACGGAGCGCGCCCCGCCATTGCCGCCATAGCCGACGAATCCGACGGCCTTGTTGTTCCATTCGCGGTGCAGGAAGTCGATCGCATTCTTGAGCGCGGCGGACGGCCCATGATTGTACTCGGGCGTCACGAAGACGAAGGCGTCGAACTGCTCGATCTTTGCAGCCCAGGCCTTGGTGTGCGGCTGGCTGTACTGACCCATGGCTGCCGGGACCGGCTCATCGAGCAGGGGCAGATTGAAATCCCTTATGTCCACGATTTCGAACGCTGCATCGCTCCGCTTGCTCGCGATGTCATAGACCCAGCGCGCGACGACCTCCGCCTTTCGGCCCGGCCACGTGCTTCCGATGATGATGGCGACTTTCAGCATGAGTCAGGTTCCTTTTCGCGAGGGAGCCGAACGATGTCGTATCGTCGCCGAAATAGCGTGAAGCGGGCTCGCGGCTAGCCTCATAGGCCGCGACGTGACTACGCGCCGAAGTTTGGCGTGACCGCTTCGGCGTAGTGCATTCCGAACAAGACCTCGACGGCGGTATAAATGCGCATGTCATGGACAAGGGCGCCGATTGCATGATCGCGTGCCTCAATGCTCAGAAACAGGCGCGCGTCGCCCTCCTCCAACCGCTCGGCGTCGTAGCCGGCAAGCGGACTTTTTTCGTCGATTGCGTGCATCACGGTCCAAGTCAACGCGAACAAAGAAGGATCTGACCTGGCGCGCCTCCTAGGTGATCATCGGAGGCAGGGGTGCGCCATCGGCAAGCTGCCCGGCTATCACCTCGACCGCGGTAACGCGGCGCTGTTCGGTGCGAGCCTCATGGTCGGACTGGGCATCGTGTCGCTCGATCAGGCATATCGCGCGATCGATTTCGACACCATCGCGCTCCTGCTCGGCATGATGATCGTGGTCGCCAACCTGCGCCTGTCCGGCTTCTTTCGGCTGATGAGCAATTGGGTCGTAATGCGCGCCCACCACCCGCTGATGCTGCTTGCAGCAATCGTGATCGTACGGCCGCATGCTCATCATCAAGACGTTCGCACGGGTATCCGAGCCGAATTATCGGCCGGCCACCGCGCCCCCCGTGATCAGGATCGATACGTCATGATCGAGATTGCATTATCTACCGCGACGCTACGCCGTCCGTTCTTCGCAAGTGTTGCACTTTTCCGCGCGAGCGGAGACACTCCCGAAAAAACCGGTATGCCTGGCTGATGAGACAGTCGCGCGCGAACCGGTCTCGCGCAGAACTTCCCTGTTTTTAAGGAAAATGCAGGGAGATTTTGACAAAATGCAGCGAGGCGTAATTTGTGACCGGGCGAAAAGCAGCTATTTCTCAATGGCTTGCATGGCCTCTCCTTACTCAAGGAGCAGGGAGAGAGGTATTGCCTTAGCAGGGACACGTAGGGAAGTGAGTGCAGACTCGCGAATCACGGATAAGATCAAGTGATGCAGGAATTCTTGTCGGGAGTAACCGCGCCGATGCGCGAAGACTGGGACATTCATTCAACATGGTTGAGCTGAACTCCTGTTGCCAATATCGATTGGCGAAGTCGGCGCCGTGGATGCGCCGTCAATACGAGAAGTAACCCCGAAACCCTCAGAGCGTTCTGATGACCGAGTTCGTTCCGCATGGTTATATCTCGGTCCGCGAAGCAGTGAACCGCCTGGACCCCGAGCTTTTCCCAGAGGCGTGGATGGGTAAAGAGCACGAGGCGCGTAGAGGATTAATCAGTGAAGAGGAAATGGTTGAAGATCAAGGATTTGGCTCCGGCGCGTGGCGGTGTGGTGCACCGGGCAGTGCGCCAACCCCAA
>JALZAY010000255.1 GCA_030948025.1 Pseudomonadota bacterium
TTTCCACGGAGCCGCGCTGATGCGCCTCCGATTCCAGCACGCCGCCGGGATCGGCCGAGAAATCATACCATTGCAGCCATTCGACCGTCTTGATCCAGCCGATGATGGCGAGCCTGCACTTGCCATCGCCGGAAACCAGGATCGGGGTGTCGCCGCGCGAGGATTTCTCCAAAAAGGGCTCGTCGTCGGCCGCCCGCAGCACCCGCTCGATCGAGACATCGAGCGCCTGCGAGAGGCGCCAGATCGTGGCGAGTGTCGGATTGGTCTCGTTGCGCTCGATCTGGCTGATGATCGATTTCGCGACGCCAGATTGTCCGGACAGTTCCGACAGTGAAAGATTATAGGCCTTGCGCAGCCGCTGTACCGTCTTGCCAAGCTGGTTCGACAAGGCAGCCGCGCCGGTATCTAGCGTCTTGACCTTGTCGCGCCCTTCGACACCCATGGATCCGGCTCGCCGATTTGAGGTTGGGTCTTAAGCAATAACTAAATTTGCCTAGACAGCGATCGCTTCAAGTTGAACCGCTCGCGGTCTCTATCTATTGTTTTGTCGCATGATCTTATCTGAAATGTCTTCAACTTTCCGGATTACGCACTCGATAGCCAACAATTGCCGCGTATTGCGGCCCGGCCCATGCTGGGCCTCTGTCATTCCACAGTCATACGAATCTGCTTTCGCTTGGACCAGCTTTAGGAAGGTAGCCCAGATCATGCCGGTGAGCCAAGAGGGGGAACCAGAGCCTGCCATTTACCGCACCCTCTTCCTTTCCGATGTCCACCTCGGCACGCGCGGCTGCCAGGCCGGGCTTTTGCTGGATTTCCTGAAATATAACGACGCCGCGACGATCTACCTGGTCGGCGACATGATCGACGGATGGCAGCTGAAGAACGGATGGTATTGGCCGCAGGCGCACAACGATGTCGTGCAAAAGCTGCTGCGCAAGGTGCGCAAGGGTGTCCGCGTGATTTATGTGCCGGGCAATCATGACGAGTTCGCGCGCGCCTATATCGGGTTGGTTTTCGGCGGCGTCGAAGTCGCCGATCATGCCTATCACATGACGGCCGATAACAAGCGTCTGCTCATTGTCCATGGCGACCAGTTCGACATTGTGGTGCAGCACGCGCGCTGGCTCGCCGGGCTCGGCGATTGGGCCTATACAGTCGCGTTGTGGTCGAACCTGTGGTTCAACAAAATCCGCCGCAAACTCGGGTTTCCCTACTGGTCGCTCTCGGCGTGGGGCAAGCTCAAGGTGAAGAACGCGGTGAACTTCATCGGCGCCTTCGAGGTTGCCTTGGCCGAGGCGGCGAGGCGCCATAATGCGGACGGTGTTGTCTGCGGCCATATCCATCATGCCGCGATCCGCGACATCGGCGGCATCACTTACGTCAACACCGGCGATTTCGTCGAATCCTGCACCGTCATTGCCGAGCATGACGACGGAAGGCTCGAGATTTTGCGCTGGCAGATGACCGCCGAAGAGCAGCGCCTCGCGGCACTCGCCGCCGATGTGGCAACCCAAACCGCCGCGAGGGCGGCGGCGTGATGCGAATCCTGGTCGCGACGGATGCTTGGAAGCCGCAAGTCAATGGCGTGGTTCGCTCGCTCGAATCCGTGGCCCGCGCGCTGCGCGAATTCGGCGCCGAAATCGAGTTTTTGACGCCGCAGGGTTTCGCGACGGTTCCGTTGCCGACCTACGCCGAAATCAGGCTTGCGCTGGCGAGCCCTGGGGCGGTATCGAAACGGCTGGAGGGAGCCGCGATCGACCATATCCACATCGCGACCGAAGGCCCGGTGGGCTTTGCCGCGCGCCGCTATTGCTTACGCGCGAAGCGTCCTTTCACCACGAGCTACCACACAAGGTTTCCGGAATATATCGCCGCCCGCACCTGGATACCAGAGGCAATCACCTATGCGCTGCTGCGCCGTTTCCATAATGCAGGTTCTGGCGTGATGGTATCCACCGCATCGATCGCCGGCGATCTCGACAAGCGCGGATTTCAACGTTTGATGCATTGGTCGCGCGGCGTCGATCACAGCCAGTTCAGCCCGGCCAAGGCGGCGGCGATAAATCTGCCGCGGCCGGTCTTTCTTTATGCCGGACGGCTCGCGCCGGAAAAGAATGTCGAGGCCTTCCTGGCGTTGGACTTGCCGGGCTCGAAACTGGTCGCCGGCGATGGTCCGTCGCGCCGGGCATTGCAGATAAGCTATCCGCAAGCGCTTTTCCTCGGCACGCAAGGAAGCGACGCGCTCGCCGTTCATTATGCCTCGGCGGACGTTTTGGTGTTTCCGAGCCGCACCGATACGTTCGGCATGGTCCTGCTCGAAGCGCTCGCCTGCGGCCTGCCGGTGGCGGCGCTGCCGGTGCCAGGGCCGCTCGATGTTATCGGCACGAGTGGCGCCGGCGTACTCGACATGGATTTGCGCGCCGCGTGTCTCGCGGCACTTGAAATTCCGCGCGGCAAAGCAAGAGCGCATGCGCTTACCTTCACCTGGGCGAAAAGCGCGCGGCAGTTTCTCGACAATATTTTGCTTGCCAAATCTTGCGCGCCGGGCCGCTTGGCCGCGCGTCCCGGCCTTTTCGGCTGAGCCGCGGGGGGCTGCGCTCGCGCGCCGGACCCAATTTTCCGCGTGAAAGTGGCGCATGCATGCGCCCAGAACCGCCGCGTGAATGAGATACTTATACATCCATTTAAGCCGTCCAGTAGATCACCGCGGTGACGGCGTCCCGTTAAAACTTACGTCAGCCGACCAAGATTGATACGCAATAAGCTGTGACAAGCAGCACCAGCACGGTCGTCACGAATAGCTCGGTACGGACGCCCCCCGCCCTCTGAGCCTCGGCATCATTGATGAGACGCGTGTTGCGCGCGAAGCGGAAGTTTCCTATAACAATCAGAATGACGCCAACGAGCATGAGAGCGAGCCCATCGTAGCGCCCGAGCGGCCCGGTCAGTCTTTCGGTTCTGATTCCTCCCCCCGCTCCGGCGGCGGTGCTCGCCAGTGCCAGAATGAACAGATTGAATTTCTCGACAACAAAGCCGAAGGCGATCACCGCGATGCCGGTACGTACCCAGGCGAGGAAGGTACGCTCGTTGGCGGACTGTTCCGTGAAGTTTCGGATCATGGTCATTCTCCAGAATTGTTCGGCCAAGTGGCCGGAATAACATGTGCCCGAGCGCGGACCGCGCAGCATAATGATCCGGAAGCAAATATTAAATTACACTCTCTGAGATACTTATAAAGCCTCGACGTGCCAGCTTGCAATCAGCGCGAGCCCTTTGTGGTCAAATAGGCTCATTTGATTGAAAGGTTATCAATCAAAATCAAAGAATTGAAGCAGCGCGGGCCCCGCGCCGGTTAAGTTACCGGCAATTTCAGCCGGTTCATCTTACACCACGGCCAGACGACGGAACCCGAAAGCAAGCGCGATGAGCTGCTCTAAAATTATGCTGATCCGGCATGCCGAAAGGCCGAGCGCGGACAAATCGATCCGCGGCGTGACCCCGGAAGGCGTGAAGAACAAGGAAGAGCTCACGGTACGCGGCTGGCAGCGCGCGGGCGCGCTCGTGCGTTTTTTTGCGCCACGCGACAACCGCTTTGCCCACCCTGCCCTTGCACGGCCGGAAATTTTGTTCGCGTGCAAGGCCGGACCGGCAGCTCCAAGTCTGCGGCCGCAGCACAGCTTGTTGCCGCTCGCCAGCCTCATCGAAGCCGAGCTCAATTGCGACTATTATGAAGGCCAGGAAAAGGAACTTGTGCAAAAAGTGATCGCGGCGCAAGGCACGGTGCTGATCGCATGGAAACACAACAATATGCAGGTCATCGCAAATGCCATTCTGGGAAACAAGACAAGCGTGCCGCAATATTGGCCGCTTGACCGTTTCGATCTCGTCTGGGTCTTTGACAAGCGAGGCGGTAGCTGGACCTTCATGCAGGTTCCTCAGCTGCTTCTGGCCGGCGACCGGCCGGAGGCGATCGATTAAGCGACGGCTTTACGGCGAACGCGGCGCGCGGCTATGATAAAGGTCACGGCCGGAGCAATCCAACATGCAGCCAAGCAAAAGCGCAAAACACCGCTTCGAGCGGATCGCTTTCTTGTCGTCTGGCACGCCGGAAGCAAATGCGGCACAGGCCGGCCTCGCCGCGCGCTTTGGAACGATCGATCCGGAAACAGCCGATGTCGTCGTGGCGCTTGGCGGCGATGGGCTCATGCTGCAGACGCTGCACCGCTTCATGGGGAAAAACAAGCCGATCTACGGCATGAAACGGGGCTCGGTCGGCTTTCTGATGAATGAATTCCATGGCCCAGACCTCGAACAGCGTCTCGACCAAGCGGAAGCATCGATCGTGTATCCATTGCTGATGGAGGCAACCGGAGCACAGGGGGAAAGCATCAAGGCGCGGGCGGTCAATGAAGTCTCCCTCCTGCGCCAAGCCTATCAAGCGGCAAAAATGCGGATTTCGATTGACGGCAAGGAGAGACTCGGCGAACTCATCGCCGATGGGCTGCTCGTCGCCACGCCGGTCGGTTCGACCGCCTATAATTTGTCGGCGCATGGACCGATCCTGCCGCTCGACGCGACGTTGATGCCGTTGACGCCGATCGCCGC
>JALZAY010000071.1 GCA_030948025.1 Pseudomonadota bacterium
TATGTAGGCGGTTCGAACCATGTGTTGCCGACCGCGCGTTCGGCCCGGTTTTCTTCTGGCTTGAGCGTTCTCGATTTCTTGAAAAGAACCTCGATTTTAAAGTGCGGCGCGGCCAGTCTCGCAAGGCTCGGCCCGGCGGCGATCGCGCTCGGCCGCGCCGAGGGACTGGATGCCCACGCGCGCTCGGTGGCGCTCCGAATCGATCATCGGATATCATGAGCCGGAACGATCCGAATGAGCGCAATCGCCTCGTTTCCGTGACCCTCGACGAGGCTTCGATCGGCCGTGGCGCGGCGGACCAGGAGCACGAGCGGCAAATCGCGATCTACGATCTAATCGACGAAAACAGCTTTGCCCTGCCGGGCCGCGACGCCGGCCCCTACGGACTGAAGATCGCCTTGCAGGACGCAAAGCTCGCGTTGGAGGTCGTTGACGAAAATGGCGCGCCGCTTGTCGTCCATATTCTCTCGCTCACTCCGTTCCGTGGTCTTCTCAAGGATTATTTTATGATTTGCGAAAGCTATTACGCGGCCATTCGAACCGCGGGGCCGAGGCAAATCGAAGCGATCGACATGGGACGCCGCGCGCTTCACAATGAGGCGGGCGACCTTCTCATGGAACGGCTCAGGGGCAAGCTAGATTGCGACCACGACACGGCACGGCGGATTTTCACCCTCGTCGTCGCGTTGCATTGGAAAGGCTGAGCGCCGATGCCGGCGGGGCAAGACGCCGGGGCGCCGCCGGGATGAAGCCCGCCATAAAAAACCGCCCGCAAGCCGTGCTTTTCGCCTGTACGCGAAATACGGTACGCTCACCGATGGCGGAGGCACTCGGCAGGCATTTCTTCGGTAGGCAAGTTTATTTTGCGTCGGCCGGGGTAAGGCGCGGCGAAAGCGATGGATTCGCCATCGCGGCGATGGACGAAATTGGCATCGACATGACCAAACATCGCCCCCACACATTCGAGAATCTCGAAGACGCGTATTTCGACCTCATCGTCACCCTTTCACCGGAGGCCCATCACAAGGCGCTCGAATTTACGCGCTCCCTCGCCACCGATGTCATTTATTGGCCGACGTTGGATCCGACCGCCGTCGAAGGCTCCCGCGAACGGATTTTGGACACGTATCGCGATGTGCGCGACGCTCTCCTCGAACGCATCAAAAAAATGTTGGATTACCAGCCGATGGGCAATCTGTGAATGGCGATTGGTCACCCGCTCAGGGCAAAATCATAGATTCTTAACGTGATGCTAAAGCAGGAATGATCCGAGGGAAGCTCCAGCAACCGGGCCAACGAGCTTTTCATGAAGCCAGAACGCAGAACATTTATGGAATGGGCGAAGGAGGAGGTTCCGGAGCCACGGGTGGCAAGTCTGGTGACGTATCCGCTGACGGAGATTCTGTTCGTAGTGTTCGTGGGAGTGCTGGCACGGAGGACATCGACGAGATCGCATTGTTCGCGCGGATGAATCTGGAATGGTTTCGCCGCTTGATAGCGTTCGAGAACGGGACGGCTTCGGCGCAAACGATCCGGCGGGTATTAAGGGCGCTGGATCACAAAGCCGTTGAATGCAGCTTTCCATCGTGGGCCTCGGAATGGCGTGGCGGGGGGGCGTTGTGGCCATTGATGGCAAAAGTCTGCGTGGCACATCGGAAGGCCAGCCCCATGATGCCGTGCATACCATCAGCGCGTTCGCTCACACCAACGGATTTGTCCATGGGCAACGCCGCGTGGACGGCAAAAGCAATGAGATCACGGCTATTCCGGCGCTGCTCGAACAACTGTTTCTAGACGGGGCCATTGTCATGATCGACTGATGGGGACACCAACGAAGATCGCAAGAGCCGTCTCCGATGAGGACTTCGATGCGATCACCATCGTCCGTGCGGATTTCCATGGCGAACGGAATTACCCAGTCAAACCCATCAACCGCTCAGAAAGAGGAGTTGATTCCTGACAGCACCTAATTATGTTTGCGCGATCCGCAAAAAGTATGAACTGGAAAGGGAGGAATCCATGGCAATCTATATCACACAGGGCCGGTACACGTCCGATGCGGTCAAGGGCATGGTGGCCAATCCCGAAAACCGGGAGAAGGCCGTCGCGGACCTCCTGGAAAAGGCGGGGGCCAAGCTCCTTGCCCTGTATTTCACATTCGGCGAATACGATTTCCTCTCAATAACCGAGGCGCCGAGCGAAGAGGTCATGGCTTCCGCGCTGATCGCGGGGGCAGCGTCTGGCGGGATTTCCCACCTAAGGACATCGGTCGCGATGACCGCCAAGGATGCCATGAAAGCGTTTAAATCAGCCGGGGCACTCGGCAAGTCATTCAAACCGCCAGGGCGGTAACGAAACCTTGAGTCTATGTCATTCGGCTTTTTCGTCGCCCTTGGGGGTAAGGCTTCTGCGGCGCACGGCGCCAAGTTCGCCGGTGAATTGGAGGAGCCTCGCGCCCACGCATTGCCGCAGCCGTTCCGCGCTGTCTGGAAACTCATGCAGGACACGACGGAAAAGCAGCCGCGAAATCCGTAGAACGGTCGATGGTTCGCGCGCGATCGCCGTCGCCGGATGCCGCGTTTGCGTCAGCAGCGCGAGATCGCCGATGAGCCCGGGCGGCCGGACGATCCGCGCCGTGACGGCGCCATCGCCGGAGGCATCCATCGCGATCGATCCGGCGAGCACCACGAACCCGTCATTGGAAATTTCGCCGCGGCGAAACAAAACGTCGCCGGCACGCAGAATGCGTGTTTCGGCCGAAAAAGCTAACAGCCGCAGCGCTTCCTGTTCGATCACGGCAAACGCCGGAATGCGCGCCAGGTCGCCGATAACCTCTTCCAATCCCATGCCGGCGTTTCCTTGGCCGCAAGCCTTTCAAGGGATCAGCTTATAGCCGCCCGCCGCTGTCACGAGAAGCTGCGCCTTCGCCGGATCGCGTTCGATCTTTTGCCGCAGCCGGTAAATATGTGTTTCGAGGGTGTGGGTCGTGACATTCGCATTGTAGCCCCAGACTTCGCGCAACAACACTTCCCGGGAGATGACCGCCTGTCCGGCGCGATAAAGGAACCGCAGAATAGCGGTTTCCTTCTCCGTCAGCCGAAGCCTATTGCCTTTTTCGCCGATCAGATGTTTGGCGCCCGGCTGGAAAGTATAAGGGCCGATCCGGAACAGCGCCTCTTCGCTCAACTCATGTTGGCGCAAATGCGCGCGGATCCGCGCGAGCAGCTCGGCGAAGCGAAATGGCTTTGTCACATAATCGTTGGCCCCGGCATCGAATCCCTCGACCGTGTCGGTTTCCGAACCATGCCCGGTCAGCATGATGACCGGGTTATTGAATCCTTCCTGGCGCAATTGCCTGACCGCCGCGCGTCCATCCATATCCGGCAAACCGATATCCATGATGATGAGGTCCGGCGTCTGTTCGCGTGCCGCGTCGAGCGCGCCCCGCGCCGTATCCGTCTGAACGGCCACGAATTCTTCGTGCAAGGCAAGCTGCTCGGCCAAGGCCACGCGCAAAATCACGTCGTCGTCGGCGATCAGGATCTTAAGAGCCGTGGCCATGAACTTGTCCTTGATGAAGCGGGCTTCCTGCGTTCTAATGCCCGGCACGGATTGAAACTGGTTCCTCTGGCCGCGCGGCGCCGCCTCTCCTCATATTGCATCGGCGGTTCTACTCGAAACTCCTTTGCTTTCCCGCGCGAGGCAGGCCCAAGAACGCGCATTCTCCGTGAAAGCTGGAGCATTTCAACCGGGTCATGGTCGCCGCGCGGCGGGAAAATGCGCTAGATTGGAACGGTTCGATCGCACGGGCGAATCACATCCGATCACGTGGAAGCATAGACTTGCATGAAATTGGTTGCAAAAAAACCGGCGAAATCTTTTGCGCGCGGGCAAGGGGAGGTCAAGCGTGGGCTAAGCCGCCTGGGGGCGACACGCTTGCCGCGTCAGGATCAAGCGCAAGAAATCCCGCTCGGCAGGTTTCACGCCGGGCCTGTCGTGGTTCGCTGCGCAATTGGGCGCGGGGGGATCAGGCAAGACAAGCGCGAGGGCGATCGTTCGACGCCGGGCGGAGCCTTTCGCCTTCTCGGCGGCTTTTTCCGGCAAGACAGGGTTTTGCGCAAAGCTTGGGTTTCACCGATGCGCCCGACCGCGCCACGCGACGGCTGGTGCGACGATCCGCGCAGCGCGCTCTACAACCGGCGCGTGGTGATGCCGTGCCGGGCGAGTCACGAAAAACTATGGCGCGCGGATCGCCTCTACGATCTTGTAATTATCCTAGATTACAATATCCATCCGCGCCGCAAAAATCGCGGCAGCGCGATCTTTCTGCATTGCGCGCGGCCGGATTTCGCGCCGACCGGGGGCTGTATCGCGCTTCGCCTGGACGATCTGCGCCGGCTGCTGCCGCGTCTGTCGCGCAAGGCCGTGCTGACGGTCAGGTGAGGGTCCCCGTCGCGAGCCCAGATCTCAACGCCCGGCGGTGTTGCTTCGGGCGGTCTGTGCGATTGTCCAGAGTGCCCGCGCGGCGAGCGATGGCCCAAGTTTCGGCTCCCGCCGCGCTCTTAAAACCGCCTCGGCGAGCGTTTCGATCGCTTGGCCAAGGCTTGTCTGCGTCCAGGCGCGCAGATGCCGCTCGAAAGCTGCCTTTTGCGTGAACCCCGCGCTGGCGAAACCGGAGCCATCGCGAGGCCCTTCCTCGGCGTCGCGCCGGGCACGATGCAGGTCCAGCGCGTGCCGCAGCGCCGCCGCGAGCAGCGCATGATAATCGCTGGCTCCGGCGAAGATATGACGCAGGCGCGCATCGAGTGCCGCGAAGCTGCCATCGAAGGCCGCGTTCACCGCCTCGCCAGCAATGAGGTTCGATGCGTCGCAGACAATAGCCGCGACATGATCGAGGGTGATTTCGCCCGCGCCATGCGCGTAAAGCACTAGCTTTTCAAGTTCCGAGCGCGTCGAAAGCCGGTCCTGGCCGAGCTGGGAAACGAGAAACGCCTTGGCGTCCGGGGCGATCGACAGGCCTGCCGCGCCAACCTCGGCATCGATCAATTGCGCGATGTCCTTGGCGGAATCGGGATAGCATTGGATCGCCGCGGCGTTTCTTTCGCGTTCGCAAAGTGTCCGCAAAGGCGCGTCCTTCTTCAACGCGCCGGCTTCGATGATGATCGTGCAATCGGGTGGGGGCGCACCGAGAACGGCCTCGAACGCGGCAACAAATGCCTTGCCCTGCGCCTCGATGAAAATCGCCCGTCGGCCACCGAACAGAGGAATGGTATTGGCCTCGTCGGCGAGCCGCGCCGGATCATTGGCGAGCTCGTCGCCGCCGATCCGGACAAGTTGGAAAGGGTCCTTCGGATCGTCGACCGCCAGCGAGACAATTTTCCGCGCCCGCTCGGTGACAAGCCCGGCGTCGGTTCCAAAGACGAGGTACAAATAAATATGCGGCGGCGGGCGGGCGAGGAAACGCTCGGCGTCATGGCTTTTGACCGCGACCATGGTCGGCTATCCCCGCGCGGCGAGCGCGGCCGCGATACGGGTGCGGATCTGATCGGCGAGCGTTTTCGCGTCGCGGATCTCGGCATCGCGGGCGGCACGAAGATTGGAGAATCTTTGGCTCGTCCGGTCGTAACTCGCAACGACGGTCGCCTGACCCTTCGTAATCGGCTCGGTACGCCCGACCGGCAACAGCCGGTAATCCGCGTTCACCACGACGTTCGCGGCGCTCGGATAGCCGCTCACCGTATCGATCAAGGGAGTCTGCACATTCTCCGTCACGGTCACAATAAGCCGGTATTTCGCAGGCACCTGCGATCCGGTGCCATTGAACCCGAATATAAGCTCATTGCCGAGGTAATGGCCGAGCCGGTTGGGGATCGGCTCGACGGCGATGGCCTGCAATTCGCCCGCGACATCGCCGCCCGCGCTGAGCGGCCCATAGAGCGGCTGGATGCAGCCGGAGAGGGCGAGGCCCATTAGGAGCGCGGCGAATTTGCGCGGGAGCACCCGGCCATGCGGCCGTTCAACCAACGACATTGACGATCCTTTGCGGAACGATGATGATTTTTTTCACGGGCCTGCCGTCGAGCGCGCGGCGGACCGGCTCCAGCGCGAGCGCGGCGGCCTCGATCGCCGTCCTGCCGGCGTCCCGCGCGACAACGAGATCCGCGCGCTTCCGCCCATTGACCTGGACCGGCAGCGCGATCGTATCTTCGACAACAAGCTCTCTATCTGCGACTGGCCAGGCGGTTTCGGACGCCAAATCCGCATGGCCGAGAGCCGCCCAGCATTCCTCGGCAAGATGCGGCATCATCGGCGCGACCATCAGCGCCAGAATGTCGGCGGCCTCGCGGAAGGCCTCGCGGATGTCCTCCCCGGTATTCGTGGTCTCGACCGCGCCGATCGCCGCCGAAAGTTTGTTTGCCAGATCGTGCACTTGCGCGACGGCACGGTTAAACCGCAGCCGCTCAATATCTTCCTCGACTTTGATCAGGCTCATGTGGACTGCCCTGCGGATTTCCATCGCGGTCGGAGACGGATTTTTAGGCGCGGGCGTGCCGGCGGGCGCGGCGAACATAGCGAGTTCGCCAACGAGCCGCCACAGGCGCTGGACGAATTTCGCGGCGCCTTGTACGCCCTCCTCGGTCCAGATGACATCCCGCTCGGGCGGCGAATCCGAAAGCACGAACCAGCGCGCGGTATCGGCGCCATAGGTCGAGATAATGTCGTCGGGATCGACCGTGTTGCGTTTCGATTTCGACATTTTCTCGATCGCGCCGATCGCGACTTCCTCGCCGCTCTCGATGTGAAAGGCGCGCCTTCCATCGGGCCCCGCTTCGATCCTGACATCGGCTGGACAAAACCACTCGCCAGCCTTCGAACGATAGGTCTCGTGGACAACCATGCCTTGCGTGAAAAGCCCGGCGAAAGGCTCCGTCAAGGCGCCGGCGTGGCCCGTCGCCTGCATCGCCCTTGTGAAAAACCGTGCATAGAGCAGGTGTAAAATCGCATGTTCGATACCGCCGATATATTGATCGACGGGCAGCCATTTTTCTATCCATGCGGCTGTCGTCGGCGCGGCCCCGTTCCACGGATCGGTGAACCTTGCAAAGTACCAGGAGGAATCGACGAAAGTATCCATCGTATCGGTCTCGCGCCGCGCCGGCGCGCCGCAAGCCGGACAGGGAACATGTTTCCAGGTGGGATGCCGGTCGAGGGGATTGCCGGGCTCGTCGAAGCTCATATCGCGGGGCAATTCGACCGGCAAGTCGCGCACGGGAACCGGCACCACGCCGCAGGCCGCGCAATGGATGACCGGGATCGGGCAGCCCCAATAGCGCTGGCGCGAAATCCCCCAATCGCGCAGCCGGTAATGGACCTCGCGTCTGGCTTGCGGCCGGTTGCCAAGGGGTTTTGCTTCGAGGCGCCGGGCGACTTCTTCTTTTGCCGCTTGCGTTGTCTTCCCGTCGAGAAAACGCGAATTGGTCAACACGCCATCGCCTTCATAAGCGGTGGCGCCGATCGTGAACGTTGCGGGGTCCTCGCCCGGGGGGCAGACCACGGGCGTATTGCCGAGGCCGTAAGCGTTGGCGAAATCGAGGTCGCGCTGATCGTGTGCCGGGCAGCCGAAAATCGCGCCGGTGCCGTAGTCCATCAAAACGAAATTGGCGACGTAGACCGGCAGACGCCATTCCGGGTCGAACGGATGCCGCGCCAAAAGCCCCGTATCGTAGCCTTTCTTTTCCGCCGTTTCGATCGCGGCTACCGAGGTGCCACCTTGCCGGCATTGGGCGATGAAGCGAGCCAAGCCCGGGTCGTTCCGCGCAACCTCGGCCGCCAGCGGATGATCGGCGGCGATCGCCAGGAACTTGGCGCCGAATATCGTGTCGGCCCGTGTCGTATAAACTTCGACCTCGCTTGTTTTGATCTCCGGCGCCGATTCGAGTTCGAAACGCAGGGCAAGTCCTTCCGAGCGGCCGATCCAGTTCGCCTGCATCAGCCGGACCTTTTCCGGCCAGCGGGGAAGATCGTCTAGGGAGGCCAAAAGATCCTCGGCAAAATCAGTGATCTTGAAAAACCATTGGGTCAGCTCGCGCTGCTCGACAAGCGCGCCGGAGCGCCAGCCGCGCCCGTCGATCACTTGCTCGTTCGCAAGCACGGTAAAATCGAGCGGGTCCCAATTAACCTTGGATTTTTTGCGGACGACGAGACCCGCGTCCAGGAAATCCAAAAACATCTTTTGTTGATGCTTGTAGTAGGCGGGGTCGCACGTCGCGATCTCGCGCGACCAATCGAGCGAAAGGCCCATCGACTTCAACTGGCCGCGCATGGAAGCGATATTGAAATAGGTCCAGTACTCCGGATGGTGCTTGCTGTGCCAGGCGGCGTTCTCGGCCGGCATGCCGAACGCGTCCCAACCCATCGGGTGCAGCACGTTAAATCCGCGCGCGCGCTTGTAGCGGGCGATCACATCGCCCAACGTATAATTGCGGACATGGCCCATGTGGATGCGGCCGGACGGATAGGGAAACATCTCCAACACGTAATATTTTTCGCGCGGGTCATCGTTCCGCGTGCGGAAGATTTCCTTTTCTTCCCAAATCCTTTGCCATTTGGGTTCCGCTACGCGGGCGTTATAGCGCTCAGAGTCCATGCGTTTGGTTGTCGATCGTTTCGGTGAAACCGGCTATTAATCAAGCCTACACAGCATTGTTTAACGGACTCGGTCAATCTTTCTGCTCCCGAGTAGTACGTTAGTTTGAATTTCGGCTTTGCGCCGCAAGCCTATGTCAAGCCGTACGAAACCCTTGCAATTTTGCCGTTTGTGGCTACAATGTAGGCACTTGGAGGTTTTGCCATGGCAACAGATACGACTGTACGAGCCAGAATTGACGCGCGCGTAAAAAAGGAAGCCGCCCACGTTCTCGCAGACATGGGCCTGTCGGTTTCCGGCGCCATCCGCATGATGTTGGTGCGCGTCGCCGCTGAGAAGGCCCTGCCTTTCGAGGTCAAGGTGCCGAACTCCGTCACCGCCCGGACGCTACGCAAGGCGGGCTGGGGCGAGGATTTGGTGCGATCCAAGAATGCCGCCGATCTGTTCGGCAAGCTTAAGATTTAGTGCGGACGCCGGTTCATACCGGGCAGTTCCGCCGCGACACCCGCCGCGCCCAAAGGCGGGGCAAGGACATGTCGAAGCTGCGCGACGTGTTGAGCCTGCTGATCGCTGCCGAGCCGCATCCGCCCCGCTTAAATGATCATCCCCTGACAGGCGATTGGAGCAGCTACCGCGATTGCCACATTGAGCCGGACTGGCTGCTTCTCTACAAAATCGACGGCAACGATCTTATTCTGGCTCGTACCGGCACCCATGCCGACCTGTTCAGGTAAATCCTCGCAATCAGATTATAGGTGCGAAATCGGTGAAATTTTTGAATGTAAAACGCGGGATATTTCGGCTTTGCGCCAATAGCGGACTTTGATGATCACTCTGAGGCGGGCTTTCGCCCGCTCAACTCGTTTCTATGAAAGATGCAAATTTTTGCAGGTTAGCCGTCGAATATCATCAGTATCGCAGGCCCCTCGCCGCTCTCGACGACGGTGTCGCCGCGAAAGCCTGCCTTCTCATAGGCCCGACGGGCGCGGAGGTTGTCCACGTCAGGATCGATGGCCACGACTGGTGCGCCCTCGGCCCTGAGCCGTTCGGCCAGCAGCTTCAGGTAAGTGGAGCCGTGGCCCCGGCCGATCATGTCCGGTTCGCCAATGAACGAGTCGATCGCTCGCGATCCTGGCGGCAGATGAGCAAAATGCGGCTGCGGCCAGACGTGGACGGCGTAGTCCTGCGCATACGCGAAGGGACGGCCTTCAAAAGAGACGATCCGCATGACCATGCGCGGCTCGTCCATATCTTCCCGAAGCAGCACGGCCTGCTCCTCGGCGTTGCCCCACCATCGCACGACCTCGGGCGTCCGCAACCAGTGCTGTAGGAGGGGGAGATCCTGTCGCGCAGCAGGCCGGAACGCATAGGCCGACCCACCAGCGGATTGGGATCGACCGTCGCATTTGGCCGCGGCGATCGCGATATCAACGTACCCTTTCACGGTAAGAGTCCTTTGCCTTCCCATCGACGGTGAGAAACCACACGGGCTCGAGGAAGGCAAACTTCCGTTTCGGGTCAAAAGCGGGCGCATCGCGAAAATGACCCACTACCCATTTTCTGCGTCGTCGAAACACGCTTTTTCCCGCGCGCCGCTTGAGCGAAGCATGGAAAAACGTTCAATGGGTATTCCGCACAAGCGGAAACCACCCGCGTTTCCGTCAACCCTTGTTCTCTGGCTTGCTGAACAGAAACGGCGCGACATCGCCGACCCTTGGCGCCTTCCCGCTCCCAAAAGGCATAGGCCGGCAGACGGCCATAGCGGACAGCCCCACGCGTGCCGTCAAAAGCCCGTTTAGCACACCTTCGCCGAGGCGGGCCGACAATTTCGCGGCAATGCCATGGCCGACGAACTGTTGGATGAGGCTGTCGCCAATGGCCATGCCGCCGGTGATCGCGATATGCGCGGTAATCGAGCGCAACAGCTTGAGAAAGCCGAGCAAGCCCGGCCGGCCGCCATAGATCACCGCGATGTGCCGGATGAGCCTTATCGCCTGCGCCACGACGAAGACGACGTCGATGATCGCGCGCGGCGCAAGGGCGGTCACCATGGAAACCCTTTTGGCCGCGCTCGCGATTTCGCGCCGCACGTCCAAGTCAAGCGGCTCAACGAGCGTGCGTTCGGCGATGTCGATGAGATCGCGACCGTCGACGATGTCACGCGCAACCTTGCGCAATTGAGCGCGCGCGCGAGCTGTATCGGGCCTTGTGGAATAGAGCGCGGAAAGATCCCTAACGAGGCGCCGTGCCTCCTTAAAATCGTCCTTTTCGCGCGCGCGGGCGAGCCCGATATGCAGTTCCGCGATATGGCGCTGGCGCAGAATACCGCCGATTTCCTTCGCGCCGAGAACGAAAAGCGCGATTCCGGCCGCGCTCGCGAGCGCAAGACCAACGACGCCGAAGGCTGGCGACCAGGCGAAAAGATCGTCGATGAGCCGGGTCAGCCAAAGCCCGAAACCGAGCGAAACGAGGCCGCCCGTCGCGGCCCAGAAGAGACCGCCCCAGGAGAACAGCGAGCGGGCGACGACGCCTTGTTTCTGCGCCGCTTCAACCGCCTCCTCGCCGGCGTCACGACCGGCCAGAAAAGCCTCGGCCTCGGCCTCGTAGGGATCGGCCGTGGTTTCGATCACCACGGCCTCTTTCGGGGCCGCGGCGCCGGGCTCTGGGGTCATCGCACCGAGACGGAACGCGCGCGGGCGGGGTTTTGGTTCAACGGCCACGCAAAACCTCGTTAATCCCTTGCTGCAGCGCTTCGTGGTCACAGGGAATTGGCAAAATTCGTGTCTGGTCAATCATCAAAACAAGCCTTTGTCGAGGGCTTTAGCCGAGCCGGTCGCCAAGGAGAAACTGCAGCGCGCGGTCGAGCCGTATATGGGGCGGCGGCAGCAGCGAGTCATCCTCTGCCCGGACCGGGACCGGAGGACGGAAACGGACGAAGCGGTAGTCGATTTCATTGGGCTCGATGCGCGGAGCGTCGCGAAACACCGCTTCGGGATCAATCGGGAGTTCACCGGGATAAATCGCCGCCTCCGCCTGTCCATCGAAAATCTCATCGCCGATCCGCTCGCCTTCGAGAGGCGTGCCGATGACGGCTTCGAGCGC
Organism: Pseudomonadota bacterium; assembly: GCA_030948025.1. Taxonomy (GTDB): domain Bacteria; phylum Pseudomonadota; class Alphaproteobacteria; order Rhizobiales; family Beijerinckiaceae; genus Methylocapsa. Next base: position 11,750 of record JALZAY010000071.1, read on the forward strand.
GGGCTCGTCGGGGGCGCCAACCATGCCCTCGCGCGTTGCCCTAACCGCTGAGAGCGCAATGACATCGACCTCGGCGCCGACCGTCTCGACGCGGGCGATGGCTCTTTTGGTGAGATGCCGCAAAATCGCCTCGAGCCGGTCGTGGCTCGTGTGGTGCAAATGATCGGCCTTTGCCGCGGCGAACAGAATCTTGTCGATCTTCGGCCGGAACAAGGCCGACAACAGATTGCCGCGCCCCACGCGAAACGCGGCGAGAACATCGGTTAGAGCGGTTTCGAGGTCGCGCATCGCGGCCGGTCCCGCGTTCAATGCGGCGAGCGCGTCGATAACGACGATCTGGCGGTCGAGCCTTGCGAAATGATCGCGAAAAAACGGTGTGACGACATGCGCCTTATAGGCCTCGTAACGCCGCTCCATCATGACGGCGAACGAGCCCGGCGGGTAGATTTCGCCTTCCTCGACGGCGAGCGGCACGAAAGTAAGAGCAGGAGAGCCTTCAAGATCGCCCGGCATCAGAAAACGGCCCGGCGGCAGGCTCGAAAAGTGATTTTCGTCGGCGCGGCAAGCGCGTAGATAATTGGTGAAAAGTTCGGCCTCCCGCCGCACCTGCTCTTCATCGGCCTTGGCGCGCGGATCGGTGCTGGCGGCAAGCGCGCGCCATTTCGCCGCGAGCGGCGCCCTTGCAGTGCCCGCCGAGGCACTGAAGGCTTCGCGCGACCATTGCCCAAAGGATTTGCCAAGCAGCGGCAAATCGAGCAGCCATTCGCCGGGATAATCGACGATGTCGATGGTAAGCGATTGGTGCCCCGGCCGCCGGCCGATTTTTTGGTCGAAAACAAGGCACAGCCGCAGCTCGGAAATGCGCCTTGTCGATTGCGGCCAATGGCGTTCCCCGGAACGGCCTTTGGGTCCGGTCAGAGCGGCAATGTGATCCTCATAGGCGAAGCGGGGCACAGCATCGTCGGGTTGCGGCTCGAGCATGCCGCCGATCAGCCGTCCCTCGGCGTGAACCCGGAAGACGGGCAAGGGATTTTTCCTCCCGCGCAAGGCCGGGCTTGCCGCCTTGATCAGATTGTCGACGAGCGCGGTGATGAAGATCGTCTTGCCTGCCCGCGAAAGTCCGGTGACACCGAGACGAACATGCGGGCCCGTCGTCAGCTCGATGAGGGCCTGCGCCGCGGCGCGGGCTTCGAACAGGAGGTTGGCGATCAGAGTCAAAACAAACTGGCTTTCCAGAGTATTTCGTGGCGGCGGGGGCACCGGGAATGGGCGGGAAAAATGGGTAAGGCAAACGAACCCTGAAGTGGAGTCACGTAACGCGTTTTCGTCATGTTCGACGCGAAAAAACACTTGCCGGCGCGCGCGGGGCCTCGCTGGAGGCGCCGCTGCTAGGAACGGCCAGGGTTCCCGCCGCGGGTTTTGCGGGCCCAGCCGGTCGATCGCGGCGGCGCCGTTCTCATTCTACCGCGAAGCAGGGCTATCCGCCGGCAAGCTGGAAAAGTTCACGAAACGATCCAGCCGGCCACCCGCGGCCGCCTCGCTCCAATCACCGCAAGATAAGTCGATCACTGCTAGGCAAGGCGCCGGAAAATGGCGGGGCACGGCGCTTTCCCCGCCGCGCGCGAGAAAACGCGCGAATTCGCCGAGACCCCGATTATGCCCGACGATCAGAAGGGTTTTTGCCGAGGCGGGCGTTCGGGCAAGAAGGTCCCGCAGGGTATCAACGCCGGCGTTGTACGAGGGAAATTGCGGACGGTTTTCGGCACCGTCCCTTTAGAGCATAGCCAGAAAAAGTTGCTCGACTTTTTCGATCAGAACATACTCCAACTCTTTGATGTTGAGTTGCGTCCTTATCGATCAAATGGTTTCATTTGATCGGGACACGCTCTAGGCGGCACCAAGGGCTATCGCCGCTTGGCCTCGCGGACGGTGCTGCCTCAACATCGACTTCCATTCATTGACTTCGGCCAAACGCTGCTGTTTAGCCCACGCGACGGCTTGGCGAAAGGAAAAAACGCGCACGGTTCCGCCAGTAGGACATCCCTTCGGGCACATTGTCACCGTTCCGGATTGCCGGAGCTTCGCTGTCTGCCGCTCGTCAGGAAAGTCTCCCGGAACTAAGTCTTGCAAGACGGAGGTCTTTAAGCACTTTCACGATGCTCGAAAACGCTCGACGATTTCCTCACCGCCCCGGGAATGTGATCGGCGTTTTCGGCAGCGGTTTGGCGGGCATCTTTTCTCATGCCCGCACGGAATCATTCGCGCCCTCAAGAAAACTGTGCGCTTATTTATAAATGACCTGCTTAATTGCGACGACGGTCTTTGCAGGTGGTCGGGCTCAACTGTTTCCTTGCGCTTCGGCGACCGAAACCGCGGTCATGTTGATGATTCCGCGCGCCGTCACCGAAGGCGTCAGGATATGGGCGGGCTTGGCGGCGCCGATCAGGATCGGGCCGACTGGCAGGGTGTCGGCCATGATCATCGTCATCGTATAGGCGATGTTGGCAGCGTCGAGATTGGGCATAATGAGAACGTTCGCCTCGCCTTTCAGACGCGAGGACGGCAACACGAGGTCGCGCATCGCCTGCGACAAAGCGGTATTGGCCTGCATCTCGCCATCGGCTTCGAGATCTGGGGCGCGCTGGCGAAGGATTTCGAGCGCATCGCGCATCTTGCGGGCCGAAGGCGTGTCATCCGAACCGAAATCCGAATGCGACACGAGGGCGATTTTCGGTTCGATCCCGAACCGGCGGACGTGGGCCGCGCACAACAGCGCCATTTCCGCGATCTCCGGGGCGGTAGGATCGCGCCGGACATGCGTGTCGGCGATAAAAAAGGCACCCTTATTGGTGATCATCAAGCACATCGCGGAAAGATCGGTCGCGCCGGGAACGAGCCCGATAATGTCCTTGATGTAGCGCAAGCGCGGATTGAAGCGCCCGTCGAGGCCGCAAATCATGGCGTCGGCGTCGCCACGCTTCACCGCGATCGCCGCGATCACCGTCGAATTGGTCCGCACCAGGGTCCGCGCAGCCTTGGGCGTGATCCCGCGCCGTCCCGACGCATCGAGATAGGCCGCGACATAATCGCGATAGCGCGGATCGTCATTGGGATCGACAAGTTCGAAATCATGTCCAGGCCGCACCGCCAGGCCGAATCGCTCGATACGGGTCTCGATCACTTCCGGACGGCCGACGAGAATAGGTTTGGCGATCCCTTCCTCGACGACGGTTTGAGTCGCGCGCAGCACCCGTTCATCCTCGCCTTCCGCATAGATCACGCGCTTGGGACAAGCTTTGGCGGCATGTATCACGGGCTTCATGATGAAGCCGGAACGGAACACAAAGCGGGACAATGTCTCTTCATAAAGGGCGAAATCGGCGATCGGCCTTTTCGCGACGCCCGTGTCCATCGCGGCCTTGGCGACCGCCGGCGCGATGCGCAGGATCAAGCGCGGATCGAAAGGCGCCGGAATAAGACTGTCCTTGCCATAATTCCGCGTTTTGCCACCGTAGGCCCTGGCGACCACGTCGGACGGCGGCTCATGGGCCAATTGGGCGATCGCACGTGTCGCGGCGAGCTTCATTGCCTCGTTGATGGCCGTGGCGGCAACATCGAGGGCGCCGCGAAAAATGTAGGGAAAGCAAAGCACGTTGTTGACTTGATTTGGAAAGTCAGAGCGCCCGGTGCAAATCAGGGCGTCCGGCCGCGCCGCAAATGCCACGCCTGGCTCGATTTCGGGAGCGGGGTTGGCTAGCGCCATGATCAGCGGCCGCTCGCCCATCTCCTTCGCCATCCCAGGTGTCAAGACGCCTCCCGCCGAAAGCCCGAGAAAAATATCGGCGCCGCCGATGACATCCTTGAGCGCGCGCGCATCGGTATCCTGGGCATAGATCTCAACGTAACCATTCATCAACTTCTCGCGGCCGCGATACACCACACCTTCGATGTCGGTGACAAAAATGTTCTCGCGCTTGGCGCCGAGAACGACCAAGAAATCAAGGCAGGCAAGCGCGGCCGCGCCGGCGCCCGATGTCACGATCTTGACGCCGCCAATTGTTTTACCGGTAAA
>JALZAY010000072.1 GCA_030948025.1 Pseudomonadota bacterium
CAACAAAATCAAACACTACCGCGCCGTAGCCACGCGCTACGACAAAACGCCCGATAACTTCCTCGCCGGCGTCAAACTCGCTTCACTTCGAATCTGGATGCGCTTTAATGAGTCGATGACCTAGAGTCCCCTGCGCTTTTCCTGTCTCGCTCAATTTTGCCGTCTTGCCTTTGCGCAACTGGCGTGGCGGGCGGCTTTCCACGAACCGAAATGATCGACAGGGATTCTATCATGCCACATCTCGATGTTGATGCTTCTTCGCAACGCGCTCGCCTGATCGTACTTTCGACGGGCGGCACCATCGCCATGACCACGGAAACCGCGCAGGGGGGCGCGGCAATGACTCTTTGCGCCGCAAATCTTATCGCCGCCGTTCCGCGTCTCGCGGACCTTGCAGAAGTCGAAGCACTTGATGTGTTGGCAAAACCCAGCGCGGATTTCACGCTCGCCGACATCGCCGCGATAGCGGACGCCACCACGGCCGCGGCCAAGACAGGCGCTGGCATAGTGATTACCCATGGCACGGACACGCTCGAAGAGAGCGCTTTCGCGCTTTCCTTGCTTGTGCAAGTCGAAATGCCCATAGTCTTCACGGCGGCCATGCGCAGACCCGATCAACCCAGCGCCGACGGACCGGCCAATCTTCTCGCCGCGTCCCGTGTGGCGATCTCACCGGCCTCGCGTGGCAAAGGCATCCTTGTGGTGGCCGACGATGAAATTCATGCCGGTCCTCTTATCCGCAAGGCGCATAGTTTCCGGCCGCACGCTTTTTCCTCTCTCCCTTTCGGCCCAATCGGCTATGTCGCGGAAGAGCGCGTCCGCTTCGCTCTCGCGCCCGCGAGACGTCCGCCGAGATTGACCTACGGAGGAGGAGCGCCCGTCGTGCCGATCCTTGAAGCAGGGCCCGGTCTCGAAACCCAAACGGTTGAAGCCTTGGCGGCTGGAGCAATCGATGGGCTCGTGGTCAGCCTTCCCGGGGCCGGCCACGCCGCCGCCGGCGCCGTGCCCGCTCTTGCGGGACTAGCCGAACGCATTCCGGTTGTTTTCGCCAGCCGCACGGGGGCGGGCGAAACGCTGCGCGGATCATATGACTACCCAGGAGGGGAGATCGATCTCATCGGACGCGGGCTCATCCCCGCCAATGCGCTGGATGCCCGCAAGGCGCGGATCACCCTGCAACTGCTGCTATCCGATCACGCGGATCTGGCCCAGATCCGCGCCGTCTTCGATCGTTTTTGAGACCTCAGAGCGCTGGTGCGAAACGCGACCTTTGGTCAAGATTCATCCTTTTGCGCCCGTTTCAATGCATGTGGCACGAGATTGCGACATCCGGGGCGGTCATCGCGCCGGCCACGCGCGGGCGCGCAATAGTTTTGTGCGCGTGCTTGAGCGAAAGCAACGACAACGGATACAATTGTTGCGCGCCCATTCGCTTGTTTTTCCCGCGGTCCGGCTGCGAAACGCCAAGTCAATGACGCAGTCAGTGTCTTTCGGGCGCACCCCCAATTCTTAATGGGATTTGCCGACAATATATTTATTGGACAATCACTTACCTTTCTGGCTTCAGTTTTCTTTTACACATGGAGGATCAACTGGTCCAAGCATCCGTCGTGCGGAATGGAAAGACAATGCGTTTCAAGGCTTTATGCGTCACCGGTTCACGCGCCGATTCGATCGGCGCTCGAGCGATCAACAGGCTCGGTTTGATCGCCACCATGATGATCTAAAGGACCACAACGCCCAAGCGACCAGCTTGCAATAGGGTTGCCTTGACGGGCGATCCTCGTTACGCTTTTTTGATGACGCAGCAACCGTTCGCGCCGTGCGAGCGATCCTCGCGCGTGACGATCTTTTTCTGGCTGCCTTCCCGTCAAGCCGCCGTTCCAGTTGCTTGCGAGCCTTCCTCTCAAGTACACTTCGCCCGCGAAGTGTTCGATTCCGAGAGTCGACCGCAATGGCACCAAAGCCAGATTCAATTGTTTGTCACAGATTGCTAGAGACATGCTGGTCCTGCTCACACGCGCTCTCGACGAATCGAATCGAACGGCTGCACGACTCGCGTGCGAAGGGCATGACGCGGTGCTATCTCCGGTTCTCGACATGGTGCCGACCGGAGCAATATGGCCCGCGGGCGTTATCGATGGCGTCATCGCGACGAGCGCACGCGCCTTCGAACTATTATCCGCCGCGCCGGACTGGCCTCTGCCCGAGGCGCGCCGCCTTTTGCCATTGCTCCTAGTCGGCGAGCGCACGCGGGTAGGCGCGCGCGAGCGGGGTTTTGACGGCCCGCCGCTGATTGGCCCAGACGCTAAGACTCTCGCACGGGAAATCGCCGCGCGTTTCGCGACCCCCTGCCGTTTCGTATATCTCGCCGGACGCGACCGCAAACCGGACCTCGAGAACAGCCTCGCCGAAATAGGTCATGCCATCGAGCCGCTCCAAGTCTATGCGGCGCAGCCCGCCGAATCCTTGACCGCGGCGGCCTTGGCCCTTGCCAGCAAAGGCGAAATCGGCGCGGTTTTGCACTATTCGCAGCGAAGCACGGATGTCTTTCTCGGCCTCGCCCGCAACGCGGGTCTGGACTTGTCCCGGATAAACCACGTCTGCATCTCGCACGATGCCGCGGCGCCGCTTCTGGCCGCGGGTATCCATGAAGTGCTCATTGCCAAAACTCCGGACGAGCAGGCGATGTTTGCCATCATCAATGCCTTGGCTGCGTTGCCAAAAACGCCGCTCGGGCAAGACGTGAGATAACATCTCGATGAGCGAGGGCTTGATTAGACCATCGCTTCGACCCATCATTCCCGCATGATCTACAAGCATGGCATTCTTGCCGCCTTTTTCGGAGTAGCGCTTTCGGCATGCGCCGGTCCAGCGGTCGCGGCGGACAACATCAACGTCAAGGTAGGCTTCATTCGCGCGCCACACATCCGAGAGACGCTCTCGATTCTCGATATTCCAGCCGCCAACGATGGCATCGCCGGTGCCAAGCTTGCCGTTGAAGACAATAATACAACCGGACGTTTCCTCGGTCAGACCTTTGCGATCGCGGACGTTCCCCTGCGGCCGGGCGACGACCCGGCCGCCGCGCTGAACGGCCTTATTGCGCGAGGCGCTTCCTTTGTGCTCGCCGATCTTCCAGCGGCGGAACTTCTCGCGCTCAGCGACGCGGCAAAGGACAAGGGGATACTCATTTTCAACACCAACGCGCCGGAGGATTCGCTGCGGGAGGAAAATTGCCGCGTCAATGTGTTTCACGTTGCGCCTTCTTATTCCATGCTTGCCGACGGCCTTGCTCAATATCTCGTCTGGAAGCAATGGAAACGCTGGTTCCTGATCAAGGGGTCTCACCCGCAAGACGAACTGTACGCCGGGGCGTTGGCCCGCGCGGCGAAAAAATTCGGCGCAAAAATCGTCGACGAGCGGGTCTACGAGGATACCGGCGGTGGCCGCCGCTCGGATTCCGGAAGCGTGCAGACGCAAAGGCTCATCCCCGTGGCGACCCAAAACGCGCCGGCCTACGATGTCCTCGTCGCCGCCGACGAAAGCGAGGTCTTTGCAAGCTATCTTCCCTTCCACACCTGGGATCCACGTCCGGTCGCGGGCTCGGCCGGGTTGAAGCCAATGAGCTGGGACGGAAGCCATGAGCAATGGGGCGCGATTCAATTGCAAAACCGTTTCATGAAACGCGCCTCGCGGCGTATGAACGCGCGCGACAACAACGCATGGGTGGCGATGCGCATGATTGGCGAGGCGGCGTCGCGTACCGGCTCGAACGATCCCAAGATCATTGCCGGCTATCTGACCGGACCGGATTTCGCCATTGCCGCGTTCAAGGGCCAAAAACAGACCCTGCGCCACTGGAACCAGCAATTGCGCCAGCCTATTCTGCTCGGCGACGGCCGGATGATCGTTTCGGTCTCGCCGCAGGAAGGTTTTCTGCATCAAACATCGGAACTCGATACGCTAGGCTTCGACGAACCGGAAACGAAATGCAAATTGCAATAAGCCTTCGCGAGAGATCAAAGGTGAACCCTCTTGCCGGCTCTGTCTTCGCACTCAATGCGCTTGCTTTCGTCATGCCCTCTCCGGCCGGGGCGTTCACCGCCTATGTCTCGAATGAAAAAGGCAATTCCATCACCATTATCGACACTGGCAAAATGGAGGTTACAAAGACCGTGCAAGTCGGCCATCGTCCACGCGGGATCGCCTTGAGTCAGGACGGCGGCGAACTCTTCATCTGCGCCGGCGACGACGATTTGATCCAAATTCTTGACACCAAGACACTTTCGATCAATGGCACTTTGCCGTCCGGTCCCGACCCCGAGCTTCTGATCCTGAGCCCCGACGGCAAGCTCCTTTATATCTCGAACGAGAACGACAATCTGGTGACCGCGATCGACGTCGCGACACACAAAACCGTCGCGGAAATTCCGGTCGGCGTCGAACCGGAAGGGATGGAGCTTAGCCCCGACGGCAAAGTGCTCGTCAATACGTCGGAAACGACGAACATGGCGCATCTGATCGACACGCAAACGCGCAAGATTTTCGCCAATGTCCTCGTCGATGCCAGGCCGCGCGCCGCCCAATATACGCCGGACAGTTCGGAATTGTGGGTCTCTTCCGAGGTCGGCGGCACCGTCAGCGTGATCGACGCCGCCAATCCCAAGGTCAAACAGAAGATCGTCTTTGAGGTCCCCGGGCTCTCGAAGGAAGCGATTCAGCCAGTCGGGATGAGGTTTACCCAGGATGGCAAGAAGGCGTTCGTGGCGCTTGGTCCGGCGAATCGCGTCGCCGTCATCGACACCGCGACGAAAAAGATCGAGAAATATCTGCTCGTCGGCCAGCGCGTCTGGCAATTGGCGTTGACCCCCGACGGCAAATATCTTTACACGACGAACGGAGTTTCGAACGACGTCTCGGTCATCGACGTGACCAGCCTCAAGGTGCTTAAGTCAATCGCGGTGGGTTCGTTTCCCTGGGGCGTGGCGATTGCGCGCCAATGAGTTTTACCGCGCCGGAACCGGAAGCCGCGAGCAATCGCAGCGCGAGCCCGCCCGCGGCGCTGGAGGTCGCCGGCGCGAGCCATAGCTACGGCAAGCGCAAGGCTCTGGAGAATGTCGGCTTCAGCGTCCCCCAGGGCAGTTTCAGCGTACTTCTCGGCCTCAACGGCGCCGGCAAAAGCACGCTATTTTGCTTGATAACCCGCCTGTTCGCGACCCAAAGAGGCACCATTCGAATTTTTGGCTTCGATGTGAACCGCGCCCCTTCCGAAGCGCTGCGCAGACTTGGCGTCGTGTTCCAAGCGCGGACACTCGATCTCGATCTGACGGTCATGCAAAACCTTTCCTATCATGCGGCACTGCACGGGATTTCCGGGCAAGAGACAAAGTTGCGCGCGAGTTTTGTTTTGGACCAGGTCAAAATGGCGGATCGCGCGCGCGAAAAGGTGCGCGACCTTTCCGGCGGCCAAATGCGCCGGGTGGAAATCGCCCGCGCGCTGCTGCATCGCCCGCGCATGCTGCTGCTTGACGAGCCGACCGCCGGCCTCGATATCAAGGCCCGCGCGGACATCCTCAAGCATGTGCGGGGCCTTGTCGCGCGCGAGGGCATTGGCGTGCTTTGGGCAACCCATCTGATCGACGAGATCGAGCCCGGCGACGATGTCGTCGTCCTGCATGAGGGCAAGATTCTCGATCATGACAATGCCTCCGAGATCGCCGTCCGCGCGGGCGCAGCCGGCATAGGCCCGGCGTTCAACGCATTGACCGGCACCGCCGGTTTCGAGGGGGAGCCGAAATGAGCGAATCGGTCGCCTCTTCCACTCCCGGCGCCCAGGGTCTCGGCCTCGCCCAATATGCGATTTGCCTGAAAGGCATCGTCTGGCGCGAGGCTTTGCGGTATTGGCACCAGCGGGAACGCTTTGTCTCGGCGCTGGTGCGCCCGCTCGTGTGGCTATTCATCTTCGCGGCGGGTTTTCGTTCCGTGCTGGGCGTATCGATCATCCCGCCCTATAACACCTATGTGCTCTATGAGGTCTATATCACGCCGGGGCTCATCGCGATGATCGCGCTTTTCAGCGGCATGCAATCCTCGCTCTCCATGGTCTACGACCGCGAAATGGGAAACATGCGCACGCTGCTCGTGAGCCCGTTCCCGCGCTGGTTTCTTTTGACGTCCAAGCTCGCCGCCGGCACCGCCGTGTCGCTGGCCCAAGTCTATGCGTTTCTTCTCGTCGCTTATTTCTGGGAGATCGAGCCGCCTTCGCCTTGGGGTTATCTGACCGTGCTTCCGGCCCTCGTTCTCGCGGGTCTCATGCTGGGCGCGCTCGGCATGCTCTTGTCATCGCTGATCAAGCAATTGGAAAATTTCGCCGGGGTCATGAATTTCGTCATTTTCCCAATGTTTTTCGCGTCCTCGGCGCTCTATCCTTTGTGGCGGGTCAAGGAAGGCAGCCTGTGGCTCGCCACGCTATGCGAACTCAATCCGTTCACCCATGCGGTCGAGCTGATCCGCTTCGCGTTATACGAAAAGATAAATTTCCTCGCCTTGGCGGTGGTGCTCGGGACGACCATCGTCTTTCTCGGCGCGGCAATCGCCGCCTACGACCCCTCGCGCGGGATGCTCAAGCGGCGCGAGGGACCATAGGTTCGCGGAACTTATTTCTTCTTACCTTCCGCATCGAACTGCGCGAGATAGGCGACAAGATTATCCCGGTCGCCTTCTTTTGGCAGCCCGGCGAAAATCATTTTCGTTCCGGGAATTTTGGCTTTCGGGCTGAGGAGATACTCCTTGAGAGTCGCCTCGTCCCAGGTGAGTCCGGACTCCTTGTTCGCATCGGAATAATTATAATTCGGCACGGAGCCCGTCTTGCGCCCGATCAGGCCGTTCAACTCGGGTCCGACGAAGTTCTTGGCGCCTTCGCCGATCTGGTGGCAGACCTTGCACTTTTGCGTGAAGACCGTTTCGCCGGCGGTAGGGTCACCCGCCAAAGCCCCCGCGGCGGAACCGGCCCAAGCGGCCGTGGCGACAAGGCAGACAAATTTACGCTTCATATCCGGTTTCCTTCCTATGAGCGAGGTATTCGATAGCGGTCTCGCCCATGCCTCGCAACCATGGTGAACGGACGATCCTCATTATGGCTCGCGCGGCAAAAAATGTATCCTGAAACGATGGCAAATGACAACCCGGGCTTAGCAGAAAGCCTTTCGCCGCGTCACGGCGCGGGGCTTGCCGATCGCTGGCGCGCCCTCCCTGGCTACCTTGGCCTGGCGGCACTTTACTTCATGCTGGCGGCCCTTTTCAATTGTGAAGCCGAAGCCGCCGACAAGCTCCGTCTTGCGCTGCAAAAAACCGGAACCTTCGTATGGGAACTTGCGATCATCAGTGAGCGGGCTGGACAGAAAAGCCGGTCTCGATAATCCGAGCCAATCACTCCAACCCCATTCGAGACTGCCGAAGAGACTGCCACCATTTGGCAAAGCTACTATTGCAAACATATCGCTCTCCTAACGTGAAGTTCGGTCTACAACTTTACTCTCAAATTTGGATTCAGCAATTATAGCCGCCCTCACAGCGTCAACAGGCGACACGATTGGCGGAATGTGCAGCACCGCGAAGAATCGGCGTTTGGTGCTCCCTTCAATTGGCGAAGACCACGCATAGGCGCGCGTAGCCTTGGGATGGCCTTCTAGGTCGAAGACATGCACGATGCCTTCCCATACTGGCTAGCCTTCGAATGTCTCGTGCACGGGCACCGATTGAGCGAGCGTAGCCGTGCCGCCGTGCTGGGATTCGATGGCTTCTATTAATTGGCGATCATTAACTTCGACCAAGGATTGCACCCTATTAAGTGGACGCGGGACTGCTTATGGGGTATAGAAATGGCGGCGACCGCGCCATCGAAGCGGCTAACCTCGATGGCGCAATCTGACCCGCTACGCTTTTAACATGCGTTCTTTACGCACTGAACACCTGCCCTTCCCCGGTCTGCGAACCAGTGTTGGAGTTTTAACGGGAGCCCCCGTCATCACGGGCCAGAGCGGGCCAGCTCTGGCCCGAACTTTATTCCGCCTTAGCAGCTCCACTCTTTCGGAGCGTCATGAGCTTTTCAAAAGCTTCAAACCACTTTTGTTGGATTTTCTCATCCCATTCCGGCTTGAAATCCGGGAATTTAGCTAGCCAAGGATCAGATGCACCATCAAATTTAGTAGGCATATTCTCAGCAGGGGTCTTATTGCTTTCTTGCCGCTGCTTCTTGCGAGGTGACCGCGTGCGGCGTGGGGCTCCAGAGGATGATCCATTCTTTTTCTTGAGGTGCGGCGACAAGGTCATTCCGGCCGCGTCGGCTGCATTGATAAAGAAAGCCACAGCCCGTACAGCCGTGCTTCCACCGATCCCGCGCTCACGAAATTGCTTCTCGACTTCGGCGGGGCTCGCACGGGCAATGTCGATGGTGTCGAATACGAATGTGTATCGATCAGTCAGTATTTTCCCTATGATTTTTTTCTGATTTGCCTCGTCAGCCTCAACCAATTGTGATAGAATAGCTTGTGGCGCACCATTCTTATCAGTCAGGCCAAGGTATTGCATGCCAGCGAGAAGCTGCGCTTGGGTTGAATATGAAGCGTTCGCCATAACGCTGCGGTTGATCTGGCTTGGCAAGCCAGATTCACGCAAGCTATTGATATAATTCATCAATGTCCGCCACGGCACATATGCCGGGGCGAGACTTTCCTGCTTCTGTTCGGCCATGGTTTAGGTCTCCAGTGTCTGGTCTATGGCCGTATAATACGGAGTGAAATACGAAATGCAACAGGAATCTGTATCATCTCCGAGCGGCTGTGGACTGCGCGTAATTGTGCGCGCATATGGTGACAATGCGCGCATTAGAAAAGTCCTGTCAATGACAAATACCGCCGTATTTGTTTGTCGTGAGGAGTCCTATGAAGCTATCCTTGCGGGCGAGCGCGACAGCCCCATGATTGGGTTTCCTTTTGAAGACGTTTTTCAATTCGATGAAGCAGCTGCCGCGATAATTGTTGCCGGGGACCGGCCGGAATGGAGCCGGTTACGCCCGATTAGAAGTGCGTAGCCGTTCAGCTAGGCGGTTGAAATGCCGCGCGCGGTCTTCAGCGAGCATAAGGACCGCCTTTTGCCAATTCGCCGGAGGCGAACGGTGAGCACTTGCATCGGGGCGTAGTCGCGCTTGCCTAATGAGCGCAACCGACACACCTAATTCCTTGGCAAGGTCAGAGTGATCGACGCGAGAAAGAAGGGCGTCAGTGGTTTTTTTAAAGTCCATGTATGCAGTCCTATTGACAACGTTTAATTTGTGTATCATACTGCATACAATCAATCAAGGGAAGTGCCATGAACCGCCTATCACTCGCCCGCCGGACCCAAATCATTAATTGTTTGGTTGAAGGTAATTCGATCCGCTCTACCGAGCGCATGACTGACACGCACCGCGACACGGTAACGCGCCTCGGGGTCGAAGTTGGAACGGGCTGCGCAAATGGTCCTTCATGATGTGGCCTTCAGCTTGCGAACGGGAGAAATCTGCGCCCTGCTGGGGCCGTCCGGCTGCGGCAAGACAATGCTTTTGCGAATCATATCGGGACTCGACTCTGATTTCGACGGCAAGATCGCCTTGCCTTCGCCGCATAGGATCGGAATGGTTTTTCAGGAGCCGAGGCTGTTGCCGTGGCGCAGCGTCACGCAAAACCTGCGTCTCGTTGGATCGTCAAGCGAGAACGATCTCGCCGAGATCGTCGCGGCTCTGCGTCTTTCGAGACATCTCGATCATTTTCCGGGTGAGTTGTCGCTCGGTCTCGCGCGGCGTGTCGCTATCGCACGCGGTTAAGCCCGATCTTCTCCTCCTCGACGAGCCTTTCGTCTCGCTCGACGCCGACCTCGCGGCACAGCTGCGCGAGGAGCTTTTGGCGCTCGTCCTGAAGCGCAAGGCGACGACCCTCATCGTCACCCATGACGTCGAGGAGGCGATCTCGCTCGCCGGCCGGATCATCGTTTTGTCGGTGGCGCCGGGACGCATCCTCGCCGACCGGACCATCGAGGCGCCGCGCGAGGCGCTGATGCAAGCCCGCGCGGTCAAATTGAAAGAAGAGATCCGGTCGCTTATTGCAAACGCTGCTTCGTGAGCGGCGCGAACCGAGGCCCGCGCGCCGCCCCGCAAAGTTTGCTGGAATGCGTGGCCGCGATTGGATACGACATGATCGCGAGGACTTTTGCAACGGTGACGCCGTGAACGCGCAAATGAACGAGGCGAGAGAGGCGCTGGAACGCGTTTTCGGCTTTGCCAGCTTTCGGCCAGGCCAGCAGGAAATTCTCGAAGCCGTGTTCGCGGGGGAAAATATTCTCGCGGTCATGCCGACGGGATCGGGCAAATCGCTTGGCTATCAATTGCCCGCGATCGTGCGCAAGGGGCTCACCATCGTCGTCTCGCCGCTGATCGCCTTGATGCGCGATCAGGTGCAACAATTGCAGGCCCGTGGAATTGCCGCCGCCGCGTTGAACTCTTCGAACAGTGGCGAGGATAATGCGGCAATCGAGGCGGGCCTGCGGCGGCGTCGTTATCGGCTCCTCTATGTCGCGCCGGAGCGCCTCGTGCGTCCGGATACGCCCGCCCTTCTTCGCGAGGCGGGCGCTAATGTCTTCGCCATCGACGAAGCCCATTGCGTCTCGCAATGGGGGCACGATTTCCGGCCCGAATATCTCGGCCTCGCGCAAGCGGCGCAAGCGATCGGCAATCTTCAACTCATCGCGGTGACGGCGACCGCCGACGCGCCAACCCGCGCGGATATCGTCCGGAAGTTGTTTTCCGCCCAACCGCGCGTTTTCGTCCGGTCCTTCGACCGGCCGAACATCCATCTCGCGATGCAGCGCAAGACCGACGCCACGCGGCAAATCGAAACGATGATCGCAGGTCACAAACGTCAAAGCGGCATCGTCTATTGCGGCTCGCGCAATGGCGTCGAGAAGCTCGCGGAAACCCTGAGCGGGAAGGGCATTTTGGCGCTCGCCTACCATGCCGGCCTCGAAGCGGGAATAAGATCGGCGCGCCAGGACGAATTTCTCCGCAACGACGGAACCGTCATTGTCGCCACGATCGCCTTCGGCATGGGGATCGACAAACCCAATGTCCGCTTTGTTTGCCACGCTGATTTACCGCAAAGCATCGAAGCCTATTATCAGGAAATCGGCCGCGCAGGCCGCGATGGCCTGCCGGCGGACACGCTGACCTTGTTCAGCGACAGCGACATCAGACTACGTGAGCGTCAAATATTCGACAGCGTGGCGCCACAAGATCGCAAGCGAATGGAGAAGCGAAAGCTCAACGCCTTGATCGCCTTGTGTGAAACGCCGCGTTGCCGCCGCCAGACATTGCTCGCCGCTTTCGGGGAGGGCTCGAAGCCTTGCGGCAATTGCGATATTTGCGATGGGAAATGGCCGCGCTTCAATGGCGCGATCCCGGCGCAAAAGGCCATGTCCGCGATCCGCCGCACCTCCGGGCGTTTTTTTCCGGGCCACCTCGCCAATCTCCTCGTCGGCCAAGCAAGCGACGCAATCCGGCGGCATGGCCACGATCTCCTGCCGACATTCGGCATCGGCAAAGAGTTCAGTCCGGCCGAATGGCGCAGCATTTTTTACCAGCTTCACGCGGCGGGTCTGATCGCTCAAGACCCGGAAGATCGTGATCGTTGGATTATCACCGGGACGGGACGTGCCGTGCTCTCGGGCGAGGTGCCCTTGACGCTGCGTGGCGACATGACTTTGTCGAGCGGGCGCAAGGCCGGCGTGCGGCGAAGCTTGGATGAGATCGAGGTTGCCCAGGCGAAGGATCCGGTGCTTCCGCGCGAGGCTTTCGAGCCGGTCAAACTGAGGATCGAGACAGCGCCGCTGACGGCACGGCAAAACAGCCTGTTCGCCGCGCTCAAGGCCAAGCGCCTCGAGATCGCGAGAGACCAAAAGCAACCCGCGTTCGTCATATTCCACGACAGCGTCCTGTTCGAGATGTCCCGGGTGTGTCCCAAAACCGGCGAGGATTTGTTGCTTATTCCCGGCGTCGGACCAGCCAAGGCCGCGCGTTTTGGCGCGATCTTCCTAACCGTCATTGCCAATCATAACGAAGATTCATGAGCGCCCAATCGCTTCTAGCAGCGCCGTGGCGAGCGGCATGCAAGGCGCTGTGCGCGAGTGCGCTTGCCCTCCTTTGTCTTGTCGCTTCGTTTGCCTCGCCAGCCGAACCGACCCTGCCGCCACCAATCATTTCGCAAGGCGCGCGCGTTTTGCCGGTGCTGGCGAGCCATGGCATGGTCGTCGCGCAAGAAGGAACCGCGGCGAAAATCGGAGTCGACATTCTCCGGCGCGGCGGCAACGCGGTCGATGCCGCGGTCGCCGTCGGGTTTGCCCTTGCCGTGACCTTGCCACGCGCGGGAAACCTCGGCGGCGGCGGCTTCATGCTCGTCTACCTTGCCAAGGAGAAGAAAACCGTCGCCATCGACTACCGCGAAGCCGCGCCGGCCGATACGCCGCCCGGCGTCTTTCTCAACGAGATGGGCGAGGCGGTGGCGGCGAAATCGCGCGACACCGGCCTTGCCGTGGGCGTGCCTGGAACCGTCGCCGGCTTGTCGCTCGCGCTGCGTAAATATGGATCGGGCAAATTCTCGCTGGCCGAGCTTGCCGCGCCCGCCGTCGCGCTCGCCCGCAATGGCATTGAAGTCGAGGACGATCTCGCCGATTCGCTTCCGCATGCGCAGGTCCGGCTGAAGCGATGGCCTGCGTCAGCCCGGATTTTTTTGCGTGCGGATGGAACGCCGCCCAGGCGCGGCGACAAGCTTGTTCAGTCCGATCTCGCCTCCGTCATCGAGGCGATCAGCCGCGACGGCGAGCGCGCCTTTTACGAGGGGCCGATCGCGGCAAAAATTGTTGCCAGCGTCCGCGCGGCCGGCGGCCGGATGACGCAAGACGATCTAAAATCCTACCGCGCGGTTGAGCGCACTCCCCTGCATGGCTACTATCGCGGCCACGAGATCGTTGCGATGCCGCCGCCCTCGTCCGGCGGGGTTCATATCATCGAGCTCCTCAACGTGCTCGAAGGATTTCCGCGAGCGGCGCAGGGCGCCAACTCGGCCGCGAACATTCACCTCATGGCGGAAGCGATGAAATTAGCCTACGCGGATCGCGCCGAATATCTTGGTGATCCAGACCACGTGCCGGTTCCGGTCAAGGGCCTGATCTCGAAAACCTATGCGGAGCGCTTGCGGGCGGAGATTTCGCTCACGCGGGCCAGCCCTTCGGCGGAAATCAAAGCGCTCGATCCTATGCCCTATGAAAGCGACCAGACGACTCATTTTTCGATTGTAGACAACGACGGCAATGCGGTCGCGAACACTTACACCTTGAATTTTTCCTACGGCCTCGGCCTCGTCGCCGAAGGAACCGGCATTCTTCTCAATAACGAGCTCGACGATTTCGCGGCAAAACCCGGCGCTCCAAATGCCTATGGACTCGTTGGCGGCGCCGCCAATGCGCCGGGGCCACGCAAGCGGCCGCTGTCGTCGATGGCGCCCACATTAGTTTTTCGCGACGGCGAACTCGAACTTGTCACCGGCTCGCCGGGCGGCTCGCGGATCATCACGATCGTCACGGAAATCATTCTCGACATTGTCGATTTCGGCATGAACATCGCGGAGGCGACCGAGGCGGTGCGCATTCATCACCAGGGGCTTCCAGATGAATTGCAGGTCGAGCGCGGCCTCACGCCCGATACGATCCGGCTGCTGGAAGCACTAGGCCACAAGGTCGCGGTTCACGATGCCTGGGGCTCGGTGCAGAGCATTTTTCGCGAAAACGGCGTGTTGATGGGCGCCGCCGACACAAGGCAACGGGGCACCTTGGCCACCGGATATTGAGGCCCGGTCGCGTCACGCGGCGCTCGGCGGCGGGCGGCTACGGGGCGCTCGCCAGGCAGGATGTAACTCTATGGTGGAAGCCCATAATCGAGGAGGCGGACGGGCTTATGGTTGCCGCCGGGCAAGCGGGCCGCATCGGACGCTTTACAGCTCGAAGCGGCGATCCAGTCGGCGCATGCGCGGCGCGCCGCGACCGGCGGAACGGATTGGGAATCGATCGCGTTCCTCTATGAAGGACTCGTCCATCTTGCGCCAACGATCGGCGCGCTGGTTGGCCGCGCCGCCGCCATCGCGGAAGCGCGCGGGGCGGCGGCCGGATGGGCCCTCTTGGAAGCGCTTCCCGCCGAGGCGATCAAGACCTATCAGCCCTACTGGGCGCTCGCCGCGCATCTCCTCCGTCGCGTGGCGCGGGCGGACGAGGCGGCAAATGGCCTACAGCCACGCGATCGGGCTCTGCGAGGACGACGCCGCGCGGGAGTTTTTGGCGCGAAAGGCGGGTGCCGATTGAAATCTCCGCGATTCTGCGCCATCTTCCATGGTGCGCCTGGCCGGTTGGCTGGGCTTGAGGAGGATCGACACACTGATACAAGGGATTCTTGCGGAAGCGGCGCACCCGCCGCTCCACCCGGCTCCCGGTTCACCTGGACCCGAAGCCGGTACACTCGTGCGGACTGTCTTGACCTGTCTCGAAGATTCCAAGGCCGAGGACATCGTCACAATCGACCTGCACGGCAAAACCATCCTCGCCGACGTCATGATCATCGCGACCGGCCGCTCCAACATTCACGTCGGGGCGATTGCCGAGCGCCTTATCGGCGCGTTGAAGGGCGAGCGCCATAAGCCGCCGCGCGTCGAAGGCTTGCGGAACTGCGATTGGGTTCTGGTGGACGGCGCCGACATCATCATCCACATCTTCCGGCCCGAGGTGAGGCAGTTCTACAACCTCGAAAAAATGTGGAGCATCGACCGGCCGGGCGAACACCGCTTAGGCTAAGGCAGGTCATTTCAAACACGATGCGGCTTCTGCTAATTTGCGTTGGGCGGCCGAAAGCCGGAGCGGAACGGGATTTGGCCACGCGTTATGTCGAGCGGGCCGCCGCCGCCGGCCGCGCGATCGGCTTTTCCAGCGTCGAACTGCGCGAGGCTGGGGAGAGCCGCGCCGTCCGTCCCGATGATCGCAAAAGGGAAGAGGCGGAAGCCATTCGGGGCTGGCTTACACCCCCCGCAAACGTGATTGCCCTCGACGAAAACGGCACGCAGATGACAAGCCGGGGCCTTGCCACCGAGCTTGGCCGCGCGCGTGACCAAGGCATTGCCAGCGCCGCGTTCGTCATCGGCGGTCCAGACGGTTTGGAACCCGCTTTTTTGGCATCCGCTTCGCTCACGCTCTCCTTTGGGGCGATGACTTGGCCGCATCAATTGGTGCGAATCATGGCCGCCGAACAGATTTACCGGGCGGTGACGATTCTCTCCGGTCACCCCTATCATCGCGTTTAATTCGCGAACTTGCCGGTGTCTTGCCGCGGCGGCGCCATTTTCCTCTGCTGGATGGCGTGATGGGATAAATATTCGCGGCCAGTCCATCCGGCCGCCAGGCATAAGGGGATTGGTGGCGGCTCGAGTGCGGCACAGCACGATTGCTTCAGCGGGAGCGGCAAGCCGCCGCATCGCGCTCGTATTATGTCTTGCCCTCTTTGCGCCCGCTTGCCTTGCGGCGCAATCCGGTCAGCCGGCGGCGCCGGACGTGGACGAAAAAGGCGCGGAGCTGAGCGGACGCCGGCTCGAACTGCGGGGCATGGAAGACACGCTCGAGGCGTCGCAAGAGCAGCGCCGGCGGATCGAAGCCGAGATCGCATCGATCCGCGC
>JALZAY010000073.1 GCA_030948025.1 Pseudomonadota bacterium
CGAAAACCAAGGCCTTTGGCGAGGCGGCGGTGCGGCAAATCTTGCCCGATGCCATCATCATGCGGCCCTCGGTCGTGTTCGGGCCGGAGGATCAATTCTTCAATCGGTTCGCGGCGATGGCGCGGCTGATGCCGGCACTCCCCTTGATCGGCGGCGGCGCAACCAAACTTCAGCCGGTCTTCGCCGGGGATGTCGCGACGGCGATCGCGTTGGCCATCGACGGCAAGGCCAGGCCAGGGATAATCTATGAATTGGGCGGACCGGAAGTCGCGACGCTCCGGCGGATCATGACGTTCGTCCTGACGGTGACCGGGCGCCGCCGCCGGCTCATCCCGCTCTCTTTCGGGCGTGCGAGATCGCTCGCCTTCGTTACCGAAATTATCCGCAAATTGTCACTCGGTCTTTTTCCGGAGATTCTTACGATAACATCCGACCAGGTGAAACTCTTGCGAGGCGACAATATCGTTTCGCCGCAAGCAGAGGCCGAAGGGCGAACCTTGCGCGGCCTTGGCATAACGCCCGAACCGTTCGAGACCTTGGTGCCTTCCTATCTCTACCGTTACCGCAAAACCGGGCAATTCGCCGGTACCCGCGCGGTCTGAGAGCTCACTCTTAACCCGAGCTCGCGCGCGGCGCTTGCCGGGCGGACCGCATGATGTTTCTGGCGATACGCACCATGAATGCGGTCCCGAACAGCGGCGTGAGCAAATTGAAGGCTGGAACGGCAAGGATCGCCGCCATGACAAGGCCGGCGGCAAACAAGCGAAGCGCGTTCTTTTTGCGCAACCGCCGAACCTCGCCGAGCGGAAGATACCGTGAGGCCGCGAGTTCGAAATAGCCGCGTCCGAACAAATAGGCGTTAGCACCGAAAAACGCGGCGGCATTGACGCCGGGAACCAGCAGCAACAAAAGCGCGACAAGATTGACGCCGAGCGCGACAGCGGAAAATTTGACCGATAGCCATGCCGCGTCGCCGAGCGAAAGAGCCCGGCCCGGCGCTTCGCCCGGGGCCAATTCCCGCTCAACTTCTTCCGCCAGTTCGTCGAAGAAAAAGCCCACGACAATGAACGACACCGGCGCGACCAGAAACGCGAGGCCGACGAAGAGCCCTACCCCGCCGATAAACGACAACGCGGTCGCTGCCCAAGGATAGGGAAGCGCGATGCCTGCGACGATAAGCTTGTGAAGCGCGATCCAGACGAGGCCAAGCAGCGCCAGCGTCAGCGCCAGTGTCTTCCAAAGAACCGTCCGGAACGGCGGCGTAAGAATCTGGCTCGCGGCGGCGAACGCGGCATCGAACATGAGTATCCCCGAGCCATTTTTGAGAGACGTGAAAACCGGTCCGCGTTGAGAAAAAACATGTAATCGGGAAACGCCCTGGCGCGCTATTCGGCGGCCCGCTCGATTGCCCGCATATCTTCGTCGGATAGCCCGAAATGATGGCCGATTTCGTGCACGAGAACATGAGTGACGATGGCGTCGAGCGTCTCCTCGTGCTCCGCCCAGAAGTCAAGGATCGGGCGGCGGTAGAGCCACACCATGTTTGGAAATTGTCCGGTCATCGGGGTCGCCTCGGATTGGGCGCGGCCGCGGCCGCGAAACAAGCCCAACAGGTCGAATTCGCTGGCGCAGTTCATCTCGTCGAGCGTTTCATCGTCGGGAAAATCCTCGACGCGGATCACAACGCCGTCGCAGAGGCGGCGAAAGTCTTCCGGCAGGGCGGCGAAAGCCGATTGCGCCATGAGGTCGAGGTCGGCGATCGAAGGCGCCGCGACATTGCGAAAACTAGTTTTTGGAGTGGTCAAGGCGATGGCTTTCCGCGCCCGGCGCGATCGCGGCGCCGAAGCCGTACATAGAGCGCGCCGGCGCCACCGTGCGGGCGCGAGGCTTCCTCGAAACCGAGGACGATCGCATGATATTCCGCGCCACGCAGCCAGTTTGGCACGCTTTTGCGCAAAATACCTGGCGTTGCCTCCGCAGACGCGGCGCGCTCGCCCTTGCCGGTCACCACCAGGACAAGCCGCGCGCCCTCGATCTGTGCCCTCGCCAAGAATTCCCGCAAGGCGGCGAAAGCCTCCTGCCGGCGCATGCCATGCAGGTCGATCGCGGCGTCGGGCGCGGCGCGGCCGCGCGCGAGCTTTTGGCGAAGCCGCCTCTCAAGCGGCGCGAGCGGGGGAGGAGCCTTGCGCTCGACGGGCGAAGGAGGCGTCGCCGCGCTGGCTCCTTTGGGCAGATTGTTTCCGGCCTCGCTCGTCTGAAGCTCCGCGTCATTTCGCGGCCGAGGACGCTGCAGCGAACCGCTCCCCGGCCGGCGCGCGATGTCCCGCGTCACGTTAAGCCAGAGCTCGATCTCCTCCGCGCTCAGCCGCCGGAGCCGGGGCTTGCTGGCGGAAGGGAAGTTTTCATTCACGGGTCCGGCGCCTTTTCGGCGGGCAGAAGAACAACGACGTCGCCCGCGTGCCGAATATCGCCTGCCCGCGCCCCCGCGTCATCCCCCGAGCCGAAGAAAATATCGGCGCGGGCGGGACCTGTGATGGCGGAGCCCGTGTCCTGTGCGATCATTAGGCGCCGGAACGGCGAGGGGGACGAACCGCGCCAAGGCAGATCGGCGGCAATCCAGAAAGGCAATCCGTAAGTCCAGATCGCGCGGTCGACGGCGATCGACCGTAATGCCGTCAAGCTTATCCCTTGGCCGCCGATCGGGCCGCGGGCCGGCTCGCATTCCTCGTGGAGCGAGAAGAAAACATAGGATTTGTTGCGGTGCATTAACAGCATGCCCGCGTCGCCAGGATTTTGGCCGTGCGCGCGAATCCATTGCTTGAGGGTGACAAGCGACATATCGGCTTCGGCGACTTCGCCGGTATCGATCAGAATGCGGCCGATCGAGGTATAGGGATGACCATTGCGTCCGGCATAGGCGAGCCGGAGGACGCTGCCATCGGCGAGACGGACACGCGCCGAGCCTTGCACCTGGGCAAGAAACACCTCGACCCGGTCGCGCAGCCAGACGATTGCCGGTGAGCGGTGTTCAATGGCTCCAGCCTCGATCGCGGCGCGGTCCGGATAGCGCGCGAGGGCATTGAGATTGTCCGGCCGGGTGAGGATTGGCGCCGGGAAATCCAGGCTACGGGTCAGCGATCCATCGACAATGGGCTCATAATAGCCGGTTAGAAAACCGGCGTTGTGCACCCCCGCGCATGTGGGCACGCGGCAGGGCCGGAAATGGCGTTCGAAAAACCGCCTCGCTTGCGCGGGGCCGCTTACCTCTTGGCGGAGCGCATCATGGGCGATGGATTTCAGCGCGGCGGACGCGGCAACTCCGCGTCGCAGCGGAGGTGTCATCTCCTCGATTGCCGCGCAGGATTGCGTGAACACCCGGAATGCCTCGAAATGATCGTCTTGCCTGAAACCGGCGAGATCCTCGAAAGATAGGGGGGTGACCAACAAATTCGCGCCGGTTGCGTGCTCCTCGCACGGAAACCGTCGCGAAAGGGGTCGCGCTCATCGGTAAAACCTACTACCGCCAAGCGTGGCCGCTCAATGCGCGGTTTCGGTCGCGGCGAGTTTCCAGTTCGGATCGCGGGAACCGGTGTCCCGGGCGAACGTCCAAATGTCGTCGATTTGCACGACTTTGTCTGGGCTTCCATCGATCACCGTCCCGGCCTGGTCGCGTGTCGCGGTGATCATCTGGGCGGTGAAATGGATTTTGATTTCGGCGGTCCGGCCATTCAGCCCGGCATCGTCGATCATGACCTTGTCGATCGAAACGAATGTCGTCGTAACCTTCTCGCCGCGCTTTTCGCGCTCGGCGAGAGCGGCGGCAAAGCTCTCAAAAACCTCGGGAGACAAAAGGTTTCGCAAAACGTCGCGGTTCCCTTCGGCGAATGCGGTGACAATCATCTCGTACGCGGATTTGGCGCCTTCGGCAAAGGGCTTGATGGCGAAGGCCGGATCGGCGGCGGCGATGGCGTCGAGCCCGGCCCAGGCCTTCGAGCCGGGCTCGGCATTTGGTTTCCATCTGTCGTCCTTAGCCGGCGCAATCGCAACCGGAGGCTCGGCCGCTCCAGGCAGGGGGATGACTCGATTATCAGAGTCGCCGCTGACCGTATCGCCGCGCCGCGCCCCCCAAAAACGGCCGGGAGCGCGGCTCGCGAATGAATTGCTGGGCGGTTTTTCGGCGCCATTGCGGGTGCCGAGGACGGAGCGCAGCTTCCACACCACGAAAGCGGCGAGAAGCGCGAAAACAATCGTCGTCATATCGAATGAGTCCTGCATCGGGGTGCTTGATCTCAGAGCTGGAGATTGTTGGGCCTTGATTGTGCTCTTATCATGTTGTCTATTTGGTGAGAGAAAAGCCAAAGTCCAGTCTTCACGAGGCCTTTATGCTTCGCCTTCGATCCAACGGCACCATTATGCGTCAACCTATCGTGCGCCTGCCGGTTCAGTTCGTAACCTATCTCGCGCTTTGGCTCGGGGCGGAACTCGCGGCCTTCGCGGCTGTCGTTCACTTGATCGGCTTTGCCGGTGCCATTCTCGCTTGCATTCTGACGACCCTCGCCGGTTTTAGCACGTTACGTCGCGTCGGGCTATCGGCTATTCTGCGG
Source organism: Pseudomonadota bacterium (assembly GCA_030948025.1). Taxonomy (GTDB): domain Bacteria; phylum Pseudomonadota; class Alphaproteobacteria; order Rhizobiales; family Beijerinckiaceae; genus Methylocapsa. The sequence goes on from JALZAY010000073.1 coordinate 4,605, forward strand.
TTGCGGCAGGCGGTGGCGAGGAGAGCAAGCGAACAGAGTGGTTTGTCGAGGGAAGCAGTCCTCGACGGCACGCTGGCCGGGCTCGGAGCGCTGTTGTTGATCCTGCCCGGTTTTGTCTCCGATGTGGTGGGCCTGGCGCTCGCCGCGCCTTCGGTCAGATTTTGGGTTACCGAGAGGCTCAAGCTTGGCAAGTTTGGACGGCTGGGGAATGGCCGCCCCGAGGCGCCTAGAGCCATCGAACTCGCGCCGCAGGAATGGTCGCGGCACGGTGCGCCGTTGCCCTAAAAGTGCTTGAAAAGTGGCTTGCGCCTCAAGAGGCTGCCGGCTCGTCCTTGCTCTCGCCGTGGCCGCCGCGATGGGAAGGCCGCGACTAGGCCTGCGCTCGAACAAGGAACGGCGCCAGCGAAAACAAAGGCGAGACAAGCCGGTTCAAATCCTCCGCCCGTGCGACAAAATCGCCGCCCCTGGTCAATTCGCGGTCGAGCGCCGCCATGGTCGCGGCACGGTGCGCCGTTGCCCTAAAAGTGCTTGAAAAGTGCTTGCGCCTCAAGAGGCTGCCGGCTCGTCCTTGCTCTCGCCGTGGCCGCCGCGATGGGAAGGCTCGCGACTAGGCCTGCGCTCGAACAAGGAACGCGCCAGCGAAAACAAAGGCGAGACAAGCCGGTTCAAATCCTCCGCCCGTGCGACAAAATCGCCGCCCCTGGTCAATTCGCGGTCGAGCGCCGCCATGGTCGAAGCAAGCCCCGGATCGTCGTCGCGAAACCAGACCCGAAGAACCCGCATCCAGGCAAGCGCGAGGCCTTGCAGTTTGAAGGCGCCGACCGGACCCTCGGATTCGATTCCAGCCGCTTCCAGCATGAAACGCATCGAATTGACGGCCACACGATTGATCGCGGCGGCCGCCAGCGGATCGCGCCGCGTCCAGTCGGAAATAGCTTCGAGGCCGAGCTTGTAAGGAGCCAATGCATCGAGGCGGCGCATCAGAACATCGAACAAGCGCTCCTTGACCGGTTCCCCGGTCAAGCCGTCGTCGGCCGCGTCGAGAACGACGTGATCGATCCGGCGCGAAAAACCCGCGAGCACCGCGCCCTTCGAGGGAAAAAAGTCGCGAAAGGTGGAGAGCGAGACATTCGCGCGGGCCGCGACATCCGAAATCGTGATGTCTTCCCAGTTGCGCTCTCCGGCGAGCTCCAAGAGCGCGTCGATGATCGCGTTTCGCGGATCCTTGGGCGCCGCCGCTAGGTCGCCAGACCTGGATTGGGGTCCAGCTCCGGCGTTGCCGGTACGGTGTTCGTCAGCCATCTTCGTCTCCCGCGCCACGATCGGATTTTAACTTAAATCCGCTTCTTATTTAGTCCTTGCAAAAACCACTTCCAAGGGGCGGCTTCGCCGATGCGCCGTTGCGGGCTTCTTTTGGCGGGTTCTTGAGGCGCCGCGTAGGCCCAACTGTACGATCTACGTGAGCCAAAGCCGGTCAGCCTATTGTTTTGACGTCCTCCTCCGCCGCTGGATATACGAGCGTCCCGCCGGGCAGCGATCGCACGCCAGGCGTGAACTTCGCGGGGTCGATCTTATTGGGCCCCATGATGTGCGCCACCGGAACCCCTTCCGCCAACAGGTAGTCGGCGATGATGCGGCGGTGGCAGCGCCACCACACAGCTTCAGCACACATAATGGCGCAGCAATTGTCACGGGCGAGTGCTCGTAATTCGTTCAAACCCATTCGGAACGCGTCACTTGCCGCGTAATCGGCGTAGCTTCGAAAAGCCGCGACCCGCCAGAGCGTATTGGGCGACGGCATCGCTCCCTCTCTTCGGTGGCGCAGACCGCCAAGGGCGGGCAGATGACGGTACGTGGTCCCAGCCTCAACGAGCGCTTCCGGGAGAGCATCGGCATTGAACTGCGGATTCGTCCGCGAGCGCGGGATCGAGCGCACATCGACGAGCAGAGCCACGGCCACCTGCCGGAGCAAAGCGACGAGCTCGGCGATTGTGCGGGTGGAATGGCCTATCGTGAAGATTGTCGGCATCGCCTGGGACTGTTCCTCAGGTTTTTTTGCGGCCATTTACATCAAGTCAATAATCCGAACGCGAGAACGAGGATCAGGGAAGGGACAATCAACCCCAAAGAGCCAGCGAGCATGTAAAGTGGATCGCTACCCAGAGAGCGCGGCGGCGCGCTGCTCCGCCGCCTTCACCGCGCGCTCGATCAGGGGCGTAAGGCCGTCTTGCGCCATCAAGATTTCAAGGGCGGCGGCGGTCGTTCCGCCGCGCGACGACACATTTTCGCGCAGTTCCGCCACGGTGCTTTCCGGGCTTTGGAACAATAATTCGCCGGCACCTTCGACCGTGGCGCGCGCCAGCCGCGCGGCGATTTCGGCGGGCAGACCTAGAGCCGCCCCCGCGTTTGCCATGGCTTCGGCGAGGTAGAAGACATAAGCCGGGCCGGAGCCGGAAACCGCGGTCGCCGCGTCAATCAACTCCTCGCCGGCAAGCCATTCGATCCGGCCTGTCGCGGCGAGCAAGGCCTCGGCCGTCGCGCGCTGGTCCGGTGTCGCCGCCGCGTTCGCGGCAAGCACGGCCATGCCGCGCCCCACCGCCGCGGCAAGATTTGGCATCGTCCGGACAATTGCCTTCGCTTGCGGTAGCCTGGCCGCTACATCGGCAATGGTTTTGCCCGCCAGGATCGAAACGACCAGCGTGTCCCGGCTCGCGAACGGCGCCAGCCCGGCGGCCGCCTCGTCGAGGTTTTGCGGCTTCATCGCGAGCACGAGAACTTGCGGTGGCCGCGACGGCGGCTCCAATGCAAAGCCTTTGGACTCAGCGAGTGCGAAGACTTCCCGCGAGGGGCGCGGCTCGATCACGCTGATTTTTCGCGGATCGTACCCCCGGTCTAGCCAGGCCCGCAGCAATGCGCCGCCCATCTTCCCGGCTCCGGCGAGCACGAGGAACGCGTTGAAGCGATTCATCCCCGGCGCTTCCATGTTAGGCCCGGCCTTGGGTTTCAAGCATGACCGTGCTGATCGCCTCGGGACCGGTTTTGCCGGCCCAGACGACAAATTGAAAAGCCTGGTAGTAGCGTTCGCATGCGCGCACCGCGCTGGCGAGAACGGTTTGACATTGATGGCCATTCAGCTCGGCGCCGCCGGCAAGCAAAATGGCATGCCGGAACATGATCACTCCGTCATTCGGCCAAACGTCGAAATGCCCGATCCAGAGTTGTTCATTGATGAGCGAGACGAGCGAGGCAAGCTCCATTAGGCGCGCGGCCGGCACTTTGAGGTCGAAGGCGCAGGCAACATGCAACGCCTCCACCTCGGCGAGCCAGGTGAAGGCGATATTGTACTCGGACCAGCCGCCGGCGACCGAGATCGAAATTTCGTCCTCTTCGTCCCGGTCGAAACACCAGTGATTGTGGGCGGCGATTCTCTCGATGATGTCCAGGGGGTTTTCGGCGCGGTCGAGGTCGAGTTGCGAAAGCGGCATTCCGGGACCTCGAATGGATCTGTGGGGAATCGGGAAATGCATCCGCATTTCCGGCGGCTGGTCGAACCCGCTGACGCGCGACTCAAAAATCGTTTTTCGGCCAGCGCGAATAGGGAATCACAAGGTGGCGCCCTTTTGCAACTGGCTTTAGCCAGGTTGTCCCCCGCTGAGCGGGTTTTGCGGGCTATAAGACCGCTTTTCCCGGCGCCAACAGACCCGTCACAATTGCCGACACAATCAAAGTCGTTTGGTTGCGCAGCTCTTCTAGCGAGACGGCGCCGAGTCTCTCCTCAAGACCCAGCGTGATGATGCCATGCACGGCTGAGAACAGCGATCTCGCGAGCATAGCGAGTTGGTCCGGCGGCTGGCCGGGTTGCAGATCCCGCATCGGCTGCTCGATATAACCGAACAGCCGGATCTGTTCCCCGAGATACCAGCCGGGCATAGGTTTTCCCTCCGGCAGGCGATGCTCGAACAAGGCGCGCCAGCGCATCGTGTTGGCCGCGGCGAAATCGAGATAGGCGTTGGCCATGCGGATGAGCCGACCCGTGGCCCGCTCCGCGCCGACCGCTGGCTTAGCCGGGTCCACGCTCGCCGCGGCGGTCAGCTCTTCCTCAAGCGCGGCGAGCGTGCGTGAGTTCACCGCGAGCGCCAAATCGTCGAGGTCTGCAACCACGTTGTAGATCGCGCCGACCGCGCAGCCCGCCTCGGCGGCGAGGTTGCGCGCCTTCAGTCCGGCAAGCCCGCGCGCCGCGACGGCCCGTTCGGCAGCGGCGATAAGGGCCATTTTCAGGTTCTGTTTGCGCTCGGTGGCCTTCATTTAACCTCCGTGAACAATGTTCAATTTTCTGCTTGACGTCGTTCAAGAATGGATTACGGCACTTTTGTGAACGTTGTTCATAACAGACCGGAATGTTCAAGACGCTTGTTACGCTTGTCCGCGGCGCCGCTGCCGCCGCTGACGAGGAATGCTTCCCGTGTTCCACTCGTTCGCGCGGGGCTGGCGTCTCGGGCGTGCGCATCTATCTCTATCCTCCCCGCTCCACTACCGGACCGTGCCGGAATTGATCTACGGGGTAAACGCCACGATCCTGTTCGGGACCGATACGTTCCTGGCGGGGTACGCCCGCGCCGCGCACTCTTATGACTTCCGCTCATTGCGCTATGTGCTCGCGGGTGCCGAGCCGGTGAAGGAGGCGACGCGCAAGATTTTCATGGAGAAGTTCGGGGTGCGCCTGTTTGAGCTATCTCAAGACCGGCAATCCGGGGGTCATCGAGCCGCCACCGGAAGGCTGGCACGATACCGGCGATATCGCACCATCGATGCCGAAGGTTTTTGACCATCAAGGGGCGAGCGAAGCGGTTCGCCAAGATCGGCGGTGAGATGATCTCGCTTGCCGCTGTCGAAGCTCTCGCGGCGGAGCTTTGGCCCGGCGCACTGTCGGCCGTCGCGGCCGTCCCCGATGTGCGCAAGGGCGAGAAACTGGTGCTGATCAGGCAGAGGCTGGGCGCCAAACGCTCGGACTTCCAGGCTTTCGCCAAGAGCAAGGGCGCGGCGGAGCTGATGATACCAACGGAAATCCACGTCGTCGACAAAGTGCCCGTGCTCGGATCCGGCAAGCTTGATTATACCGGCGTGACGAACCTTGTCCGAGATGCGCTCGCGCAAAACTTCGCCGACGTAGAGTGATGGCGGGGGCTGGGAAAACGCGAGAGGTATTGTCACCGGACATCTTGGCATGAGACAGTCCGTCTTGTAATTTCAATTACTTGTCGTTTTCGTAAGACTCGATCATGGACATTTACGGTATCACGGTGCAAGCGCACTGGAATTTAATATTGACATCCTGGACCGATCGGCAAAACTCGTCCGCAGGCCAATAATCAATCACCCGGCTAGCCACCATGCATGAATGTTGCTGCCGCCGGAATGTTAGTTCATGAACGCGGCGCGAGCTTCCATGCTCTGGCTTGCGACGTTGGCGGCCGTTGTCGTGGGGGTCGTGCTTTTGCGCGAAATCCTGCTGCCGTTTGTGGCCGGGTTTGCCCTTGCCTATCTGCTGAACCCGGTGGTCAACCGGCTTGAGCGGTTGGGGCTGATCCGGGCTGTTGCGGCGCTGGGCATCATCAGTCTGTTCATCATCGGTATCGGCGTTCTGATGGTGCTGGCCATTCCTACAATTGGCGAGGAGGTCGCGACCTTTATCGACAAATTTCCAGGGTACATCAGACAACTGCAAGCCTTTGCAACTGATCCGAGCCGCCCTTGGTTGCGCAAGATCATCGGCCAAGGAGTGAACGAAGCCCAGCAATCGCTGGGCGAGCTCGCTACCCTCGGCGCCGATTGGATTCCCAGCGTCTTACGCTCGCTGTGGTCGGATAGCCAAGCATTGATATCGATCTTCTCCCTTCTGGTCGTGACGCCCATCGTCACGTTCTATTTGCTTAATGATTGGGACGGACTGATTGCGACGATCGACCGTTCAGTTCCTGTGGCGCAGCGTGAGACCGTGCGGACGCTCGCTCGCGAGATCGATGACACGCTCGCCGGATTCGTGCGTGGTCAAGGGACGATCTGCCTCATCCTCGCCGTTTATTATGCATTGGCATTGCACCTGATCAATCTCGACCACGGAATTCTGATCGGGCTTGCCGCCGGTCTGATCAGTTTCATTCCCTATCTCGGGTCGCTCATCGGGCTCGTGCTGTCGCTAGGTGTGGTGGTGCTCCAGTTCTGGCCGAGCTGGACGTTGATTCCGGTCGTGTTGGGAATCTTCGTCGCCGGCGAGGCCATCGCGGACTATGCGCTGGCTCCCTATCTGATTGCCTCGCGCGTTCACCTCAATCCTGTCTGGGTGATGTTCGCGATTGCCGCATTCGGCTATCTGTTCGGCTTCGTCGGCCTGCTCATCGCGGTGCCGCTCGCCGCCGCGATTGGCGTAGTCGTTCGGTTTGCAACGCGGCAATATCTTGTAACTCAGCTTGAGCCGACAGCCGCGCCGACGACCGTTGTTAGCGCGTCGGAACGTTCCGACAAAAAGAGCAGCTTCTGGCGACGCTGGCGCGAGAAAACCTGATTCTCACGCCGAAGTCGCCTTAGTATCCGCGCTCCCGCCGCTTATACATAAAGTACAGCACCACTATCGCAACCAATACAGCGGCTATCAATAGGAGCAGCAGCGTTGATTGTTCGAGCCAAGCGATGGCGGGAACGCCAAGACCGAGTACGACCCCCACCAGGCAAACGCGCCAACCGCCAGCGTGGCGGATACCAGCCGTAACCGTGCCCAGCGCCAATAATGTCAGAATCACGAGTGCACTGGCGTCCGCGTTCATCATTCGCTTTACGTTCACCAGAAGCACGAGATACATCGCAAGGATAACGGCAATCCAATGAAAGACCTGTGTCCAGATGAGGTGCCAATGCGCCTCCGGACCCTCGACGTCTCGCCACTGGGTGGCCACACAAATTATACCGAAGACAGGACCAACGATTGTCCAATAGTTCGTCATTGCCTGGGGAGCGGTGCTCGCATAAGCAACTCCGAAAATGGCAAGGACCAACATTCCGATATACGGCCAGTCCCGGATAAACAAAGAGCGCAGGCTGAAGCGTGACGCCTTGGGGCCGTCATCGTCTGATTCATAATCGACCATGGTGCAAGCTCCGAGATGAGGACGGCGCTGTTCGTTAGGCCACGCCGCTCGATCGACGTGGTCATTCTAGCGCTTATGGAATTGGGCGGATAGCTCCTACGTCACCGTCCACCAGCGGGCATGCGCAGGCAGGCCTGCATAATGCAACATGTCCGGCGCTACCAAAACCAAATTCCTCGCTGCATCCAGGCGTCATCAAGGACGGACCAGAGAGCGCGTACGACGGTATCCGAAGATCGTATTTGGACACGGCGGTCGTTCGCCGTCGTGCCCTCATGTGCCAGCGCATGGGGGCGACGGGTTTTGCGGCGGCCGCTTTTTACCGCGCGAATGTTGTTCCCTATCCGTCAGAGCCCTCGGGTTCAGCCTTGATCACCGCCTCGAGCGCGGCCACCCTTTGGCTCAGTTTTTTGTTGTCGTCGCGGGCTTTCGCGGCCATCTGCTTGACCGCCTCGAATTCCTCGCGGGTGACGACATCCATCATCGCGAGAAGACGTTCGAGCTGACTCTTCATCGCCGTTTCGGCCTCGCGGCGGACGCCTTGCGCCATCTCGGACGCATCGGTCACAAGGCGCGCGAAATCGTCGTACACCCGATTTTGTGACATGATCCACTCCAGTCTTTGCGCGCTTTTAGCACGGAGCATTCGCGCGGCCAATAATTTATGTGACCATGCGCCTCAGCTCAACTTTGGCCAAAATCGATCGTGTTCGGCATAGCAACGCAGTCCGGGCTACTTGCTAACGCTTCAACGTCACCGGCGCGGCGCTTTCTGCCGCGTCCGGTTTGAGCGCATAATTAGATGTTCTATTCCGCCCATTTAGCGATCCAAGGCTCACGAAAGACAGCCTTCCAATCATATTGATACTTCGGCATCAAGGAACCGTTGCCCTGTGCGTGAAACATGCGATGGTACTTAATATATAACTTGTCGAGACATTCGATACACGTGTCCAGGTCATCGAATCTAGGTAACACTCTTGGACCGCGCTTATCCCGATGGGCGACGCGCCTGTCTGCGAAGTCCTCACAGCGTCGAGCTACCTCCTTAATTTGCGCAAGATCATTACAAACCATATGCGGGCAGACGTGGACTTGGGACGTCCCGGAAAATTTGTCGAAATACCCTTCTGCAAGATCCTCAACGGCTGAACCCTTGTATAAACCAACGTAATATTCTCTGGATAGCGTCTGAGGCCTATCGACGATTTCCTCCAACAGGCGCGCAAACGAGATACTTTGGTTGTCAACCTTTAGCTGCCGACGTACGCCCATCACAGCATGAGACACATACGTATTACCGAGGTAGCTATAAAAGTCACTCGGCTGGTGAATCCGCCGATTGGTTTTTATTATGTTCTGAACTTCCCAAAATATATCTTTACTTATGACCAAGTCCTGGACTTCGTCATGTATCACCTTCAACCATTTGAGCCATTTTCGTAGTTTCGCGTCCATTGAGTTTTGAACCTCTAACACTGATTAGACGGATCTGCACAAGATGCGGAAAACCGGGTTCGGGACCTTGTAACCCGCCGTTAAGGCGCCGCCTAGGACTCCGAAAATCCATATCAAGCCTTTACCTCTCATAGCGCTTATTATCACAGCGTCTTACACCCACGCTCGATGATTACTCTCGCTTGCTAAACTCAAGCGAATCAAGAAGGCTAGTGTCTCAGTTTGGAATTTTCGCTTAGTGGCACTCAAGAACATGAGAGCTGACCCCGATTCCCCAGGGACCAAGTCCTGTAAACGAATAAACAGCCCTCAGTGTTTTCTTATCAATGACCAATGACTTGATGCTTGTAGGATCGGATTTATCGGTAGCGACTAAGTATTCAATACCATCAAACGCAATCGGAAGCTCTCCAGCTTCACTTATGCCCACGCTCACAGCGGTCTCGGTTAACATGAAAATATCTTTCCCTTCATCCGAAATCCGTAGCGCAACACCTTCCGATTCTCGAGCGTATCGAACTTCTACGTCCGGTCCTGACAATTTCCCCCACTGACGGGACCACGGATTGGGGTCCCCAAGTTTGTTTTCTCCCGCAAACGCGTACCCCAAGAATTTACACGCAAACCCCTGATTAGGCTTGACGGGCTTTACGTCCCTTGGGTTCTTGTCCTGAAAGCTGAAATGGCTTGCATTTCTATCATCAGAGCGCAGGTAGTCATGGACGTAAAACCCCGTCACCGCTGCCAATATCATCAACATTCCTATCGTGAGCACGCGCGACATTTAGCGGTCCTTTGATCAATCCTGTCATCAGGTGGAATTTGTTTTTTCAAACTGAGACACTACCGAAGGAAGCGCGCTTTGGCGAGGTCGAGCGCAATACGGATTGAAAATCAAGTTGCGCTCTCACCCAGCCCGGTCATGCAGGCGCGCAAGGCTTTCCTCCCGGCCGAGCACTTCCAAAACATCGAAAATTCCCGGTGACGCCGCCCGCCCGGTGAGCGCGGCGCGCAGCGGCTGCGCGGCATCGCCTAGTTTGATTGCGGCTTCAGAGCTATATCCGCGCACGACCGCTTCGGTGCTTGCGGCGCTCCAATCCGCGAGCGCCGCCAAACGCGGGATCATTCTCGCGATATGCGCCCGTCCGCCCGCCTCAAGAATGCTCGCGGCCTTGGCGTCGAGGACAAGCGGCCTCTCCGCGAACAGAAATTTTGCGCCATCCAAGAGTTCGATCAAGGTTTTGGCGCGCTCCTTGAGGCCCGGCATGGCCGCGCACAATTTAGCTCGCATCGAAGCATCGAGTTTTTGCGTTACCCCCGCGCCGTCCGGCAGATAGGGCAGAGCGGATTCTAGCGCGGCAACGAGATCCTCGTCCCGGCTTGCGCGGATATAATGCCCGTTCATGCTTTCGAGCTTCGCAAAGTCGAAGCGGGCGGGCGAGCGCCCGACATGCGCGAGATCAAAAGCTTCGATCATCTCCCGTGTCGAAAAAAATTCCTTGTCGCCCTGGCTCCAGCCGAGCCGCACCAGATAATTGCCCAGCGCCTCGGGCAGATAGCCCATGGCGCGATAGGCATCGACGCCGAGCGCGCCATGCCGCTTCGACAATTTGGCCCCGTCCGCGCCATGGATGAGCGGGATATGCGCCATGACCGGGGCGCTCCAGCCGAGCGCCTGATAGATCTGCATCTGGCGCGCCGCATTGGTGAGATGATCGTCGCCGCGAATGATATGCGTGATACCCATATCGTGATCGTCCACCACCACGGCGAGCATAAAGGTCGGCGTGCCATCGGACCGCAGAAGAACGAGGTCGTCGAGATCCTTGTTGGCCCAGGCGACCCGGCCTTGGACTTTGTCGTCGAGAACCGTTTCGCCCTCGCGGGAAGCCTTGAGCCGGACGACAGGTTTTACGCCTGACGGTGCTTCGGAGGCGGGGCGGTCGCGCCACCGCCCGTCGTAGCGCGACGGCCGTCCTTCCGCGCGCGCTTTCTCGCGCATCTCGTCGAGCTCTTGCGGCGTGGCGTAGCAATAATAGGCATGGCCAAACGTGAGGAGGTTTTCGGCCACTTCGCGGTGGCGCGCGGCGCGCTGGAACTGATAGACGACATCGCCGTCCCAATCGAGGCCGAGCCAGGATAGCCCGTCGAGAATGGCACTGATCGCCGCGCCGGTCGAGCGCTCGCGGTCGGTGTCCTCGATCCGCAGCAGCATTTTGCCTCCTGCGTGCCGGGCATAGAGCCAGTTGAACAGCGCCGTCCGGGCGCCCCCAATATGCAGAAAACCCGTAGGCGACGGTGCGAAGCGGGTTATCACCGGATCTGGCATGGGTGCGGTCTCGCGGTTCGAAATGGCCGTAACCGGCTAGGGGTTTGCCTCGAAGCAGCCCGTGTAACACGAAAAAACCGAAACATAGTTGTGTGCGTCAAGTTCAGCAAAATCCATGGCGTGAGGTGATGCGGGCGCGGAGCCCCCGATAGCGCCGCGCCGGACGCGCCCTCCTGAGCTCGCCGAAGGGCGCGTCAGGCGGCCAAGG
>JALZAY010000074.1 GCA_030948025.1 Pseudomonadota bacterium
CAAAATCGGCAAGATCGCGGCGATCGTACATCCAGCGCAGCTCCTTGAGCAATCGTCATCCCCTTTGCGCGGAACGTAGTCCAACGCATTCCTCAAGAAGTGCACGTAGCAGCGCTGCATCTCCGCTTCCAAAGCCGCATGGACTAAACCCTCAACCGCCGATCTAAGGAAATCTTCGTCCCGCTGCAGCAGTCCTTTGACATCGATGAACAAGGCCTTACCTTCTCGCTTGGTCATGGTGTGCACCCTTCCACGGGGTTGGTGACTTCGAACATCCCGCATACCATGACCGCAGCCGCTGCCGATTTTGCTGAACCTTTAGGACACTGCCTAAATTCCCTTGGCCTTCCCCTCACTCCGCGTCGTAAACTACCTCGCCCGCGACCATGGTGAGCTTTACCTTGCCCTCCATGCGCGCCTCGTCGAAGGGCGTGTTCTTGCAGCGCGAGTGCAGTTTTGCCGGATCGACGACAAAAGGTTCGTCCGGATCGAAACGGATGAGATCGCCCGGCGCGCCGATCTTGAGCCTTCCTTGCGGCAGACCGAGGATCTCGGCCGGCCGGATAGTCATGGCGGCAATGAGACGCCCGAGCGGAATTTCCCCGGAATGAACGAGCCGGAGGCCCGCCGAAAGCATCGTCTCCAAGCCGATCGCGCCATCTTCCGCCTCGGTGAACGGGAGGCGTTTGGTTTCGACATCCTGCGGGTTATGGTCCGATACCACGGCGTCGATGAGGCCCGACTCCAAAGCCGCGACGAGCGCGCGCCGCTCGTCTTCGTGGCGCAACGGCGGCGCGAGTTTCAAAAACGTCCGGTAATCGCCGATGTCGTTTTCGTTGAGGGTCAGATGATTGATCGAGGTGGCGCAGGTGACGGCCAAGCCATCGGCCTTGGCTTTGGCGATAATGTCCAGGGAAAGCGCCGTGGTGACGAGCGCGGCATGGTAGCGCGCGCCGGTCAAGTTCACGAGCCTTATGTCGCGATCGAGCATGATGGCTTCCGCCTCGCGCGCAATTCCGCCAAGACCGAGGCGCGAGGCGAATTCGCCTTCGTTCATCACGCCCTCGCCCGCTAGATCGCGATCTTCCGCGTAATGGATAACGAGAGCATTGAAATCGCGGGCGTACTGCATGACGCGGCGCATGACACGCGCGTTGCGGATCGCTCGCGCGCCATCGCTGAACGCCACCGCGCCCGCCTGTTGCAACAAGCCGATCTCGGCGATCTCCGTGCCGTTGAGGCCGGCCGTCAAGGCCGCCAAGGGAAGCAAGCGCACGCGGCCGGTATCGCGCGCGCGGCGCAACAAAAAATCGACCACCGCCGCCTCGTCAACCGGCGGATTGGTATCGGGGCGGGCAAGGATCGTCGTGACGCCGCCCGCCGCCGCCGCCAAGGTCGCGGTCGCGATCGTCTCGCGATGTTCGGCGCCGGGCTCGCCGATGAACGCCCACATGTCGATGAGGCCGGGGCCCACGCAATCGCCGCCGCAATCGATGATTCGCGCGTGGGCGGGGAGATTTGCCGGCATGATGGCGGCGCCAAAATCGCGGATCAAGCCATCGACGACCAGGACCCCGCCCATTGTCTCGCGGGGTTTCGCCGGATCGATCAGCCGCGCATTGACGAGCGCGAGCGGCTGGTGGGCAATGGAAGTGGGGGAGGAACGTTTCACCCGAAACTCGCTCTCATCCATTGGGCAAATGCTGCGCCAAGGCCTCCAATACGGCGATCCGCACCGCGACCCCCATCTCGACCTGCTCGCGGATGAGGCTCCTTGGCCCGTCGGCGACGCTTGAATCGATTTCGACGCCGCGGTTGATCGGTCCTGGGTGCAGGACAAACGCATCCGGCTTGGCATAACAAAGCTTTGCCTCGTCGAGGCCGAAAAAGCGGAAATATTCCTTGGCCGAGGGAATATAGCCGCCCTGCATCCGCTCGCGCTGCAGCCGCAGCATCATCACGATGTCGGCGTCTTCGAGCCCCGCCCGCATGTCCCGGAAAACCTCGACTCCCATGCGCTCGATTCCCGGCGGCAGCAGCGTCGATGGCCCGGCCACGCGCACCCGAGCGCCGAGCGCCGAGAGCAGCAATATATTGGAACGCGCGACACGCGAATGAAGGATGTCGCCGCAGATCACGACCGTGAGACCTTCGATCCTGCCCTTGTTGCGCCTAATCGTGAGCGCATCGAGCAACGCCTGGGTTGGATGCTCATGCGCGCCATCGCCCGCGTTGACGACCGCGCAATCGACCTTTTTCGCCAAAAGATGCACCGCGCCGGCCTGAGCATGACGCACCACGATAATGTCGGGCCGCATCGCGTTCAGCGTCATCGCCGTATCGATCAGCGTCTCGCCCTTCTTGACGCTCGAGGTTGCGACCGACATGTTCATGACGTCGGCGCCGAGACGCTTGCCGGCCAGTTCGAAGGACGATTGGGTCCGGGTCGAAGCCTCGAAAAAGAGGTTGATCAAAGTCCTTCCGCGCAGGGTCGAGCGCTTTTTCTCGACCTGGCGCGACACTTCGATCGCCGCCTCGGCGAGATCGAGAAGAAAGCTGATGTCTTGCGCGGAAAGCCCCTCGATCCCGAGCAGATGCCGGTGTGGAAATGCGGGCTCTTTCGCCGGGTTGACCATCGACCCTGTTCTATAGGACGAGAATCGGCCCCGTCACGATAGTTAGTGGAGATGTGGACAATCTACCCACATATTAACCAGCTTTCGGCCGGTCAAGCGTCTCCGCCAAGTCCCGGCGGGGGCGCGGGAATATCCAAGCGATCCCGGGCGTGCTATGGATTTCACCCCAAGATTGCCTTCTTGGGGGCGCATTCAGAACTTCGTGAAGCGCTTCACCGTGTTTGTCCTGTTGCATTTTCCGGCGCGAACCGGTCCAAACGCCGGGAAAGGCTGTCATCAAAAATCGGAACGCCATGAAAACTATGTGGAAGAATATTTTGACCGCGACGGTGATTGTATTGAGCGCGGGTGCGGCGTTTGCGCAAAATCAACCGCTGACTTGCTGGTACAATGACCATGCCGATTTCACGTCGGCCGATAGCGCTACGGCCGGTGCAACAATCGGGGGCGTCGCGAAGGCCGGCAGCGGCGACAAGGCATATTCCTACACGATTTCGGCGCGGGACGGCACGGCTTGTCCGGTCCAGCTCCCGCTCGCGACGAAGACGGCGACGACGGTTGCCCTTGTGCGACAGGACGAGGGCGGCTGTACCAATGATAACGTCGCCGACACTGGTTCAGCCGTCGTCGCCGGGTCCGCGACGGTGTCTCGCGAGACGAGTACCACATCCACGGCCGCCATACGCCTTGCGGGAACCACACCAAACACGAGCTATCACGTCTATTTGAAATGCTTCCGCCAGCTTGGAATGATTCGAACCGACGCGGCCGGCAACGCGGGGAGAACCTTCGAATTTCCAACCGACGCGGTTGGAGCGGTCATCGCGTTTGAAATTTCTCCGGAGGGGGCGCCGCCGGGCACCAAGCTGCAGAGCCTGGCTCTGAGAAAATAGTTCACCGGCAATGCCCAGGTGCCCCGTTGGGAATTCGCGGGCACGCGCCGCCGGAGACCAAAAATAGGACTGTTTCAGGCTGCGTCCTGAAAGTGAGCCTCGAGAAACCACAGCGATTTGTCCAGCGCGCGCCTTTGCTTTATCACAAAGAAGGAAGGGACAGGAGAAAGCACCTTGTTGATGAAGCGAGACTATTAACGCCGCTGGCCAGCGCCTAACGCTTCGCTTGAGGGCCGCGGCGCTTTTTGCCGCGTCCCTCTCGAAGCGGTTTTAGGCAAGACTGCCGTTAAACATGTCTGATCCTTTTATTCCAGAGTCTGGCCCAATCGATCCGCCCTACCGTTGCGGCACGACCTTTCCACAAGCCTGGAGGGGCAATGCCGCGTTGGGGCCACCAGTGACAGGCTGGACAAATCCCCGGATCGATACGGTGCCGAACTGGCTTAGGGTAATGTAGGCCACCCCGAGCCGCTCTGCGTCTAGCGTGCGCGTACTACTCCCAATCGGCTGCCAGTCACCGAGCTGCATCTTGTCGAAGTTGAGAGGAGAGGGATTACTCGGAAGGCAGGCATTCGCGCCGGTAGCCTTGGAGCCTGGGTCATATATCAGGCTGATGTATTTCTTCATCGGGTCCATGCCCTGAGCTATTCCGGTCACCCGCAGCCTTGATCCGTTGTCATGAAATGTCACGTCCGCGGTGATCCCCGAGGGAACGTGGTTCGGGTCATGGTTCGGGTCCACCAATTCCGCAGTCGCACTGTCAGCATTTTCGGCCATGGCTGGGGTAGCCACTAAGAACGGCGCGAGCGCCATAAGAGTTACCGGTAACTTTCGCATGGTTTGCTCCTCCCTTGTTTGTTTAAGGATCCTGCCGCTGGGAACTCATGCGGCAGCCGACTAACAATATCATTCCATTGTGACATATTCATATATGGAATATGTCAAACATAATTATTATTCCATTCAAGCATCGAGTCAACACCCCCCAAAAACTCAAAAACTTGCTTGAGCCTAACAATGGTTATGCAGTCTGTATAAGCCCGCGAACCCAGCCTTCCATGCGTCCATTGGACGAATCGACGAAGCAATTGACCAAGGAAACGCGCGAACCGCGGCCCACTGCACCAGGGAGCCCGTCTCGTGTAGATACGAATACGGGCAACCCAACGCGAAGACACAATTCCGAAGCTATTCAAAACCGAGCCGCTCAGAGAAAAACCCGGCCAGTTTGGCCGGGTTCAACAATGATGATTGCCTTTATTAATATTGGAACATATTTACTATGTTCATCCCGGTTTTGTCATTGGACATGGCGGAGGGGACCGAAGTCGTTCGGGAAGTTTGAGGTGTTGAAGATTTGAATGCCGGCCATGTGATTGCTTGTGAACGGCGTTACTACGTCGGGTGGACAGCCGGCTGCGTTAGCTTCGGCCACGCTGTTGAACCAAATTCCGACATGGTAGATTTGCACGGGCGCGGTCTTCACGCCTGTCGTTGAATCATCCGGGAAAACCGGGGGCGACGGAACGGCGCCCGGGGAAAGGATGAAGGTCCCGGTGCTGAAGCGTCCGACGATGTCGAGGACCCCGTGACCGTCGTCGTCGGTCAAGATATCTCCGTTGTACCATGAAAGGCCGAACGGTTTGTTGGGAACCTGAATGATAAAGATGACGAAGTCGCCGTTGGGCGGCATGTTAAAAAGTTCGACATGCATTTTTTCGACAGGTCCGCTGGGCGGAAAGGCCGCGATTGTAGCGTGCGCGGAGGCTTTCGGCGACAACTTCGTACACGCCTTTGCCCCATTTGAGAGGACAAGGTCGAAGGAGAAGTTTTCGTCGAAGGCGGCAAAGCTCGGTGTCGCTGAAAGAGCGATCATTGTAGCGAATGCCAAACCTAAAGTTGTATAGCGCATAATTGTTCCTCCTGATTGAAAAGGCCCCACCTAATTCAGCCGGACCTTCCTTAACGCCGACACTCATAGCATGGTATCCGCCGAGTTGCATCGGCCATTCGTCCTAAAAATGGTTGGACTATCCTTGGATCAAGCTAGTTTCTGCTTAAAACGGGACATATTGACCGCTCGCTTCATCACCACGCGCATCGCTATTTCGAGTATGTACTGCCTGATCCTTCGAGGACTCATAGCGAAAACATGTGACAAACCAGCGTTATGCCAACTTATCCTTTATAATATTCAACTCATCGTTGATAAAATCCAATTGATCATTGATAATCTCCTTTTCAGGCAACAGTTCGCGGTCTGGACTCCCACCCGCGGCCCGACAGGCCACGCCCGATTTGACTATAGGCCCGCGCTCCCCCATCCTCCCGGCCATTGATTGAGGCCAAGCTCCGGCTCTCGGCTTGGCGGTGTGAGCGGCGCCATTCGATTTTTTAGAGGATACGCGGGCTTTTGGCCCCCGCCGGGAACTAAGAGAACCATTGGCAAAACGAGGGATCATTGCATGAATGTCGTCATTGTCGAGTCGCCGGCAAAGGCCAAGACGATCACCAAATATCTCGGGAAGGGCTATGAAGTTTATGCTTCCTATGGCCACGTTCGCGATTTGCCGGCGAAGGATGGCTCGGTCGATCCGGACGGCGATTTCGCCATGCTATGGGATGTCGATTCCAAATCGGCCAAACGGTTGGCGGAAATAGCCAAGGCGGTGAAGGGCGCGAGCCGGATCATTCTGGCCACCGACCCCGACCGCGAAGGCGAGGCGATTTCCTGGCACGTCCTCGAAGTGTTGAAGGCAAAAAAAGTCCTCGGGACGAAACCCGTGGAGCGGGTCGTGTTCAACGCGGTCACCAAATCCGCGATCCTCGAGGCCATCAATCATCCGCGCGAGATCGACGCCGCGCTCGTCGATGCCTATCTCGCCCGCCGCGCGCTCGATTATCTCGTCGGGTTCAATCTTTCGCCGGTGCTATGGCGCAAATTGCCTGGCGCTCGCTCGGCTGGACGGGTGCAATCCGTCGCCTTGCGCCTGGTCTGCGACCGCGAACTCGAGATCGAAAAATTCGTGTCGCGCGAATATTGGTCGATCATGGCGCATTTGAAGACCACGGCCGGGGCGCCTTTCGTTGCCCGGCTCGTGGGGGCCGATCGCCAGAAGATCAATCGCCTTGACATTGGCTCGGAGGCGGAAGCGGCGGCCTTCAAGGCGGCCCTTGACGCGGCCAAATTCTCGGTCGCCGGGATCGAGGCCAAGCCCGCCAAGCGGCATCCGCCGCCGCCGTTCACCACCTCGACCCTGCAGCAGGAGGCCTCCCGCAAGCTCGGTTTTGCGCCCGCGCGGACCATGCAGCTCGCCCAGCGGCTTTATGAAGGTGCCGAAATCGGCGGCGAGGCGGTGGGTCTCATCACCTATATGCGCACCGACGGCGTCGATCTCGCGCCGGAGGCGATCGCGAGCGCCCGCAATGTCATTGGCAAGGAGTTCGGTGCCCGTTATGTCCCGAAGGCGCCGCGCAAATATACGGTGAAAGCCAAGAATGCGCAGGAAGCGCATGAAGCAATCCGCCCGACCGATCTCGCCCGCTTGCCAAAACATGTCTCGCGCGGCCTCGAACCGGATCCGAGGCGGCTTTACGAACTCATCTGGACCCGCACCGTCGCGAGCCAAATGGAATCCGCCGAACTCGAACGCACCACGGCCGATATCGTGGCACATGCCGGCACGCGAACGATCGATCTCCGCGCGACCGGGCAGGTCGTCCGCTTCGACGGCTTTTTGAAACTTTATCAGGAAGGCCGCGACGACGAAGAGGACGAAGATGGTGGCCGTCTGCCCGCGATGGCCAAAGACGATGCGCTCGCCAAGGACAAGATCGCGGCGGACCAGCATTTCACCGAGCCGCCGCCGCGCTTCACCGAGGCGACGCTCATCAAACGCATGGAGGAACTCGGCATCGGCCGGCCTTCGACCTATGCTTCGACCCTCGCGGTTTTGCGCGAGCGCGACTACGTTCGCCTCGACAAGAAGCGGCTCATCCCCGAAGACAAGGGCCGTCTCGTGACGGCTTTTCTTGAAAGTTTTTTCACCCGCTACGTCGGTTATGATTTCACCGCCGCGCTCGAGGAGAAACTCGATCTCGTCTCGAACCATGAGCTCGACTGGAAGCAGGTGCTGCGCGATTTTTGGGTGGATTTTTCTGGCGCGCTCGCGGGCATCAAGGACCTGCGCACGACTCAAGTTTTGGACAGTCTGAACGAGCTTTTGGGGCCGCATATTTTCCCCGCCAAGGACGATGGCTCGAATCCGCGCGCGTGTCCGTCCTGCGGCACCGGCCAGCTGTCGCTGAAACTCGGCAAATTCGGCGCCTTCATTGGCTGCTCGAATTATCCCGAATGCAAATTCACCCGCACCTTGGTGAACACAAGCGTGGATAGCGCCGCCAACGGCGAGCGGGCGGGCGTCGGGATTTTGGGCCAGGACCCGGCGACGGGGGACGCGATCACCTTGCGCGACGGCCGGTTCGGCGCCTACGTGCAGCAAGGCGAGGGGGAAAAGCCAAAGCGGGTCTCGTTGCCGAGAAACATCGAGCCCGGCGGAATCACCCTGACCCAGGCAATTGGCTTGCTTTCGCTGCCGCGCGAGATCGCCAGACATCCCGAGACAAAGGAACCAATCCTGGCCGGGATCGGCCGCTTCGGTCCCTACGTCCAGCACGGCAAGACCTATGCGAGCATCGGCAAGGACGACGACATTCTGAGCATCGGCGAAAATCGCGCGATCGACCTCATTGTCGCCAAGGAAAGTGGCTTGACCGGCCGGCGTTTCGGCGACGCCGCGAGCGCGCCCACGCGGGTGCTCGGCGAACACCCCGAGGGCGGCAAGGTCGTGGTCAAAGCTGGGCGGTACGGCCCCTATGTCAATTACGGCAAAATCAACGCCACCTTGCCGCCCGATGCCGACGCCACCACGTTAACGCTTGAAGACGCCATTGCGCTTGTCGCCGCGAAAGCTGCCGGGCAAGGGGGGAATACGAGCATCCAAGGCCGCCTGCTTGGCGCGCATCCCTCGGGCGGACCGGTAACCGTGCGCGCGGGACGGTTCGGACCCTATGTCAATCGCGGCAACACCAATGCGACCTTGACAGGCGGCATGTCGCCCGAGACGATCACCCTTGAAGAAGCGATACGCTTGATCGAGGATAAGAACGAGGCGGGCACAAGATCGCGGGCCAAAAAAACCAAGCGGGCCGCGCCGAAGACAACCGCAAAGGCAGCGGCGGCGGCACGAAAACCGGCGGCCAAACCGCCGGCGCAAAAATCGCGGAAGGCTAAGCAAGCGTGAAAAAATCCGCCGGCGCAAGAGATTCCGGCCAGGATATCGCCGAACCCGCGCAAGCGTCGCACGGAGCGCGCGACAAAACTCTGCCCTCTCGCGCGGACATTCTGGCCTTCATCGCCCGCGAGCACGAAGCCTTGGGCGGCAAGACGCGGGGCAGAATCGGCAAACGGGAAATCGCCCGCGTTTTCAATGTCAAAGGCCCCGCGAGGATCGCCCTCAAACGCATGCTGAAAGACCTCCAAGCCGATGGCGCCATCGAAAGAAGGCGCAATAGCCTGCATAAGCCGGGTCTCCTTCCGGGGGTCGTTCTCGCCGATATGATCGCGCGCGACCGCGATGGCGATCTCCTCGCCGCGCCCGCCGAATGGGACACGGGCCAAGGCCCGGCGCCGCAAATCCTGATCATGGCCAAGGCCAGGCAAAAACCGGGACCGCCCGCCCCCGCCCCCGGCGACCGCGCCCTACTGCGGGTGGAAATGGTGCCCGGCGCGGAGCCAGGCGAACCTGCCTACTCCGGGCGCGTCGTTAAGCTTTTGCCGCGCGCGAAAATGCAAGTGCTCGGGATTTTTCGCGCAGATCCGCGCGGCGGCGGCCGTATCGTGCCGATCGACAAGAAAAACGTAAATCGCGGCGAGCTCAGCGTCGGCCTGGGCGACGAGGGACCGGCGCGCAATGGCGATCTCGTGGCCGTCGAGGTTTTACGCACCGGCCGTCTTGGTCTTCCGGCGGCAAAAGTCCGCGAACGGCTCGGCGCGTTCGACAATGAAAGAGCGATCAGCCTCATTGCCATCCACGCGCACCAGATTCCGCATGTCTTTGGCCCGGAGGTCATTGCCGAGGCGGAGCGGGCGAGACCCGCGACCATGGCCCATCGCGAGGATTGGCGCGCGATCCCGCTCGTGACCATCGACCCGGTAGATGCCAAGGACCACGACGACGCGGTCCACGCCGAGCGCGACCCCGATCCGGCCAATCCCGGCGGCTTTATTTTGCGCGTCGCCATCGCCGATGTCGCCGCCTATGCGCGTCCCGGCGCGGCGCTCGATCGCGAGGCGCAGGATCGCGGCAATTCGGTCTATTTTCCCGACCGAGTCGTGCCAATGCTGCCGGAGCGGATTTCCAACGACCTCTGTTCGCTGCGCCCAAACGAGGATCGCCCAGCGCTTGCCGCCCGCATCATCATCGCCGCCGATGGCCATAAATTAAGCCATGGTTTCCATCGGGTCATGATGCGCTCGGCGGCAAAACTCGCCTATGCGCAGACGCAGGCTTTGATCGACCATGGACCGGACGAGGCCATGGGTCCGCTCCATGCCGCCGTCCTCGTGCCGCTTTACGAGGCCTACGCCGCGCTGAAAATCGCACGCGACAAACGCGGACCGCTCGATCTCGACCTCCCCGAGCGCAAGATCATCCTGGACGAAAAGGGCGCGGTGAAATCCATCGCGACCCCGCCAAGGCTCGACTCCCATCGGCTCATCGAGGAATTCATGATCCTCGCCAATGTGGCGACCGCCGAAACGCTTGAGGCGAAACGCCAGGCTTTCATCTACCGCGTGCATGATGAGCCATCGCTCGAAAAGCTCAACAATCTTGCCGAATTCTTAGCCTCGATCGGCATCAAGTCCGGCAAGGGCCAAGTTCTTCGCGCCGCGCAATTCAATGGCATTCTCGCCCGCGTAAAAGGCACTGACAACGAGCATCTCGTCAACGAAGTCGTGCTGCGCACCCAGGCACAAGCCGAATATGCGATCGAGAATTACGGTCACTTCGGTCTCAATCTGCGTCGCTACGCGCATTTCACCTCGCCGATCCGCCGTTACGCCGATCTCATTGTCCACCGCGCCTTGATCTCCGCGCTGCATCTCGGGCCCGATGGCTTGGCCTCGATCGCGAACGAGGAACTGGCCGAAATCGCGGCCAAAATTTCCGCCGCCGAGCGCCGGGCCATGGCCGCCGAACGCGAAACATCCGAGCGCCTGATCGCGGCCCATCTCGCCGGCCAAATCGGGGCGGCATTCCAAGGCCGCATATCGGGCGCGACCACCGCCGGGCTTTTCGTCAAGCTCGACGAGACCGGCGCCGACGGGTTCATCCCGGCGGCCATGCTCGGCGACGATTATTTCCGGCACGACCCGGCGCGCCACGCCCTGATCGGCTCGCGCACCGGCCAGATGCATCGGCTCGGCGACATTGTAACCGTCAGGCTCGTGGAAGCCGCGCCGCTCGCTGGTGCGCTCCGCTTCGAGCTGGTGAGCGAAACCGCCCCCCGCCAAACGCGGCCACGCCCGGCAAAGGCAAAGCGATCGACGCGCCGCGACATCCGGCCCGATTTCGGATCGCCTCATGCGCGGCTTTCTGATAGTAAGGCCGCAAAACGTTAGGCGAGTTGCCTGCCACCGGTTCCGGGACGGAGAGAACCACGTCTACGCCCGTCATGGATGCGCCTGCTGTCACCGAAAAGGCTGCGGCCCCGGCGGCTTTGCGGCCGCCCTATCAATGGGCCTTGCGCATGCACGGCTTCGAAAACGCCGGCCGCGCCGAAGGCACCATTGGCCAAAGCAAGGACACATGAATCCCTCGCCCCGCCCCGCCGGCCGAGAGACATCCGTGGCTCGCCGCGACGTGATCCCGGCGCTCGCCTCCGCGATCGCCTCGGTCACGATTGTCGGCGTCGGGCTTTCGCTGACCATGACGTTGCTCGCGCTGCGCCTTGCCGGACAGGGTTATAGCGCGCATGCGATTGGTCTGAACCCCACCGCCGGCGGGTTTGCGGTCCTCGCCGGCGCCGCCTTTGTTCCGGCCCTGGCCCGCCGGGTTGGCGTTAAGCTGCTGCTTTTGCTGGCGCTGCTCATCGGCGGCCTCAGTCTCTTAAGCTTCGCCTTGACGAACGATTACTGGGCATGGCTGGCCATTCGCGCGGTCTTTAGCGGCGCCCTCAGCATCTTGTTTGTCACCAGCGAATATTGGATCAACGCGATCGCTCCGCCCCGGCAGCGCGGCTTCGTATTGGGGTTTTACGCGACCAGTCTCGCGGCCGGCTTCGCCGCCGGCCCCTTGATCCTCGGTTTTGCCGGCATCGCGGGTGCAACGCCTTTCGTGGTCGCCACGGTACTGTTCGCGCTCGCGGCCTTGCCGATTGTCCTTTGGAGCGGCAAGGTGCCAGAGATCAAGAGCACGCCGAGGGTCCCGGTTCTCGGCTTCCTCACCAGCGTTCCCGCCGCCACCCTCGCCGGATTGCTGCATGGCGCAATCGAGACCGCGAGCCTCGGCCTCCTGCCGGTCTATGCCCTTCGCGCCGGCGAGAGCCCAGAGACCGGAGCCTTGTTCGTTACCCTGTTCGCGCTTGGCAACGTCTTGTTTGCTTTCCCAATAGGTTTTGTCTCGGACCAGATGGATAGAGGCAAACTATTGTTATCGCTTGGTGTCTTCGGTCTTTGTGGAGCAATCGCGCTGGCTCTTGCTGGGCCCTCGCACCTTGCTCTCTTTTGCTCCATGCTTGTCATATGGGGCGGTGGTGTCGGCAGCCTTTATTCCGTCGGACTGGCACATCTTGGCTCGCGCTACAGCGGGCCAGATTTAGCGAGCGCCAATGCCGCCTTCATCATGCTCTACTCGCTCGGCATGCTCGGCGGCCCGCCAATCGCCGGCTTCGGCATGGATCTCGTCTCGCCCAACGGGTTTTTCTTCTCCATCGCCGCCCTGCTCGCGCTCTATCTCGGTCTCGTTTGCGGGCGAATCCGCGTGCGGCGCCCGGATAAATGAGTTCATCCTACGGCGTGGTGCGGCGAAGGACCCTCCATAGCCATGGCGCACGGCCCGCGCTATGGTTCACAAGAATCAGACCCTATTGGTTATTGGTAACCCGCCCCGAGTCGAGCACCGCAAAACATGGCTGAAGAAACGCATTTCGGTTTTTCCCGCTTGCCGCTTGCCGACAAGCAGGCGCGGGTGGACGCGGTTTTTCACAAGGTCGCGTCCCGCTACGACCTCATGAACGATCTGATGTCCGGCGGCCTCCACCGGATCTGGAAAGATATTTTCGTTAGTAGGGTCAAGCCGTCCAGGAAAATCTGGTTTCGCCATCTCGATGTGGCGGGCGGCACCGGCGACATTGCCTTCCGGGTGGCGAAGGCAGGCTCGCCCTTGACCGAGGTCGTTGTCGTAGACATCAATGCCGCCATGCTGGAGGAGGGACGAAGGCGCGCCCGCGCCGCCAAGCGCGGTTTTGCAGCGGCGTTCGACTTCGTCGAGGCAAACGCCGAGGAGCTGCCCTTCGCCGACGACAGCTTCGATGCCTATACGATCGGCTTCGGCATTCGCAACGTGCCGCGCATCGACAAGGCGCTGGCCGAGGCGCACCGGGTTCTTCGGCGTGGCGGCAAGTTCCTCTGTCTCGAGTTTTCGAATGTGAACGTGCCTGTCCTCGACCGTCTCTACGAAGCCTATTCGTTTCGAGTCATCCCTCTTATCGGCCGCTTGGTGGCGGGCGACGATAAGCCCTATCGTTATCTCGTCGAATCGATCGCGCGGTTTCCCGATGCCGAGAGTTTTTGCGGCAAGATCGCCGCGGCGGGGTTTGAGCGGGCCTCGTTCACGCGGCTTTCGGGCGGGATCGTCGCCATTCATTCGGGCTGGAAGCTTTAGGCAAGAATCTGACAAAGCCATGGAATTTCCGGAAAGGATCATGCGGTCAGTCAGTGCGAGCAGGAGCATGATTCTTAAAAGCGAAACAGGCGATCGCCGTCCGATCATTCGCCAGCCGCACCCTTCGCGGCGCGACCCGGCTCTTCCGGACCGGACCATGGGTTAGGGCAGCCGGAATTGCGTTCTTCCCTCGGTTCCTCGCTACGGCTTACGCGCGCGGTTTTCGTGCTGGCCCGGGCCGGCGTGTTCAGCGACGTCGATCCTTCGATTCTGCCGCCGGCCGCGCGGCTGCCGCTCGCCTTGGCACGACTCCTTGCGCTCGGCGGCGCGAGAACTTCCGGGGCCAAGGCCGCCAGCAAGAAGGCAACCGGCCTTGCCAATCTCCCCGCCGCGATTAGCCGCCTCGGGCCTTCCTATGTCAAGCTCGGCCAATTCCTTGCGACTCGGCCGGACGTCGTCGGCGTGGCCGTCGTCCAGCAGCTCGAGCTTTTGCAGGACCGGATGGCGCCTTTTCCGCGCACGGTCGCGATCGCGACCATCGAGGCCGCCTTCGGCGAACCGCTCGGCCACACCTTTATAAGTTTCGGAGAGCCGGTCGCCGCCGCCTCGATTGCCCAGGTTCACCGGGCGCTCGTGCAAGACGGCGATGGCGAACGCGAAGTTGCCGTCAAGGTGCTGCGTCCGGGCGTCGAGCGGCGTTTCAAACGCGACCTCGGCGACATGTATTTCGCGGCGCGCCTGGCCGAACGCTGGTTCGGCGAGGGCCGCCGCCTGAAGCCGGTCGAGGTCGTCGATACGCTCGCCCGCACCGTCAAGATGGAAATGGATTTCCGGCTCGAAGCCGCCGCGGCTTCCGAATTCGCCGAGAACACAGCGCAAGATAAGGATTTCCGGATTCCGCGAATCGACTGGGACCGGACCACGAAAGAGGTGCTGACGCTCGAATGGATCGATGGGACACCTTTATCCGACATCAAGGCGCTCGCCTCAAAGGGCTATGATTTGCAAGCCCTCGGCCGCAACGTCGTTCAATCCTTCCTGCGCACGGCGATGCGGGACGGATTTTTCCACGCCGACATGCATCAGGGAAATTTATTTGTCGACGCGCAGGGGCGCCTCACAATGGTGGACTTCGGCATCATGGGCCGCCTCGGTTTCAAAGAGCGGCGCTTTCTCGCGGAAATCCTCTATGGCTTCATCAAGCGCGATTACCGGCGCGTGGCGGAGGTCCATTTCGAGGCCGGCTATGTGCCGCGCGTACACAGGATCGAGGATTTCGCGCAGGCCATCCGGGCGATCGGCGAGCCGATTCATTCCCGCACCGCCGATCAGATTTCCATGGCGAAACTGCTGACGCTTCTGTTCGAGATTACCGGCCTTTTCGACATGAAGACACGAGTCGAACTCGTTCTTTTGCAAAAGACCATGGTTGTCGTCGAAGGCGTGGCACGCACGCTCGATCCGAAACTCAACGTGTGGACAACCTCCGAACCGGTGGTCGGCGCCTGGATCGAGCAGAACCTCGGGCCCGTAGGCAAATTGCAGGACGCCGGCCGCGCCGCCTCGACGCTTGCGCGGTTCGTCTCCAATCTGCCTTCGGTGCTTTTGCGCAGCGAAAATATCGTGAATCAGCTCGAAGGCATGGCCGAAAGCGGTTTCGAGTTATCGGAGGACGCGATCGCGAAAATCGGCAAGGCCGAATCGCGCGGCGCGCGCTGGGGCCACATCGCGCTTTGGCTCATCGCCGCGATCGCCCTCATGCTGCTGTTGCGGTAAGTTTGCCTCCGCCAGCCCTTGGGTGCGACCGGGGCCCGCTTGAATCGCCATGTCCTCATCAAGGACAAGACGAAATTCGATTGTCCGGCATAGCCGCCGAACCCGTTCTTCGCGTTGATCGATCCGCATATGACGGGGACACGGCGTCTTTATCCATTTGCGGTCGTCATATACGTCCATCGCGTCAAATCGAGCCGGATCAGGATCGCGCAATTTTTCTAAAACGGCTTGCTTTATCGCAGGTGGACAAAATTGGGTCCGTTTTGTTGTCTTGCGGCGCGGCGTGGTTGGCGCCGCCTAGTGCGTTATCCGCTGTGACAGAATCGGGTGGGATTCCCAAGCGAGCTTTGTCGTGATTCAAGATTCTGGCTGGGAGGAGGCCAGGATGAATGACGAAGCCCTATTCGGAAGATCTTCGGACCCGCGTGGTGGCGGCTGT
>JALZAY010000256.1 GCA_030948025.1 Pseudomonadota bacterium
GATGGGCGCCGGTCCGTGAACGCACCCGCCAATCCTTTGGGTTCATGGGCCGCGAGAATGTCGATGGTCTCGGGGGTAAGCTTGATCAACGCATAGGGAACGGTCGGCGAGGTGCCGCTCTCAATATCCGCGGAGGTCGGCCCATTTACAGGAAAGAACGAACAACCGCCGGCCCCCAGCACGGCGAGGGTGAACAAGGAGATCAAGCCGCATCGCAAGCCCAACATGAATTTTCCCTGCAAAAACTTCGGTTCACAACTAGCCGAAAACAGCGGCCGAAGCTAGCAAAGCGGAGCCGTTTTCTTGCGCGAACGTACCGTATCCGGAGCACCGTTGCAATTTTAGCACAGCCTGACCGGCACGTAGCTAACGCCGAGGGAACTTTAAGGGTGGCTTCGAAATCGAAAACACGCTTAGATGTTGTTTTTGCCATCGTCCTGGTCGCCAACGAGGGGCAAGGAATAAAGACGGCATTGGCACGGGTTCGCGGACAGCGGCAGTTCTCCCGGAACTTTGGCCGGTCTACCGCATTATCCGGCCAGATCTAGAGAGATCGCAAAACCTTCATCCTTAATTAACGAAGGAGTTTCAATGCGTATCGCGCTCGTCGCGCCGCTGGCGGAAGCCGTACCGCCCAAGCTCTATGGCGGGACCGAGCGGGTCGTGTCCTGGCTGGCGGAAGAGCTTGTCCGGCAAGGGCACCGGGTTAGTTTATTCGCGAGCGCCGAATCTGAGACGTCCGCCGATCTTGTCGTGTGCGCTCCGCAAAGTCTGCGGCTCGCGGGAGTCCGCGATCACCTCGGCAGTACATTAGCGATGCTGCGCGAGGTCCGGCGCCACGCCGATGATTTCGACGTCATTCATTTTCATGTCGACCTATTGCCGCAAGCCCTGTTCCACGATCTCGCCCACAAATGTCTGGTGACATTGCACGGGCGGCTCGATATGCCCGATGCCCTGCCGCTCTATAATGCCTATCCGGAGATGCCGCTCGTTTCGATTTCAAACGCGCAGCGCCGGCCAATGCCGGCCGATGCCAATTGGCTCGCCACCATTCCGCATGGACTGGTTTCGCATGTTTGTCCGTTCAATCCAGACGGCGGGAGCTATTTGGCTTTTCTCGGACGCATTTCACCTGAAAAACGTCCGGACCGCGCGATAGAAATCGCCAAGCGAGCCGGGATCCCCTTGAAGATGGCGGCAAAGGTAGACGCCGTCGACCTTGAGTATTTCGAGACCACGATCGAACCGCTTCTCGACCATCCCCTCATCGAATTCATAGGCGAAATCAACGAAACCCAAAAATGCGAATTTCTCGGCAACGCACGCGCGCTGTTGTTTCCGATCGACTGGCCGGAGCCTTTCGGACTTGTCATGATTGAGGCGATGTCGGCGGGAACGCCGGTAATTGCCTGGCCAAATGGATCCGTGCCGGAAGTCATCACGGAGGGCGTCAGCGGCAGGATTGTCGACTCGATCGAGGCGGCGGTGGAGGCTGTGCACCAGGCCGCTTACATGGACCGGCGCAAGGTTCGCGCCGAGTTCGAACAACGGTTCACCGCGGCGCGAATGGCGCGAGCACATGTCGCGGCCTATCGTGCGCTCCTGGCGCGCGTTCCGGCAAACACCGAAATTGCCGAGCTTGCCATACCGCCTATCCCCAGCGTGAGGCCTCGCCACTGGCTTGGGAGCGAATTACGAAGCAAGGTGGCCGGCAGGTCTTGAACCCGGCGGGCCGAGTCGATAAATCCCAGGCGAGATCCAAAACCGGAGTGCGCCGGGGCAATCGCGTGGCAGGCCGACTGGCACGGGATCCGCGGCGGCACAACAACGGATTGCGCGGAGAACGGACATCGGTGATGACATTCATGCGGCGGCGCGCGGTATAGAAAATATCGCGGACGCGACGATAGAGCTGCCCCGGCACTATATCGAAATCGAGGGGTCGCTCGTCCAGCGGGCGCTGCGGACCCTGAAAGATGGCGATGCTTTCGCGGTCTTCGATAATTATGGCGACATTGGCGTCATCGGCACCGGACCCGAAGGGCTCTATTTCAACGACACCCGCTTTTTGTCCTGGTACGAACTCCGGTTCGAGGGCAAACGGCCGTTGTTGTTGAGCTCGGTGGTTCAAGACGACAATGCCGCTCTCTCCGTTAATCTTGCCAATCCCGATGTTCATATGGACGGAGCCATTTCGCTGCCGCGCGGCACGATTGCGATCGAGCGCACCAAATTCCTTTGGCAGGCTGTCTGCTATGAGAGGATCGGTTTTCGCAATTACGCCGACAGCACCAGACATTTTCGCATCGACATCGGGTTTGGCGCCGATTTTCGCGATCTGTTCGAAATTCGCGGAACCTCGCGCGAACGGCGCGGCACGTCCACGTCGTTGGTCACCGAAGACGGCGCCGGGTTTCATTACGAGGGGCTCGACAATGTCAAGCGCAAGACGGAATTGCGCTTCTTGCCGCCGCCCTCTCGTCTTGAGACAAATCGCGCGACGTTTGAATTCGAGCTTGCGCCCAATGCCCGGAGGTCGCTCTTTGTCTCGGTTCTTTGCGAGGACAGGAACGAGCCGCGGATCTCTCCCTTTGGACGTGCTTTCCGGGCGAGGCGACGCGCGATCCGGAACAAGGCGGCCGGCATCGCGACGATTGAAAGCTCGAACGAACTTTTCAATGAAGTCTGCCGGCAGGCCACCGCCGACCTCTACATGCTGATGACGCGGACGAGCCATGGGCTTTATCCCTACGCCGGAATTCCTTGGTACAGCACGGTCTTCGGACGCGATGGAATCATCACGGCCATGCTGCTCCTGTGGCTCGACCCGTCCGTCGCCAAAGGTGTTCTGCATTTTCTCGCCGCGACCCAAGCGAAAACCTTCGATCCTTCCGCCGGCTCGCAGCCGGGGAAGATCCTGCATGAAACCCGGAACGGGGAAATGGCGCGTCTGGGCGAAGTGCCGTTCGGGCTCTATTACGGCACCGTCGATGCCACGCCGCTCTATGTCATGCTGGCTGGCATGTACTTCGACCGGACCGGGGACATCGAAACGATCGCCGCGATCTGGCCGAATATCAAGGCGGCTCTGCAATGGATCGACACGTTCGGCGACGCGGACGGAGACGGCTTTGTCGAATATGCGCGGCAAAACGCATCGGGGCTTGTCAATCAAGGCTGGAAGGATTCTTATGATTCGATCTTTCACGCCGATGGCGCGTTGGCCGAAGGGCCGATCGCGCTTTGCGAAGTGCAGGGCTATGTGTTCGGGGCCAAGACGCATGCCGCGAAACTCGCGCGTCGCATGGGCGAGGATGATTTCGAAATCAGGTTGCGCGGCGAGGCGCAAGGTCTGCAAAAGAATTTCGGGGCGGCTTTTTGGTGCGAGGATCTTGGCACCTTTGCCTTGGCGCTCGATGGCGACAAGCGTCCATGCCGGGTCCGGACATCGAATGCGGGCCATGCGCTATTCACCGGGATCGCCGCGCCGGAACGGGCGGCGCGCGTCGCCGGGACCTTGCTTGGCCGGGATCTGTTCAGCGGTTGGGGGATCAGAACGGTCGCAAGCGGCGAGGCGCGATTCAATCCGATTTCCTATCACAACGGCTCGGTCTGGCCGCACGACAATGCGATGATCGCGCTTGGTCTTGCCCGTTATGGCTTCCCCTGGCACGCGGCCAAAGTCTTCGCCGCGATGTTCGAGGCGGCGGCGTACCAGGAGTTGCGCCGCCTGCCGGAGTTGTTCTGCGGCTTCATCCGCAAACCGCACCGCGGGCCGACGGCTTATCCCGTTGCGTGCGCGCCGCAAGCCTGGGCGTCGGCAGCGCCTTTTGCCTTTCTCGGGGCCTGTCTCGGCATGGACCTCCGTCATGAAGCCAATTCGGTGTCATTCCGCGATCCCGCCATGCCCGCCTTTCTGGATTATGTGACCTTGAACCAGTTGAGTCTTGGCGAGTCGCGCCTCGATCTCAGGCTCCATCGGCACGGGCGAGATGTGACCCTCAATTTGTTGCGCAGACAAGGCGACGCGAAGGTCATGCTGGTCAAATGAGGCGCGCGGAAAATTAAGTCGTCGCAACGCGGGCGGCTGCGAATGATCCTGGCGCACCGTAATTTCGCCCGGGCGCGGCGCCTTCTTGTTTCTGAAACACCGCAAGAACAATGGTTTGCGGACGCCCGAACAAAGGCTTCGCCTTCAAATCATTCCAGCCGCCACGCCGGCATCGCGCCAGCCAACCTCTTTCGCACTCAGCTCAAAGAGCGCGGCGTCGGGGCGGGCAAGCATGGCTTCCTGCTCGAACTCCCTGTCGGGCTTCCGTCCGGCGCATCCCAACCCGCAAAGGGTAGGAAACTTAGCGGACAGATCGTGTGCAAACTGGAACATATTGTGTGCTACCGACAGGCAGGAAATTTAGCTATTGACGGATGATGTTAGTTGTGATAGATCACGAATTCGCGGCAAGCCTCTTGCTGCAGATGCCCTCTTTGGGTGTTTCCTCCCTAGACTTGGGCCGCTTGTGGCAA